>NZ_JBHSPA010000089.1:0-131271 GCF_042656245.1 Nonomuraea insulae
CGGCGTGATCGACTTCGGCGACCTCTTCGCCGGCGATCCGGCCTGCGACCTCGCCGCCGCGTGGATTCTGCTGCCGGACGGCGCCGCCGACCGCTTCCATGCCGCCTACCGCCCATCCGCGGACGCCGCGACGCTGCACCGCGCCCGCGGATGGGCGGTGCTCCGCGCTCTCAGCGGCCTCCTCATCGGCGAAGCCGGCGTCCGCGGCCGCCGAGGCGGCAAGCCCACCTGGGGCCCACCCGCCCACGCGGCACTGCGGCGCCTCATCGCAACGGCCCATCGCTGATCGATCGCCGCTCCACACGCTCGAATGCCTTCGCGCCGGACCCCACCATGCTCGGCATGCTGGGGTCTACTTGCCTGACGTGGCTGACAGACGTCCAAGCGGCTGACCAGCAGATTCGCTTGACAACCCAAGACTTGCTATGGAAGCGCGCGAAACCCTAGGGCTCCTGGCCTGAGAGTGGCCATCCCCAGCTGAAACCCCCTTTGCAGCCTGGCCAAGCGTGCTGTGATCATGCCGGTCATGAGTTGCGTCTTCTGCCGCATCGTCGCCGGCACCGAGCCCTCGCAGACCATCCACGAGGACGAGCACGCCATCGCCTTCCTCAACCTCGCTCAGGCCACCAAGGGTCACACGCTGGTCGTCCCGCGAGCGCATCACCGAGACATAGGAGAGATCCCAGTCGAGACTGCGGCACACGTCATGCGAGCCGCGGTCGAGGTGTCCCGGCGGCTCGCCGGCGCGCTCGGGGCGCCTGGAGTCAACCTCTGGCACGCCAGCGGCAAGACGGCCTGGCAGAGCGTCTTCCACTTCCACCTCCACGTGGTCCCCCGCTTCGAGCCCACCGACCTCACCCCGCCGTGGATCGAAGTCGAGCATCCGCTCGAGTCCCTCAAAGGGCTGGCCGAGGAGATCAGGGCCTGGCGCTGAAGGCGAGCACCAGACGGGCTCTGAACACACACGCCACACCGGCAGCTGCTTGAACGACCTCGTCACGAGGCGCAAATCGGGTGGAGTTCGGCTTGGGGCGGTTAGTACCGTTCGAGGATGCGGCGGTGCTTGGAGTGCGGTCAGTGGGAACCTGCCGGAGCGCCGGACTGCGAGCGATGCGCCAGGTTCATTGACGAGATCGTCGAATCGGGATGGCGGGAGTTCGTCTCGCAGGAATTCGACGCACTGACCGCCCTGGATGAGCGCCACATCGCCGAGATGGTGATCGACGAGCCCGACAGGCACCTGTGGCGGGTGGTGGACGCCGCCCATGACCGGCTCGTCTGCACCGAGTGCGGCGACAGACTGAGCCGAGGTCCGGCTGGTTGCGCTGCCTGCGATCTGGCCAACGGATTCCGGTATGTCGCCATTGAGATTGACCGGCCTGGCGTCCCGCCAGGCAACGAGCATGCGTTGAGAGTCAACGTGTCTGTGGTGCGCAGGCCATCGGGAATCTCGTGGCGTGAGGTACTGGGGCGCCGGCTCTTGCTCCCCTACCTCCTCGACGGGCATCTGCCCACGATCAGGCAGGCTCAGGCTGCCCGGGCCCTCCTCAATGAAGGAGGCACGGCCGAGGACCTAGCGAAGCACTTCCACTCTCTCTGGGGCGACGCCGCATCCTAACTACAGTCAGTTCAAGGAGATCAACGGAACCGCGCCACACCTACTTGCCTGACGTGGCTGACAGACCTTCAAGCAGTTGACCAGCTATTTCGCTTGACTACCCAAGATAACGCACACACCCACCGCCGATCCGCAACGACAGCAGCCGGGCAACCGTGCCCGAAAACGCCACCCAAATCCTCCGCCCACTGGCGTATCGTGCGCGGATGGAACAAGCGGCGGCAGAGCTGGCGCACTGGCCGGCGCAGCGCACGACCGAGCAACAGGCGGCTCTGATCAACACCCGAGCAACTGGCCGCCACCCTGCTCCGCGACCAGCACGCCACCGGGCTCCTGCACGGCATCACCCCCGCCGAGCGCCAACTGCTGATGGCCGCGGCCGCGCTCGCCGAAGACCCGCCCTGCACCACCGCAACGGCCGCGTCGCCCGGCACAAAACCTGGTGGGCCTACCACGGCACCTGCTCAGACCCCATCAGCATCACCCGACCTAGTCACCGCGCTCGCCAGCAGCACCGCCCCCGCCGCAGCCGCAGCCGCCGAACAGAACATCACCCACCTGATCAAGCGGCTACTGCCGCCCCGCTCTCGATCAACCACCACAGGCACGCCCACCCATGCATCAGCCCGACGAGGGGAGCTGAAAGCGCCATGATCAACGACTTTCCTGGGCACGAACCCGGCGACGATGCCACATCGCCCGCCCAAGGTCATCAGTCCACTTCCGACCAGCCCCCAGCAAGGACCGGCAACCTCGCACCGCGGCCCCGCACGCGCTGCCTCGGCGCCCGCCGAGGCAGCTTGGACCATGACCGAGCCCGAAGACGTCTTTCAGGCAGAGGTCATACGCCGTCACGAACTCCCCTACGCACGACCGCTCGTCGGTGCGAAAGAACCCGAAACGACCTTCCAACGCGAGGTGGTCGACCGATACCGCCAGCCCGGCACCGCGCAGACCGACAGCACCCCCGAAGGCGGCGGGCGCGCACTCGCCAGCCCGACCGCTCAGGCGATCGCCGCTGACCGAGCCTGGCTGGCCAAGATGATGGCTGCCCGCCGCACCACAGACGACTCGTGACTGTCCAGGCTGTTCCAAGACACGGTCGCCGAGCCGCAGTGGGCGGACGCGCTCACCGACGTCGACCGGCGCGGCCTGACCCCCGCTGTTCCACACCATGACGCCCGTACGGGACGGTACAACTGCGGCCCGATCGGCGCCTGGACTTGACCGGGCTTTCCCATCGTCGAAAGCTGAGGTAGCAGGGAGAGTGAAGCTTCGTCGACTTCAAGACCATGAGCCTGCAGCACGACCGCATCGTCTGAAGGTCATGCCGTGGTAGATGGCGCTGATCGGTGTGATCACCATCGTCGGCGCCGAGAAGTGGCGCAACCCCGACGACGCGCCCTTCAGCTGCGCGGCCCCGCTGATCCCGTCCTTTAACGGCGGCCTCCTCCCGAAGGAGTCCCCAACCGCCAACTAGCGCCGACCGCTCAGAACCTGACCCGGACGAGGTGCGCACGATCGGTGCCATTGCGCGACTGCTGGGCGTGGACGGCCGGACGGTGACGAATTCCGGGCCCGGGTGGACGAGCGGGGCCGCTCACGAGAACCGGGGCGCACGCCGCCTCGCTACCTGGCGGGGCTGCGCGGGGCGGGCCGGGCGTTCAACACGGAGAAGACCTACGCGGGCCGGATCGCCTTGTACCTGTCGTATTGCCGAGGCCATGGGCTGGACTGGGCCGGCCCGAGCCTTCCGCAGCTGATGGCGATGATGCGCTGGCTGGTGGACGAGCCGATGCCGTCGCGATCACGCAAGCCGGGCGCCGCGGTGCGGTATCGCAGCGAGGGCACCGAACGCGATCATGGGGACCGTCGGGGAGTTCCTGTCGTGGTGCAGCCTGCAGGGCTGGGTGCCGCCGACGGTGGTCCACACGCTCACTCAGCCGAAGTTCCTGCGCTACCTGCCGTCGGGGTTCGACGCGGGTGAGGACGGTCAGAACCGAACGGTGATGGCCCGCACGATCAAGTTCTGGGTCGCGATCCCGGGCCATCCGCCTGGGCGGCGAGGCCGTCATCCGCGCGGGTGCACGAGCTGCTGTGACGCTCACTCGCGAGCATTGAGCAGGGCTTGCCATACGGCTGCGATCGCCTCCTCGTCGGAGGCGCCGGCCTGCAGGGCTGCCCTCGCGTATTCCTCGGCCGCAGCCACGAGCCGCAGCCGGAACGCGTCGGCCGTGCCGGTAATGACCGCCGCGCGGCCCCGGCGCAGCTCGACCAGGCCCTCGTCGCGCAGTTGTTGGTAGCCGCGCAGTACGGTGTGCAGGTTGATGCCGAGAGAGGCGGCAACGTTGCGCGCCGAAGGGAGCTTGTCGCCGGGGGTCACCTGGCCGCTCGCCACCGCGTTCCGGACCGAACCCGCCACCTGATCGGCGAGCGGCTGCGCCGACGACGGATTGACGGTGATCAGCACCCTGCGGTCTCCCCTCCACGTTGCCGGTTGAGCCAGCCGTTGACCAGCCGGGCCGCCGTCTCCGCCTCGCGGGTCGAGTACACGAACGACCGGCTGTCAGCCAGTGCCAGGACCAGCGCCGAGCCCTTCCCGGACACCACGCCCCAGCCGGAGTCGGTGTCGCCCAGCTTGTAGCGTCCCTCCGGCGGTGTGCTCCTGGCCTCCGCGAATCGTATCCGCGCGTACGGCACGGTACGGCTAAGCATTGGCAGCAGGGGCACTCGCACCGTGACGCCGGACCCGTCAATCTGCAACCGCGTGTAAGCCTGCGCCGCCCACAGCGTCGGCCAGCAGACGACCCAAACCGTCATGTACAGGCCCCCGAAACTCAGCAGGGTCCTGTCGTCGCCGTCGGCGAGCCGGTTCACGTAGATCCACACGAGCAGGGCGGTCGCCGCCGCCGCCATCACGAGCGTGCGGATCGACCAGGCAGAGGTCGTGAAGAGGACTCGCTGGTAACGGGTGAGCGGCATGGCCTGCACGTGCGCGGGCGGGAGCAGGGTGGCCTCAGGCTCCTGCGGCAACGGGCCGACCGCTGCCCGGCCCAGCGTGACCGACGCCACGGCGATCACCAGCTCCGCTGCGAACAGCCAGGGCGGCCTGGCCGCGCTAGGCGTGTCGACCATGGCCAGCAGTCCCACCGCCGTGGAGATCCCCACCGCGACGCCGAGGAGGAAACCCACCTGGACCAGGCCGCGCTGGACCTGCGGCAGCCGCCACGAATAGAAGAACGCGATGATCATCCCGATTTCCAGATAGAGCGTCCATCCGTACAGAGGCTGCGAGGTCCACCAGTCCCAGGTGGGTTCGTAGCCGCCAGGATCGAGCGGCCAGTTGAAGACGTACACCCGCCCGGGCAACCGCTCGCCGTACGCCGCGACCACGGTCATCGGCGCGACCAGCAGCACCACTGGCCCGAACAGCGCCAGCGCCAACCGCCGAAGCCGCCCCGGCCCGGCATGGTCCTCGTACGGCACCGCCGTGGGCGGCACGCGGATGAACATGACCTCACCTCAAACTGTTTGCCTTTGACTATAACAGTGTCAACAGTTACCTGAGGGTGACAGCAGCATGCCTGCGGCCTCGGCCTGGTCGAGGATGTGCCGGTGGCGTTCGGACAGTTGCGGGCCGATCAGCGCGCGCACTGCCTGTGCGCTGCGGGCCACCACCAGCGCCTGAATGAGCGGGGTGCCGTCGTGTTCGGCCAGGGCGCTCATCAGCGGCGTCAGGTCGGCGCTGGCCCCGCCATCGTCGACGACGATCAATGTGGGATCGCCCGCCTCATGGGCCAGCCGGACGATCTGCCCACCATGGCCTGGACGAAGCTCTCCGCGCGCCCACTCCTGCGGCAGGGCGAGCCCGTGTCGGTAGGCCAGTCGGCTCTTGCCCACGCCGGCAGGCCCGATCACCAGCATCCCCGCATGTGCGTCGGCGCCGTCCCACCCGCCCAGTGCCGTCAGCTCGGCCATCCGGCCGCGGAACGGAATCACCGGCAGCGCGGCGTTCAGCAACATCAGCGGGCCAACATCGCCCGTCAGGCGGAGCTCCATGGGTGACAGCGCCTCATCGCGGCCTTGGCGGGCCGCCGCCAGCTGAGCGCGGCGCCTGCGCCGAGACTCCCGAAACACCGTCTCGGTCATCACCCAGTTCCTCGGGACTGGCGGATTCGTCTGGGACGGCCAGCAACGCGCTCTCTCCGCACCATCGGTTCTTCTTAGGTCCGGGCTGCGTTCGGTCAACTTGGCCTACGTGAAAGAAGAGATCATCATCCTCTGACCTGCTGGAAGGGTCCTCCAACCCTAGATAACGCGCGTCTCGAGTTCGCCGCGTCCGCGCCGCAAGCGTTCAAGGCCTCGGTCAGGCCTCGAAGTCTTCGCCGAGCCCTGTCCTGGATGCGCCCGGGAGGCACGGCGGGGGTCAGGGAATGGTGACGAGAACCGTGCCGGTTTTGCCTGGCCGGACCGCGTGCTCAACGGCCTGCGCGATCTCGTCGATGCCGTACTGGGCTGCCACGTCGAACGCCTCGGCCGCCCCACGGGCGATGAGCTGGGCCGCGGTGGCCATGTCGTGAGCGCGCTGCTCGGCGGAGACGGTCTCCGCCCAGCGCAGGACGATCAGGCCCCGCAGCCCGAGACTCGTATGAAGGAGGTCCCCGGCGTGCAGAGGGATGGGCTCCTTGGCGAGGACGCCGTAGGTGATCAGGGTCCCGCCGGGCGAGAGCAACTGCAGGAGGTCTCGGGCCAGCGTGCCACTCACAGGGTCGACCGCGGCAGGAACAGGCCGCGCCCCGATGTGCTCGCGGATCTCTTCCTTCCACGTGGGCCGAGCGGTGGAGACTACCGGAACGCGCGGGTAGCGTTCTCGCAGCGTCTGGGCACCGACGTCGCTGCGGACGATGTTGATGTGCTGGATGGCGTGGTACTGGGCGACGGCGGACAGCAGGCGGCCGACGTTGGAGCCAGCGGCGGTCTGCAGGAAGACGCCGTTGTAGCCGATCGTGGCGTGCTTTTCGAGCTCACGCCGCAGCATGATCACGGTGATGGGATTGGCCAGCATCTGGGCGGCGATGCTGTCGGGAACATCGTCGCTCACAGGGACGACGAACTCCGCCGGGACGAGGACGTATTCGCTCCAGGCCCCGGGGTGGGGAAAGAAGGACACACGCGCCCCGGTGGCGACCCCGGCGGCCACGGGGGTGTCGGGTCCTACCGCCTCGACGATGCCGGTGGCCTCAATACCGGGCGTCAGGTACGCGGTCTTCGAGGGGTAGGGGCCCTGGATGGGGAGGAGGTCGCCGATGTGGATCGGGAAGGCGTGCACCCGTACCAGTACCTGGCCCACGCCGGGCGGTCCAGGGACGTCGACCTCCGCGACGGACAGAACGTCGGCGGGGTTTCCGGACTGCCCGTAGATCACTTTTCGTGCCATTCCCGATACTCCTCGCTGTACGGTGACGGCCGAGCCGCGCCTCAGCGGCCCCGATCACCCGCTCCTGGGCCTGGTGGGTGGGAAGCAGAATTCGGCTTCTCCTGGCTTCCATCTGGGCCGGATGACTTCAGCCTGCCCGCATGAGAACGAGCTACGTCAGCCCTGCCACTTTCACACCTGTGGCACAGAACCGCTTTACCCCGTCACATCCACTGACGCCGGGCTGCGTCGCCGCATCCAGCCTCCCTTGGGCTTGACGATGCGGGCGCGTACGGTGCCCCACTCGCCGACGCTGATCCATTCATCGTCGATGTCCGGCTTGTCCACACCATCCCCTGTCCGCAGGCCAGCGACGATGTCGAGCCCTTGGATGGAAATCTAACTAATAACCCTTGAGTTGCTTCTGGCTTTCCTGCTCCCTCTAGCCGCAGGACCTGGGCTTAGCCGGCGCAGCATGTCACGGCGCGCGATCAGCTCCTCGATCCGTTCGGTGAGCTGCCGCTCGACGTCGGTGAGCGCGGCGGCGAACAGCGCGGTGTCGGCCTCGAGCAGGGGCCCGGTCTCGGTCAGCGGCACCCCGGCGGCTGCCAGCGTCCGGACTTGCACCAGCCGCAACAGCTCGGCCGAGCCGTACCTGCGGTAGCCGGAGCTGTCACGTTCGGGCTCCTTGACCAGGCCGAGCTTGTGGTAGTGCCGCACCGTCTTCACCGTGACGCCGACAAATGCCGCCGCCTGCCCAATCGTGACTCCGTTCATCCGCCAAATTCTGCCTGGTGCTCGAGCTCGGCGACCAGGCAGACCGCAGCCGAGCAGGTGGCCCCAGTTCACGTTCCAGCTGAGGCACGACCAGAAGGGGTCGTCTCTGGAGGTGTACGGGTCGCAGGTGTTCAGTCCGCCGGCTGAGCCGGATCGGCGTGCTCGCCGCAGAACACCTCGTTGACGAGTTTGTGCTGGGCGTTCTGGAACGCTGCTGCGATGGACATCTCGGCGTCGTCCACCCAGTTCAGTACGGCGGTCAGGGTCTTGCTGCCATCGGGCGTGCTGTACATCAGCGACGCGGAGCCGACGTTGCCGCCGTTGTGGGTGATGACGGTGGCGCCGCGGTCGGTCTTCTGGACGAACACTCCCAGCCCGTAGTCCATGTTCGGGATGCCCGTCGGGTGCGGGGTGCACATTTCGGTCAGCAGTGGGGCCGGCAGGAGCTTGCCGCCTACCAGCGCGGAGATGAACGTGGCCAGGTCCTGGCTGGTGGAGATCATGTCGCCGCCGGTGGAGACCCAGGAGGGGTTGTAGCGGGTGATGTCGATCGTCTTCTGCCGGCCGTCTTCCTGGTAGCGGTAGTAGATGTGGGCGTGCGGGGCGGGGATCTCCGGCGAGGCGTCCGGCACCACCGTGCCCGACAGCCCGAGCGGCCCCAAGATCCGCTCCTGCATCTCCTCGGCCAGCGAGCGGCCGCTGACCTTCTCGATCAGCAGCCGGGCCAGCACGTAGTTGGTGTTGGCATAGCTCCAGCCCGTCCCCGGCGCGAACCGGGCCGGCTTGGACAGCGCCAGACGTACCAGCTCCTCGGGCCGGTAGGTGTGGAACCGGTTGTCCAGCCACTGCTTGCCCGTGGTGCTGTAAGGGACGGCGATCCCGTGCACGATCGACCCGTCGTCGTAGACCTCGCCGGTGAAGTTGAAGATGCCGCTGGTGTGCTGCAACAGCATCCGCACCGTGATCCGGCCGTCCAGCCCGAACTCGGGCAGGTAGCCGGCTACCGGGGTGTCCAGCCCGATCTTGCCCTCGGCCACCAGCTGCAGCACCAGGGTCGCGGTGAAGGTCTTGGTGTTGCTGCCAATCCGAGCGTGCCCGTTGACCGGCGGCGCCTCGGTGCCGCCCAGCTCGGCCACCCCGGCACTGCCGGCCCACGCGCCCCGCTCATCGTGCACACGCAGCGACACCCCGAGGAAACCGGACTCGACGATCTCCTCGATCGCCTTGCGCAGCTCCGGGCGATCCTGTCCGGCGATCGGCAGGGTGTTCTTGTCCTGATCGGAAAGGTTGATCATCATAGTGGTTGCCCTTCAAGGTTGTTATGTCCGGGGTCGGCCTCTCGCCGCTGCGCCGAGCTTGCACCCTGACCCAAGGTCAACCTCAACCGTGATCTAGCTCACAGCTGCTTTGGGGCGTGAGACAGCTTTGCGAGCAGGACGCCGTCCCTGTTTGTGACAGTCGCATCTCGCGGGAGGCCCGGTGATGTTCCGTAAGGCGATCCCCACCGGAACACCGCCCAGCCACAGTGGCGCCCCAGGTCGGGGCGTTCCGTATAGGTGTTCCGCGAACTGTTCCGGTGAAGGCTCCCTATCCGGAACACTTCAGAGCGTGAACGGAGCACGTGTCGGCTACGCCCGCTGCAGCACCGACGAACAAGACGTCATCATCCAGACCGAGCAGCTTCTCGCGCTCGGCGTCCCCGAGGACCGCATCTACATCGATCGCGGCTTCTCCGGCACCACCCGTCGCAACCGGAACGGCCTCGACCAGGCCCTCGCAGCCGTCTGGGACGGCACCGTGTTCACCGTCACAAAATTCGACCGCTTTGCCCGCAACATGGCCGAAGCCAACGACATCCTCACCGACCTGTCCGACCGCGGGGTGCTGTTCGGGTTGAGCGCCTCCGTCTACGACTGGAACGACCCGTTCGGGCGCCTGTTCCTGCAGACCCTCGCCATGGTCGCCGATTCGAAGCAAACATCGGGCACCAGCGCACCCGCGAGGGCATGGCGTTGGCCAAGAGAAGGGGCAAGCTCAAGGGCAAGCAGCCCAAGCTGCCCGAACCCGCACGGCGTTCCATCCGCCGCCGCTACGCCGAAGGCGAGGTCTCCCTGGCCGACCTGGCCGCTGAATACAGCGTCGGCCGGTCCACCATCCACCGCATCATCCACGGAGCTCGAGAAACCCCCAGTTAGAAAGCGGATCTACGCCCACCTCGCTACACGCCGTAGCCATAGGAACTCCAGGCCTCCCTGGGCAGGATCATCCGAATGGGGCCTGTGACCCGCGCCCATGAGCGGTCGCATCCAAACGACCAGTGGCGATAGCCCGAGCCCCCACGGGCTCGCTAACGCCACTGGCCGATTGGTTGCTGCTCAAGGGCCGAGCTGTTCCGGTGCTGCCGCTACACCGCTGAGCTGGGCGACGACGAAGCCTACCAGGACGGCCTGTACGGCTGGCTGACCTGCACCCTGGAGGACGGGCGCGTCGAGACCAGCCACCAGTTCGCTGTGAAGACCGAAGACTTCTAGCGAGGCTGATGTCCATTCTGCCCTTGTGGATCATGTCGAGAATCATTCGATTCTCAACACCCTGGCCGGAGCCCCCTTCACGAACTGCCGACAGCCCGCCGGAGTGTCGGAAAAACGTGTTGCGAAGTCGGAGTGTTCATCAATTCCCGCAACATCGTTTTCTCTACACTTCCGAGGTGTGACGACGCTCCCCGACGATCCGGCCCCCGCCGCGATGATCCGCCAGGCCGCCGACGACCTCCTTGGCGCCGAACCTACAGTCCTCACCGGAGCGCTCGTCGGCTACGCCCGGGTCTCCACCCGCGATCAGCGCCTCGACCGACAGACCCGCGCGCTCGAAGCCGCCGGCTGCATCCGCATCTTCGCTGACAAGCTGAGCGGCAAGAACACCAACCGCGAAGAGCTCACCAAGGCCCTGGACTACCTACGGCCCGGCGACACCCTCGTCGTCCCCTCGCTCGACCGGCTCGCCCGCTCTCTGGCCGACCTCATCACGATCGTCGCCGATCTGCGTCGCCGCGGCGTCGGCTTCCGGTCCCTGAAGGAAGCCCTCGACACCACTACCCCCGGCGGCCGTCTCGTCTTCCACGTCTTCGCCGCCCTCGCTGAGTTCATCCGCGAGCTGATCGTGGAGGGCACCCACGAGGGTTTGGCCGCCGCCAAGGCTCGCGGAGTGCGACTCGGCCGCCCGCCCGCGATGACCCCCGAGCAGGTCCGGCACGCCCGCGCCTTGCTCACCCAGCCCGATGCCACCGTGTCCTCGATCGCCCGGTTGCTGAACGTCAGCCGCTCCACGATCTACAAGTACGTGCCCGAACTCGCCACGGGCCGCCCTGTCGTCGAACAGCCAGCAGCGCAAGCCGAGCTGGAGACTGGGTCCTCGCCCCGAAGTGTGGACACCTTGAGTGCCGGATGATGGAAATCCGGAGACAAGGAGTTCCACGTGGCGATGAAGTCGTATCCGCCGGAGTTCAAGGCGGACGCCGTCGCGTTGTATCTGTCTGACCCGGCGCGGACGTATGCGTCGGTGGCCCGGGACTTGGGCATCAACCGCGAGACCCTGCGCCTGTGGGTGAAGGAGGCCCGCGCGGACGGCACTGCCGGCGGGGCGAAGAAGGCGGGCCCGGCCAAGAAGCCGGCGAGCGGCCCGATATCGTCCGACGACGTGCTGGAAGAGGAGAACAAGCAGCTCCGCGCTCGGGTCCGGGAGCTGGAACTGGAGCGCGACATCCTGCGCCGGGCGGCCAAATATTTCGCGGGAGAGACGAACTGGTGAGCCGCTTCGAGTTCGTTGCCGACCACGTGGGCGCCTTCGGCGTGAAGCGGCTGTGCCGGGTGCTGGGACTTTCCCGCTCCGGCTTCTACCGATGGATGAAGGCGGCGTCCGCGCGGGCGGCCCGCGCTGCGGCCGATGCCGCACTCGCTGAGGAGATCAAGCAGATCCACGAGGAGTTCGACAGCACCTACGGCAGTCCGCGCGTCACCGCCGAACTGCGAGGGAAGGGCCGCGAGGTCAACCACAAGCGCGTCGCCCGCGTCATGCGCCGCTTCGGCATCGTCGGGGTGCACCTGCGCAAGAAGGTGCGCACCACGGTGCCCGAGCCGTCGCATCAGAAGGTGCCCGACCTGCTCCGGCGGGACTTCACCGCGCCCGCGCCGAATCAGCGCTATGTCGGCGATATCACCTACCTCCCCGTCGGTGAGGGCCGGTTCCTGTATCTGGCGACCGTGCTGGACCTGGGTTCGCGGCGGCTGGCGGGCTGGTCGATCGCCGATCACATGCGCACCGAGCTGGTGACCGACGCGCTACGGGCCGCCGCCACGACGCGGGGCAGCCTGGACGGGGCGATCTTCCACTCCGATCACGGGGCCCAGTACACCTCGGCCGAGTTCGCCCAGGTCTGCGCCGAGCTGGGGGTGCGCCAGTCCATGGGCGTCGTCGGTACCAGCGCCGATAACGCCGCCGCGGAGGCGTTCAACGCCAGCCTCAAACGCGAGACGCTTCAGGGCGCCGGGCGCTGGTCCTCGCCGCGTGAGGCCCGCCTGGCCGTCTTCAAATGGATCACCCGCTACAACACCCGCAGGAGACATTCCACCCTCAGCTACCTCAGCCCGATCGACTACGAGCAGCAGAGCACCGCTAGAGTTCTGCTCGCCGCATGACAGCCAGTGTCCACACTTCGGGGTGAGCCCCCCACCACGGCTCACGACAAGCTGCGATGCCACAGGGTGTCAGGTCTGTCTCAGGCGGGCTGGCCGACCGGCCGGATGGTCAGGGTGTTGAGGTCGACGTCGGCCGGCTGGCCGAGGGCGAAGCAGATGGCCTCGGCGACGGGCTCGGGGGACAGGGCGAAGGGCGGGACGCCGCCTTGCCAGAAGGCGGTGTCGGTCATGCCGGGGTTGACGAGGGTGACGCCGATGCCGCGGCTGGTGGCGTACATCCGCAGGTTCTCGGCCATGCCGGTGACGGCCCACTTGGTGGCGGAGTAGAGGTTGGCGGGGCTGTTCTTCAGGCCGGCGACGCTGCCGATGAGCACCAGCCGCCCGCCCGTGGTCTCGAGGTGGGGCAGGGCGGCGTTGGCCAGCAGGGCGGGGCCGAGGACGTTGGTGAGGACCATGGGCGCCCACAGTTCCGGGTCGCCGTCGGCGATGGTGCGCGGGTGGTCGGCGGGGATGAAGCCGGCGTTGGCCACCGCGGCGTCCAGGGCGCCGAAGTGTGCCACGGTGCGGGTCACGGCGGCTTGGGTGGCCGGCCAGTCGGCGGCGTCGGCGATGATGCCGAGCAGCCGGTCGGGGTGGCCGGTCTCGTCGAGGAAGGACTTGAGTTTGGTCTCATCGCGGCCGGTGACGGCCACGCGGTGGCCGCGGTCGAGGAGCAAGCGTGCGGTGTGGGCGCCGATGCCGCTGGTCGCGCCGGTGATCAGTACGGTCTTGCCGGTCATGGTCATACTCCCGGGTGCTGGAGGTCCTGTCGGTGCATCACAGGAGGGCTTCGACGGTGATGGGCGGGCCGATCACCGTTACAAGAGTTGGTCGGACAGGGTTCATCTTCGTGTCGCAGGTCGCGTTCTCCCTGCTGATCCCAGGAAACCCGCCTGGCCGGGCGCGAGGCAGAGCGCGTTTATGGGGGGGATAAGCTCAACCCCCTTACCGTCGGCGGCTGCGCGAACCCTGCGGTTACCGTGGGGGCATGGACGACCGGCCCGACCACCGTGCCCAGATCCGGGACTTCCTTGCCACCCGGCGCGCGAAGCTGACCCCGGAGCAGGTCGGGCTGCCCACCAGTGGCCGGCGCCGGGTCCCCGGGCTGCGCCGCGAGGAGGTCGCGGTGCTGGCCGGTGTGAGCACCGAGTGGTACACGCGGCTGGAGAAGGGCCACATCAGCGGCGTATCGGAAGAGGTGCTCGACGCGGTGGCCCAGGCCCTGTGCCTGGATCAGGACGAACGCACCTATCTGTTCGATCTGGCCCACGCCGCCCGGCCCGCCGGTCGCGCGCCTTCGCGCCGCAAGGACGTCCAGGTCCCGCCGCCGGTCCAGTGGCTGCTGGACTCGATGACGATGTCGGCGGCGTTCGTACGCAACGGCCGCCAGGACCTCGTCGCCCACAACGCGCTGGCCCGGGCCCTGCTCGCGCCGGTCTTCGACAGCCCTGCCACCACACGGAACGGCCGCGCCAACCTCGCCCGCTACGTCTTCCTCGACCCGGGCTCCCAGCGGTTCTTCGTCGACTGGGACGCGGCCACCGCCGTCAGCGCCGCGCTGCTGCGCGCCGAGGCCGGACGCGAGCCCCACGACCGGGCGCTACGCGACCTCGTCGGCGAGCTGTCCACGCTCAGCACCGAGTTCCGCAGCCAGTGGGCCGCCCACGACGTGCGCATCCGCCACGCTGGCAGCAAGCGGCTGTGGCACCCGCAGGTCGGCGACCTGGAGCTGACCTACCAGTCCCTTGACCTGCCCGTGTCCAGCCGGACGGTGTACGGCCTCACCATCTACACCGCCGAGCCGGGCAGCACCTCCGAAGAGCGGTTCAAGCTCCTGGCCAGCCTGGCAGCCACCCAGCCGGCACACCCCACCAGCCAGCCGGGTTGAAGCGCCGACCTGCTCACGGTCTGCAGCTCGGGCATCTAGCTACGGCGAGACCGGGCCCAGCGGGCATGCATTGAACGGACATCACCACGACCGGAACACCTGAACACGCGTTCACCCCCAGCATGCCAGCACACCAGCCAACGTGCCTTACGTGCCTGACAAGATCACATCTCCCTGACCTGCGAGAAGATGCGAACAACCCCAGATAACCCCTGAACACGGTGGGGATGTGCGTGCCGTCCTCATCCACGGTGCTCACACCGCTAGAGAACATGATCCGTATGGCGGCGGTGGCCGTCCCGCTGAGGAAGGCGTACAGGAAGCGGCCGCGGAACGGGCGCCCATTCTTGTCCTTGGTCTCCAGGAGATGCGCGGCCTGCTGGGCGATCTTCTCGGCGAACGCAGCGTCCGTGGCCGCATGGGCGAGAGCCGAACGACCGTACTGCTCGTACAGGCGCGGTAAGGAGGTGGCGCCCGTGCCAATCAGCTTGGGTGCGGCTCCTCGTGAGTGACTGAAGCGATCAAGCCGTAAGGGCGTATCCGTCCTGGTAGCCGGTCTGGTGGACGCGCTCGTGTTGCCGGGCGAGATGGAAAGTCCAGTACTCCTCCAGATGACCGTTGGCGACCAGCGCGCGCAGCTTCAGCACCGCCTCGGCCCCGGCCAGCCCCCACCGCGCCCCGGCCAGGTCGAACCTGTCGGCGATCAGATGACGGCACGCGCCCTCGATCACCCCGGTCGCGATCGGCCATCCCGCCTCCAGCGCCTGCTCATACCGCAGATGCCCGGCGTTGTTGGACAGATAGCGGATGCACGCGTCGATGCCGTCACGGTGCTGCGCACCGGCTGTGGCGGCCTGCGCGGTCAGCGTGGTGATGACCTGGCCGGTGTGCCCGGCCAGCAGGGCCAGGGCGTGCCCGGCGACCCAGTCCTCCGCGGCCGGTGCCGCGGGCGGGTGCAAACTCCACGCAGCAGCCCATAACTTCTCGAGCACGTGCACGAAATCGATCACGATGTGGACGCGGATGCGCCGCCGAGCGGCTTCGGCAGTGATCAGGTCGAGCTGGTGGCGGGCCCCGTCGACGAGCACGACCCAGGGGCGGGCATGCGCGGGATCACGGGCCTCGGCATGGTCAAACACCTTGGCGATCACAGGGCCGGGGCCGGTGATAACCGAGCCGCACAGCCACTTGCGCGTCGCGTTCGGCCTGGCCCGTGGCAGGCGCCGGCCGGATCGCCCGCCCGGGACGGCGATCACATCGTGCGGCAGTCTGGGGTGTCAGCGCCTGGCTGCTGCAGGACCTCGACAAGTTGCCCACCCTCGCCGAGCAGGTCTCCGCCCGGATTGAGGCCGCTCGGACCGCGCTGGCGGCCGCCGCCGGTGTCGGCGCCGCGGTGACGCTGCTACTGGCCGTGCGCCGTCAGCGGCACCAGGAGCTGGCCGCCGCGCACACCACGCACGACGCGGCTGAGCGCCGGGTGACCGAGCTCTACACCAAGGCCGCCGAGCAGCTCGGCAATGCCCAGGCGCCGGTCCGGCTGGTCGGCCTGTACGCGCTGGAGCGCCTGGCCCAGGACACCCCGGCGCTGCGCCAGACGATCGTGGACGTGCTCTGCGCGTACCTGAGGATGCCGTACGTCCTGCCCGCCGAGCAGGACCGGCACGAGAAGATCCGCGCCGCCCAGCGCGCCGCCCAGCGCGCCGCCCGCACCCCCGGCACGGCCCGCCCTGGCGCGACCGGCGGCCGCGACCCGCACGAAGAACGCCAGGTCCGCCTCACCGCCCAGCGCATCCTCACCGCCCACCTGCGCTACCAGCCGCCGCCCGGACCCCGCCGGTGGTGGCGGGGTCGCCTCCCCGACCCCAACCCCGGCTACTGGGAGAACCTCCGCCTCGACCTCACCGGAGCCACCCTCATCGACTTCAACCTGACCCGCTGCCGTCTCCGCACCGCCGGATTCGGCGGCGCGACCTTCACCGGCTCTGCCAGGTTCCGTGAGGCGACCTTCACCAGCACCGCCAGGTTCGACAGTGCGACCTTCACCCGCGAGGCCGAATTCGGCGAGGCGACCTTCACCGGCGACGCCGAATTCGGCGGTGCGACCTTCACCAGCGTCTCCAGGTTCGACGCGGCGACCTTCACTGGCGGCGCCCGGTTCGACGCGGCGACCTTCAGCGGTGCCGCCGGATTCGGCGGTGCGACCTTCACCGGCTACGCCGGGTTCGACGCGGCGACCTTCACCAGCACCGCCGCGTTCGGCAAGGCGACCTTCTCCAGCACCGCCTGGTTCGGTAAGGCGACCTTCACCGGCAACGCTGGGTTCGGCGGTGCGACCTTCACCCGCGTCGTCGGGGTTCGACGCGGCGACCTTCACCAGCACCATCTGGTTCAACAGGGCGACCTTCACCAGCGGCGCCGGGTTCGACGGGGCGACCTTCACCGGCGCCGCCAGCTTCGGCGGGGCGACGGGGCTGGAGGTCGCCAAGTTGGCGGAGGTGCGACTGGCCCCTGTTCCGGCGGATGTGGAGCGGGTGTGGCCGGACGCCTGGAGGGCGGAGGACACCGGGGGCGGGTGGCAGACGCTGCGCCTGGCCGCCGCGGCGGGTGTATCGCACCAAGGTCGTGGCCACGCCGGCGTCGCCGACGGATGAACTCATGGGCGTCGGCCATGCCGGCGCCGCCTGGTGACGAGCCTCCTTTCTAGGCAGCAGGGCCTGGCTGGACGGTGTAGCAGCGCGGGCAGGTGACGACCGTGGTGTTGCCGGGGACCTTCCACCGGCACCGGCACAGGTGCCTGTGCTGGCAGCGGGTGAGCGTGTCGTTGGGTAACAACTCGCCTACCTGGAGCGGGCCTGTGCGGCCACAGGAGGGGCAGGTCCATTCCGGCGGTGTCTGATCCCCGTCGACTAGGTGCCCGTCAACGGTGGTGAACCGCACGGAGACCCGCAACGGGGCCTCGAGTTGGCTGGCCGTAGTGCCGCAAGCCGCGCAGCGCACATAGCGGGTGTCGCCGGACAGGCGGCGGTTGAGCGCGATCGAGATCAGCATGCGGATCACGAAGCGGCCCCTGGCCTTCCTGGAGTGGGAAGCAATGCGGGGGATTGGATCGTCCACCCGGCGGTGCGTCGTGGCAAGCGGCCTGCTATCGCAGATAGTGAGTCACTATCTGCGATAACGGTGGTGCTGTCCTGTGGGAACGCCCCGCCGTGACGCCGACGACTCCCCTGCTTATCTGCGATGACCTCTTGGGTCGGCCAGGCACTCGCGGCCGAACCTAGACAGCCGCCCAGTGACAAACAGATTCGGGAACCTCAAATCATGATCCGTCGGTTATCGCAGTAATGCGGAACGTGTTCGTGGCGATAGCCGGACACAGGGCCCAGGGGGCGGGACCGGAGGAGGGGCGGGGATGTTGAGTGAGGCGTTAGCGGCGCTGGCGGCGGCGGGCGGTACGGCGCTGGTCGAGGCGATGACCACCGATGCGTGGACCTCAGCCAAGCAGAGCTTCGCCCGGCTGCTCGGCCGCGGCAAACCCGAGCGGCAGGAGGTCGCCGAGCGGCGGCTGGAGCGCGCACGGCAGGAACTGGCCGGCACCACCGGTGCCGAACTGGAGCGGGCCCGCACCAAGCAGGAGGCGGCGTGGCGGCTGCGGCTGAGCGATCTGCTGGAGGACGATCCCGCAGCGGAAGCCGAATTGCGGGTGCTGGTGGCGACGTTCGGCACGTCAGCCTCCGCCTCCGGGGAGCGCTCGTTCTCGATCGGCGGCGACAACAGCGGGATCGCCTCCAGCGGCGATAACGCGACGAACGTGCAGATGCGGGCAGAGGCCTCCGGGCAGGGCCGCGTCTACCAGGCCGGTCGCGACCAGACCATCAACGAACGATGAGCGGCACACCGGTCGCACCGGACGAACCTGCCGGCGGGCAACCGCGGATCTGGATAGAGGGCACGGCCTCCGAGCAGGGCCGGGTGTATCAGGCGGCCGGTGACCAGACCATCAATCAGAACGTGCTGCCAGAGGCGGTGCTGCGGCCGGTCACTGAGGTGGCTGCCCCGCCGGGGTTGGTGAATCTGCCCCGGCACACGCGCACGTTCGTGGGGCGCAGCGATGAGCTGGCCGGGCTGGAGGCGGTGCTGCGTGGCGGGGGTGAAGTGGTGGTGGCCGCCGTGCACGGGCTGGGCGGGGTCGGCAAGTCCACGCTGGCCGCACACTACGCGCTCGCGCAGGCCAGATCCCCCGCGCCAGGGCAGGAGCATGCAGCCGGCGGCGGGTTGAATCCGGTGTGGTGGATCACCGCCGATTCCGGCCCGGCGGTGGAGGCCGGCCTGGCCGGTTTAGCAACCGCGTTGCAGCCGGAGCTGGCCACGGTGTTGCCGCTGGAGGCGCGGGCTGAGCGGGCCACCGCGTGGCTGGCCGCTCATGACGGGTGGCTACTGGTGCTCGACAACGTCGTCGACCCCGCCGATGTGCGGCTGCTGCTGGAGCGGACCCTGGCCGGGCAGGTGCTGGTGACCAGCCGGCTGGGCGAGGGCTGGCACCACCTGGACGCGCACGTGCTGCGCCTGGACGTGCTGGGCGAGCGGGAGGCGATCAAGCTGCTGGCCCGGCTGGCCGCCCCGGGCCTGTCTCGCGACGTCGTCCAGGCCGGGCTCGACCAGGGCGAGGTCGAGGGGCTGGACGGGGCGGCCGAGCTGGTGCGCGAGCTGGGGCACCTGCCGCTGGCGATCGAGCAGGCGGGTGCCTACCTGCACCAGACCCGGCTGACCCCGCGCGCCTACCTGAACCTGCTGCGGCAGCAGCCGGCGGTGATGTACGACCGGGCCGCCCGCGGAGCCGATGCCGAGCGCACCATCGCCCGCATCTGGCGGCTAACCCTCGACCAGTTGGCCGACATCCCGCTGGCCGGAGCCTTGCTGCGGGTGCTGGCCTGGTACGGCGCCGAACCGATCCCCCGCACTCTGCTGGACGGCCTGGACACCGATGCGTCGGAGGTTCAGCACGCTCTGGGGGAGCTGGCCGCCTACAACATGATCACCCTCGACTCCGAAACGGTCACCGTGCACCGGCTGGTCCAAGCCGTCGCCCGCACCCCCGACCCCGACGACCCGCACCGGGAGGCCGCCGCCATCGACGCCGCCCGCGACCAGGCCACCCGCCTGCTCAACGACACCCTCCCGGCAACGCCGTGGGATCCGGCCGGATGGCCGGCCTGGCGGACGCTGCTGCCGCATAGCACCGCATTGATCGACCACGTCCCGCCCAATGCCGACACCGCCGCCACCGCCTACCTGTTCAACCAGACCGGTATCTACCTGGACAATCAGGGCGCCGTGACCCGCGCGATCGCCTGCCTCGAACGTGCCCGTACGGCGTGGGAGCGGGTGCTGGGCGCCGCCCACCCCACCACCTTGGCCTCCCGCAACAACCTGGCGGGCGCCTACCGGGCGGCGGGGGATCTGGGCCGGGCCATCCCCCTGTACGAGCAGACGCTGGTCGACTTTGAGCGGGTGCTGGGCGCCGCCCACCCCACCACCTTGGCCTCCCGCAACAACCTGGCGGGCGCCTACCGGGCGGCGGGGGATCTGGGCCGGGCCATCCCCCTGCACGAGCAGACGCTGGCCGATCGGGAACGGGTGCTGGGCAGCGCCCACCCCGCCACCCTGATCTCCCGCAATAACCTCGCCTACGCCTACCGGGCGGCGGGTGATCTGGGGCGGGCCATCCCCTTGTTCGAAACCACACTGGCCGAGCGGGAGCGGGTGCTGGGCGCCGCGCACCCCGACACCCTGGCCTCCCGCGGCAACCTTGCCTATGCCTATCAGGTGGCGGGTGATCTGGGGCGGGCCATCCCCTTGTTCGAAACCACACTGGCCGAGCAGGAGCGGGTGCTGGGCGCCGCGCACCCCCACACCCTGACCTCCCGCAACGACCTTGCCATGGCCTATGAGTCGGCGGGTGATCTCGGCCGGGCCATCGCGCTGCTGGAGGCCACGCTGGCCGAGCGGGAGCGGGTGCTGGGCGCCGCCCACCCCGACACCCTGACCTCCCGCGGCAACCTCGCCTACGCCTACGAGTCGGCGGGAGACCTGCACCGCGCCATCCCGTTGTACGAGGTCACGCTGGCCGACTGTGAGCGGGTGCTGGGCGCCGCCCACCCCACCACCCTGACCTCCCGCCACAACCTCGTCTACGCCTACCGGGCGGCGGGTGATCTCGGCCAGGCCATCCCGATGCTGGAGGCCATGCTGGCCGAGCGGGAGAAGGTGCTGGGCGCCGCCCACCCCACCACCCTGGCCTACCGTGGCAACCTCGCCGCCGCCTATTGGGGGGCGGGGGATTTGGGGCGGGCCATCCCGCTGTTCGAGGTCACGCTGGCCGACTGCGAACGGGGGCAAGGCGCCGACCACCCAGACACCCTTGCGTCCCGCAGCAACCTCGCCACCGCCTACCGGGCGGTGGGAGACCTTGGGCGGGCCATCCGGCTGTACGAACAGACGCTGGCCGACTGTGAGCGGGTGCTGGGTCTAGGCCATCCGACGACGCAGGCGGTCCGGACCGGTCTGTTGCAGACGACACAGCACCGCGACGGCTCATAGCCCGCTCTCGGATCACGCACACGAGGGTTTGCTGCGCTCTTCATCGAGGTGGCGTCTCGGGTGATCAGGCCGTGCTGGTGACCTCTTCGCGCTTCCCGCTGTCGCGGAGCTGTCGCAGGTCGGGGATGTGGTTGTAGAGGGTGCCCGGGCTGACGCCGAGGAGTTTGGCGATCGCGGTGATGGAGTTGTGGGGGTTGGGCAGCATGTCGCGGGCGGCGCGCAGCAGTTCGGGGGTGATGACGGTGGGGCGGCCGCCGGTGCGGCCGCGCGCTTTGGCGGCGGCCAGGCCGTCGCGGGTGCCGGCGACGATGAGCTCGCGGATGAATTCGGCCAGGGCGGCGAAGACGTGGAAGATGAGGCGGCCGCCGGGGGTGGTGGTGTCGAGGTTCTCGTGCAGGGAGGTGAAGCCGATCTCGCGCTTGCGCAGGTCGCCGACCATAGTGATGAGGTCGGCCAGGGAGCGGCCGTAGCGGTCCAGTGACGGGACGACCAGGGTGTCGCCCTCGTTCAGGAACGCGTGGCAGGCTGTCAGCTCGGGCCGCTCGGCGCTCTTGCCGGACTTCTTGTCGGCGAAGACGCGCTGGCACCCGGCCGCCTTGAGCGCGTCGAGTTGACGTTCGAGGTTCTGCCCGGCGGTGGAGACGCGGGCGTAGCCGATGCGGATCTCGCTGCGGTGGGCGGGGAAGGCGGCCAGCGGGTCGGCGGGCGGCTGCAGGGCGTCGGTCACGCCCGCCATCCTCTCAACAAACGGTGTTCCGGAGTTGTTGAACCGCCGAGGTTGTTGAACGAGTTTTTGAAGGTTTTCAGTGCCCCACGCGACCTGTTTTTCAAGATCTTCAACAAATGATCGTTTAATGAAGAGGGGAATCAGCCGTTCTCTGACGCCTGATCACCTGCTTCTTTCGTCCAGTGGGCGAGGTTGTACCGCGTGATCAGGGTGCTGGGGTGGTCGGTGCCGAGCACGCGTTCGCGGATGGGGAGCAGGGCGGCGAGTTGGTCGCGGGCGGCGGCCGCGTCTCCCGCCTGCCCCGTCCAGTGGGCGAGGTTGTCCCGCGTGATCAGGGTGCTGGGGTGGTCGGTGCCGAGCACGCGTTCGCGGATGGGGAGCAGGGCGGCGAGTTGGTCGCGGGCGGCGGCCATGTCTCCCGCCTCCCCTGTCCAGGCGGCGAGCTCGTGTTGGGTGGTGAGGGTGTCGGGGTGGTCGATGCCGAGCAGGTGCTGCTCGATGGGGAGCAGGGCGGCGAGTTGGTCGCGGGCGGCGGCCGTGTCTCCCGCCTCCCCTGTCCAGCCGGCGAGCTCGTGTTGGGTGATGAGGGTGTCGGGGTGGTCGGTGCCGAGCACGCGTTCGCGGATGGGGAGCAGGGCGGCGAGTTGGTCGCGGGCGGCGGCCGCGTCTCCCGCCTGCCCCGTCCAGCCGGCGAGGTTGTCCCGCGTGATCAAGGTACTGGGGTGGTCGGTGCCGAGCAGGTGCTGCTCGATGGGGAGCAGGGCGGCGAGTTGGTCGCGGGCGGCGGCCGCGTCCCCCGCCTCCCCCACGTAGTAGGCGAGATCATGCTGGGCGTTCAGGGTGTCGGCGTGTTCGGGGCCAGAGATGTGAAGATGGTGGAGGTGGATCTGGTGCTGGATGTCCAGGGCGGTGACCGGGTCGCCGCTGGCTTCCAGGTAGTCGCGCACCTGTGCCAGGCCGGAGGAGTCTGGGGGCAGGACGGTACGGGCGTGCGGGAGCAGCAGGCGGTAGGAGGGCCAGTTGGCCATCTGTTCGGGATCGTCGGGGAGTGCGGCCTGCAGCAGGGTGGTGGCTTGGCGGCCGATGGTCTCGCGCTGGTCGTCGGGGATCTGGGCCTGGACGGTGGCCTGGATGAGGCGGTGCACGCTGATCAGGTCGTGCGGTTCCTGGCCTGCTGGGACCTCGGAGGTGGTGGTCAGGGTGATGAGGCTGTAGGAGGCCAGCAGGGCGAGCGCTTCGCCGATGACCAGGTCGTCGGCTTCGGCCAGGCCGTCCAGCACGGTGACGGGCAGGTTGTCGGGCGCGTAGCAGGTCAGCAGGTTGAGCACGTGCAGGGCCAGCGGGTTGACGAGGCGGATGCGTTCGCATGACAGTGCCCAGACGTCGGCGACGGCGCGGGCGGCGTCTCCGCCGGTTGGGACGGCGGCGTGCACACGTGTGGGTGTCTGCTGGAGTAACTGCAGGTAGCGGGCCAGGGTGATGCGCGGTGTGCGGGTGATGTAGGCGCCGGCTTGCCGTAGGGCCAGTGGCAGGTCGCCGAGCTGGTCGGCCAGTTGGTCCAGCAGCGGGGTTTGGCCCGCGGCGGAGGGGCCGATGAGGTCGGCCAGCAGGTCGATGGAGGCCGGACGTTCCAGCAGGTCCAGCCGTAGCGGGGTGATGCCCGTCTGCTGCCAGCCGACGTCACGCCGCGTGGTGATCACCACATGCCCGCTGGCGAGCCGGGCCAGGTAGAGCTCGATGTCGGCGGCTTCTTCGACGTTGTCGAAGATGACCAGCCAGCCGGTGTGGGTGTTGAGCCACTCCAGTGTCCAGGCGGCGGCTTCGTCGGGGGTGGCCTGCTCGGCGGCGACCGGGTCGGCGCCTGCCGCCAGGACCCGGGCCAGGCTGGCCAGACCGGCCTGGATCTGGGCGGGAGTTTCGGCCTCCACCCACCACACCAGCCGGTAGTCCTCGCGGTGCCGGCGGGCGTACTGCAGGGCTAACTCGCTCTTACCCACCCCGCCGAGGCCGACGATCGCCTGCGTGATCACGCCCGCTCCGGTGGCCAGCCTCGCCCGCAGGGCTGTCAGGGCCTGCTCGCGGCCCAGGAACTGGGTTGCCGGTCGGCGCGGCACCCCGATCAGGATCTCCGGCGCGGGCACCTGCTTGGCGGCCGGCAGCGGACGCCGTGGCGTTGAACCCGGTTTGTCCGCCGTGAGCGAGTCGTCAGCGGCGGAGCGCGGGAGGTGGAGCCGGTTGTGCACCGCCGCACCGACCAGCGAGGCCAGCTCCTCGGAGGTGGTGAAGATGCTACACAGCAGGTCGGTGGCCAGTTCCGCGCGCAGGGCTCTGATCCGGGTCAGATCGTCATCCATCCGCGGCGGCGGCCATGGTGCCTGCGGATCGAGCAGGAAGATCAGGACAGGGAGTCCGGCATCGCGTGCTGCGCGGTACTCCAAGTCCGTGATGGACTGCTCGCAGCCCGGGGGGATGTAGCCGTAACGCCAGGCGAAGATCCCGATGTACATCGCGCACGAGCGGACATCGGCCAGGCATTTGTCCAGCGGACAGGCCGATTCGGCGACGTAGCCCTCCTGGGAGACCGCCTGCACGCCCATCCGCTCCAGCACCTGCCGCACCGCGGCCCGCTCCGCCCGCAGGTCGGTGAACGTGGAAGACACATAAACCCGGGTCATGCCATGCCCAGCATCGACTGTGGACCCGAGGCTGACACCTGCGGCGGCGCCTGGCGGCGCTCATCGTCTGGCGGGTCAGGCATCTCGGCAGCGCTCCGCGGGCGTTCGGCGCGCCGTCACCACCGCGATCACGGCTCCACGCCGCACCCGCGAACGTGGCCTGCCCCTTACCTCCGCCGCCGTCTTCGACATGCCTCCAGAGTGCTCCCGTACCAGTACGAGCGGGACCCATAGTGACGAACGCGTTACCTGCCATCCACGCGGCACGAAAGGTGGTCATCTGGACGGTTTGACGCCTCTGGCCAAGAAGGGTCGGTGCAGAGCGCGCGTTGCGGGGTCGGGATGGCGTGCAGCGCCGCGAGGATGGCCTGTTCCACGCTGTGGTGCACGGTCAGGATGGGCCTGGCACCGGTGATGGTCAGCAGGCGGGCGGGGGATTCCTGCAGGGCGGCCAGGTGCAAGTCGCCGCCGTGCTGGCGGATGTGGGCGCGGACATTGAGCAGGACGCGCAGGCCGGAGCGGCCCAGGAGCGGTACTTCGCTCAGGTCGAGTACCACGTGGTCGCCCGGCCGCCGGCGCGCGCGGGTGATGAAGGCGTCCAGCCGATCGGCGTTGGCTGCCTCCAGGTCTCCGGCCATTGAGATGACGGTGACGCCGGGCATGTGCTGGCAGGCGAACGTGGGCGGGATCATCGGCGGGGTCATCGCGGCTCCCCGGCAGCGGGCGGGCCTTCCGGCAGGGCGGGGACGGGTGAGGGCGGCCACGGGCTCAGTCCTGCGCACGGGTCAGGAACGTCATGACGGCCAGGGCGAGGCCGACGAAACCGGCGAAGCCGGTCGCGCCGACCAGGACGGCCAGCGGTACGGGAGTGCCGCCCAGCCAGGCCAGGCCGCCGCCGGCGAAGGCGACGAAGAGACCGGCGGTGATGATCACGGCCATCCACAGTCCCCGGTTGTTGTTCATGGCGTTCCTCGCGTTGTTGTGAAGGTCAAAGGTGAAGTAATCGGGTGCGTACAGGCACGCTCCCCCGGCTCCGCCGCAGTGCGCTCACTCAGGCCGCCGAAGACGGCGCCAACACCGCCACGCTGCGGCTCCACCCCTCGCCCACCCGCGTCTTTCCCCGAAGCCAGGTGGCGGTGGTCGCGGGTGATCAGGTGTCGGATGCAAGGGCGCCGAGCACGCAGTGAATCGCCGACTTCACGCAAGGCGGCGGGTTGGCTCAGGTACGCCCTCTGTCCTCACGATTCGTGGGCTCGGCAGAGGCCCCCGGGTCTTTCAGCTGGCCTGGCCAGGAGCTTGGGGGGTGGGCAACGCGGTGACCGGAGCCAGCATCTCCCCCTGAGGCCGCTGGTGCCTCATGCGCAAACGTCGCCAGGCCGTGGCCCACGCCTGCAGGTCGTCTTCGGAAAAGGAGCACGCCCAGATGAACGCGCGGACCAGCTTCTCCGGTGGCAGTTGAGTGGACTTCAGGGCTTGGCACAGCGTGCTGGCGCCGAACGCCTTGTGCGAGCGTTTGACGAGCTCTCGATAGCTCAGCCCACCCGCCCATATCCGATACTGCTTCATCAGGGCCACGAAGTCGGCAGGGGTTTGCGCGGACAGGGGATTGGGTTTCAGCGCGTGGCCTGGCAGGTCCTTGGGCGGCTCGAACGGCAATTCCGGCGGATTGCCCATCTTCGTCTGGTTTGGCTGATGAGATCCCGCGAGGGTTCTGATCGCGGTGACCACGTTGTCTGCCGGCCTAGCGTGCGGGCTTTCGCCGCCGGCGGCGAAAGCGAGCGTGGCTTGAGCTGCTTCCGCCTCTGCTGCCTGCTGCTGGGCGGCCCGCAGTTTGCTTTTCGCGCGCTGGCCCCGGCTTTCTGCCTTCGCCAGCTCGTTCGTCGTGCGTATGTGCGTCGCGTGTGCTCGATCCACCATGGTGGCGGCCTTGGCGTAGGCGGCTTCAGCCGCGGATAGCTCCGCTCTTGTGTGAGCGATGTCGTCGTCTTCCGCGCCAGTCATGCACCCGGCCCGTGCCTGTTCCAGGTTGGCCTGGGCGGTTCTCAGCGCGGTCGTCACGTACCGGAGTTTGTCTGAGGCGGTGACCAACTGGCGCGTCGCAGCAGTGCGATTGTGCTCGGCGGCCGCGACGGCCTGCTCGGCTGCTTGGACCACTTCTGACAGGCGGGCGGGGTCCGCGATTCCCGCCTGGCACAGGAGCTGGGCCACGTCTTGCTGCTCCACAGCTGTCGAGTGTTGGGCGGCGTGGCCGTTGGGGGCCGGAGGCCGGCTAGACATCCGTTGCCCGGGCGGAGGTGAGGCACCGGGCGGCTGTGACCACTCTGGCCACGGCGCCCGCCACCAGCGCGAGCGCCAACTCTGGCGGGTAGCCCAGACGCAGCATCGTCACCGAGAACACAATGCCGATGATCATGATCCACGCACCGGCAGGGGGAAGGCGGAGGCAAATGGAGCACATTTAGGATGAGTCACCTTCTTTTGTGAGACACGAGATGAATAGTCCGTTTTGTAAAACATGAATCGACCGCGTAAATGCGCCCTGCGAAAATTTCGTGATGCCCGTCGGCGCCAACCTTCGGGGGAACCAAGGGCGCGATAAGCCAATGATGACGCATACCGCGTGCCTATTCGGGTCTGTGCAACTAACTCGGGAAAACGCCATCGGCCCTGCACGTCCAGAGGCATTCCGCTCTGTTCCGGGGTGTTCAATTTGGCGCTGCGTCGTTCAAGGGCGTGCGAATGTGCCGCACACCCTATTGGTGTCCGTTATGTACCGCTCTAATGGAGGCGGAAGCTCACCTGATGCAGGTGACCGAGGGAATCATCCGTTCGACCGCGGAACACCTTTGGGCCCCGGGGTCCACTGCGCCAACAGTGGGCCCCTTCCCTCCGAGAGCGCGCCCAGGACAGCCAGGGGACGGTGTTTGCGCAATCGTCTCGTCTTCCGCTTCAGCGGCGCTGGCCACGCATGCCCGCGCAGGGGCTTCTACCAGGGAAGATGTCCGATGCCTGGCGCCTGACAAGGCCCCGGATTGTCGGCACAGCCGGATAGCGTCGATGGTGCCTATCCCGTTCCCCTGCCGAAAGGCCCCAGCGGTGAAACAGCGCACCCAGGTCGAGCAGGACGCCTTCCAGGCGTGGATCTACGCCAGCAACTGCTTGCTGTACGAGAACGACCCCGGCCCCGCCGAGCTGAACGTCGGCAGCGCCGGCGAACCTCGCATGATCCCCCGTGCAGAGGCGTGGCAGCACGGCTACGCCCTCAACGTGGTCGTCGACTGCGCCGGCGACCACGCCCGGCTGCTGGCCGCCGCCCAGCACTGCCGCGACGACATGCGCCGCAAGGCTCACTTCGGCGCCAAACGCGTCGGCGAGCTGGCGCGCGCCGCCGACCTGTGCGAGCAGGCCGCCCGCATGGTCGAGCAGGCCGGCGCGGTCGGCGACGAAAAGGCGCGCCGCCGCCTGGTGGCCTCCTGCGAGCACGAGACCATGGTGATGGCGCTCGGGGTGGTCCCCGAAGTCGTCGAGGACAGCGCGCGCACCACGCGACTTCACGTCGCACTCCCGGTCCCCACCTGACGCATCAGGTGCGCCTTTTCCTCAACGCTCACCACGACGGTCTTCAGCCAACGCAGCTTGAGGCGGTTTGACGTCTCCCCCCGCAGGGCGACGCCGAAGGGCCAGACCTTCATCTCCTGCACAGCACCGCATCCAGCAAGGTCACCTACACAACAACCTCACCTTCTGCGCTCGTGGCGCACATAAAGAACAAGCTAAGCGTGACTCGCCGGGGTTCCACAGTGGAGTCTGAACAGGGGGAGGGCGATGTCGTCGACGATCTCGGTGATGGCGGCGTCGTCGACCGTCATGCCGTAGAGCAGGGTCTCGCTGCGGAGCAGGTCGAACGGGACGCGCAGGACCCGGTCGCTGCACCGGTCGGTGCGCAACTCGCCGCGCTCGACGGCCCGGGTGAGGAACGGTCGGATCAGCTCGAGGATGTCGTCCTGGGCGAAGCGGCGGCGCAGCTGCTCGAACACGTCGGGTTCGCCGAACGTCTCGGTGATGAGGCCGGGAAGCGTGTCGCCGGGCACCCGGCGGAACTGCTTGATGCCGCGGTCGACGAGTTCGAGCAGGTCGCCGCGGAGCGAGCCGGTGTCGATGTCGGACTCCTGCAGTGGCACGTTGTGCGCGAGCGCGGCCATCACCAGTTTGGCCTTGGTCGGCCAGCGGCGGTAGATCACCGGCTTGCTGGTGCCGGCGCGGGCGGCGACGTTCTCCATGGTCAGCTTCGGGTAGCCGGCCTCGAGCAGCTCCGCCCACGCGGCCGTGAGCAGCGCGTGCTCCAACGCCTCGCCGCGGCGCCGACCACCGGTCATGGGACTCCCCGATTAGATCCGTTGCGTTTCTTAGTACGGCAGTCTAGCCTCGAAGTGAAGATACGAACCGTTTCTTAACTAGTGGGGGAACGCTCATGACCGACACCATCCCGGACCTCACGCTGGCCAGGAGCTGCCCGTTCGACCCGCCGGACGGCTCCGCCGAGCTGCGGGAACGCGGCCCGGTGGCACGGGTCCGGCTGTTCGACGGCAGCACCGCCTGGCTGGTCACCGGCCACGCCGAGGCCCGCGCGCTGCTTGCCGACCCGCGCGTGTCGTCCGACCGGGGCAATCCGGGCTACCCGATGCCGGTGCCGCTGCCGACGCATGCGCGCGTGACCAACATGAACGCGACGCTGGTCGCCAACGACCCGCCGAGGCACACCAGGCTGCGGCGGATGCTGATCCCGTCCTTTACGGTGCGCAAGATCGCGGCGTTGAAGCCGAAGATCGAACGCATCGTCACCGAGCGGCTGGACGCGGTGATCGCCGCCGGCCCGCCCGCCGATCTGCTGGCGAGCTTCGCACTACCGGTGCCGTCCATGGTGATCTGCGAGTTGCTCGGCGTGCCCTACGAGGACCACGAATTCTTCGAGGAGCAGTCCCGACGCCGGCTCGACGCCGACGGCCAGGCCATCCAGAAGCTCACCATGTACCTGCACGACCTGGTGCGGAAGAAGATCGACAAGCCCGGCGACGACCTGATCGACGACCTCATCGCCGAGCAGCTGGCGGAGGGCAAGCTCGACCACGACGAGCTGGCCAGCATGAGCATGGCGATGCTGATCGCCGGCCACGACACCACCGCCCACATGATCTCGCTGGGCACGATGCTGCTGCTCAGCAAGCCGGACCAGCTGACCAAGGTGCGGGCCGACGAGGCCGCGATCCCCGGTGCGGTCGAGGAACTGCTGCGCTACCTGACGATCGCCGCATTTCTGCCCCGGACGGCCACCGAGGACATCGAACTCGGCGGCCACACCATCAAGGCCGGCGACGGCGTGCTGGTGGCCGGCTCCATCGTGAACCGCGAGCAGTCCGACGAGCTGGACGTGGACAACCCGATGCGCCAGCACCTGGCGTTCGGCTTCGGCATCCACCAGTGCCTGGGCCAGAACCTGGCCCGTGCCGAGCTGGAGATCGCCTTCAGGCACCTGTTCCACCGCATCCCGACGCTGCGCCTCGCGGTGCCGGTGGACGAGGTGCCGCGCCAGCCGTTCGCCGTGCTGTCCGGCGTCACAGAGCTGCCCGTCACCTGGTAGATCACATCAGTGAAGGATCAGGGCCTGCTCGGAACCGATCCCGGCCAACCCCGAAAAGCCCACATCACCCATCAGCGCCGCGCGGGCCGCGGTGCGGAAGGAACACGCCCCATGAGCAAGATCTGGTTCATCACCGGTGCTTCGCGCGGCTTCGGCCGCAGTTGGACCGAGGCCGCTCTGCGACGCGGTGACAAAGTCGCCGCGACCGCCCGCGACATCGACACTCTGAACGACCTCGCCGACAAGTTCGGCGACGCCATCCTGCCCATCGCGCTCGACGTGACAGATCAAGCCGCAGCCATCGCCGCGGTCCGCCAGGCCCATGCTCACTTCGGCAGGCTCGACGTCGTCGTGAACAACGCCGGCTATGGACACTTCGGGTTTCTGGAAGAGATCACCGAGACCGATGCCCGCGCTCAGATCGAAACCAATGTGTTCGGTGCCCTCTGGGTCACCCAGGCGGCCATCTCATTGATGCGCGGACAAGGCTCCGGCCACATCGTGCAGATCTCCAGCATCGGCGGCGTGGCCGCGTTCCCCGGCCTGGGCATCTACCATGCCTCGAAGTGGGCGCTCGAAGGCTTCTCCGAAGCCCTATCCCACGAAGTCGCGCCCTTCGGGATCAAGGTCACCCTGATCGAACCAGGCGGCTACGCCACCGACTGGGGCGGCTCCTCGGCGATCCGCTCCGAACCCAACCCGGCCTACCAGCCGATGCGCGACGCCAGGGCCCAGCAGCGACAGAGCTACCAGGCGCCAGGGCCGGAGGCCACCACAACCGCCGTGTTCGCCGTCGTGGACGCTGAAAACCCACCCCTGCGCCTGCTGCTGTCCGGCGGCGCGTACGACATCGCCCAGGGCGTGTACAAGCAGCGGCTGCAAACGTGGTCAGAGTGGGAAGCCACGTCTCGTTCCGCCGACCGAGCTTGACGAGGACGAGTTCATCGGCAGCAAGTGGCCCTCCCGAACGGGTCGTTGCGCTTGGCCACGGTCGGCCAGCCGCTCAGCGGTGCGGCCCTTGAGGCACGGCGGTTCTGCCAGGTGCGGTGGACGTCGGCCACCAGGTCGAGCACGGCGGCGGCCATGGTGGCCGGGTGCTTGCCGGGGCCGGTGTGCGTGGCCAGGGTGCCGTTGCGGTGGTAGGCGCGCCAGCCGTGGCCGCCGAGACGGCGGGTCACGGTGCCCAGCAGCTCGCCGGCGATGATGACCCAGTAGATCGGGACGTCGTCTTGGATGTCGCTCTTGACGACCTGGACGGCGTCGAGCTCGGCGTCGGTGTACCAGAGGGGACGTGACAGCGGGTCGGCCTCGGAGGTCCACGGCCGCGCGACGTCGTCGACAGGCTCGTTCGCCTGGCTCGGTGCCGTGAGGGCGGTGGGGGCGGTGGGGGCGGTCTGTTCGGCGTCGTCGGCCGGGCCGTCGTCGTTGCCGTTATCCTCGCCGCCGCCTTGGTCCTGGCTGTCGCCCGGGTCGTCGTCGGACTGCCGGCCGAAGCGGCGCCGCGCGGTGTCGGGGTGCATCGTCAGCGTCTGGCCGACCTGTTCCCAGGTGTCGCCTGCAGCTCGGCGAGCGGCGACGTGGGCGGCCAGCAGGCCCTCCACCAGGTCGGGCAGCGTGCGCAGCGCGACCGTCTGCTTGCCGGTGCCGGTGAGGGGGTCGGCGATGTGCTTGGCGTGGACGGCCAGATGGGCGGCGCGCCGGCGCACCTTCTCCTCCAGCACCGCCAGCTCGTGCGGGTCCGGTGGGGCGGGCGCGGGGGTGGCGAACGGGTTGTCGATGCGCCAGGCGGCCTGGCGGCAGGCTCCCGAACAGTAGCGGCGCCGGGTGGTGGCGTCGGCGGGCAGCCTGTTGCGGCAGAACGGGGAGGCGCACCGGCGCCCGGGTTCGGCCTGCGAGTCGGCCATGAACGCGTTCCTCTCGGCAGCGGGTGACGGTCAGGCGGTTCTACGTTCCGTCACGCCGTGGCGTGACGGGAGGCGATTTCGCCGCTCTGTGCGTTACGGTCCTCATGCTGCCGCTCCTCCCGACGTATCGTCACGGGGCCTGGCGGACAGTTTGCCGTAACCCCGTAACGCAAACGGGTCAGTACAGGAGGCGGCCCAGGCCGCCGCCCTGCCACGCGGCGTTGAGCCGGTCGGCGGTCTTCTGGTAGGCCGCCTCCTCCTCGTGGGTCAGGACCACGTCGGCGGCCGGGTCGACGTCGGCCAGGCGGTCGCGGAGCATCGTCGCGTCCGCGTCGTCGGCCTGGTCCAGCAGGGCGGCCAGGCGTGCCGCGTACGCGGCCAGTTCGGCGGCGGTGGAGGTGGCCTTGGCCCGGCCGTTCTCCAGCCCATCCCGTACGGCGTCGGGTGCGGCGGGGTCGCCGAGCACCCGGGCGGTGGCCTTCAGTACCAGGATGTCGGCGGTGTCGACGTCGACCCGGCGCAGCGGGGCGTGCTCGTAGCGGCCGTCCGGGGCCAGCAGGCGGCCGGTGTGCCCCTGGTCGGTGGCGAAGCGGCCCTGTGTGGGCACCAGGGCGCCCGCCACGTTGCGCACGCTGGCCAGGGCGATGCCGGTGGCCAGCGGGTCGGGCAGCTCGGCGGGATCCATGCCGTCGATCTTGCTGCCACCACCGCGGCGGCCGCAGTGGCCTCGCCGGCGGCGAGTTCGGCGCCGTGGTGATGGCGTTGAGCTGGGGTAGCGTCTATTGACAAGTCAGCCCCAGCCGCTGAGATCGACAGCGTCCGCGTCCTCCAGGCCGTGGCTGCTGCCGCTTGTGCCGGACTGCCGCGACCGCGGCGGCCGGGCAGGGTCCGGGGGTAGTGTGAGGCGGACGTCGAGGTAGCGCTGGATTTGCAGGCCGCCGCCGCGGCGGGAGCGCGGGCCGGAGTCTTCCAGGATGGTCATCACGGTGGCGATCAGGGCGGCGGCGGTCTCGGCTTCTTCTACGGTGCCGACCAGGCGGATCTTCATGCTTGTCTCCTCCTCAGCGTACGATCGGGGAGGCGATCGCGTGCAGCAGCTCGTGGGCGTCGCGGGCGTCGCCGAGTGCCCGGTGGCCGCCGCCGAGCGGCAGCCAGTAACCGACGCGCGCCCAGACGGAGCGGGCCTGCATCAGGCACCACCAGTGGTCGGGGCGGGGCAGCTCGGTGACGTCGAGGCCGGCCATGCTGTGCGTGGTGAGGATCCGGCCCGCGTCGAACGGGGCGTTGTAGGTCAGGACGTGGCGGCCGCGGATGGCGGCCAGGAAGGCCGGGGGCGACCTCCTGCCAGGACGGGGCGGCCGCCAGTTCGGCATCACCGATGCCATGCACGGCCCGGGCGCCGGGCTCGACCGGGACGTGGCCGGGGTTGACCAGGGTGTTGAGTAGGGTTTCGCCCGTGGCGCCGTCCAGGACCGCGATTTCGATCACCACGCCGTCCGTGCCGGTGGTCTCGGTGTCCAGCACCACGGCGCGGCCTGGCCGTAGGGCGGAGCGGGCCCATCGGATGACCTCGCCGACCTCGGTGGACAGGGTGATGCGGTCGGCGTGCTGGGCGGCGCCGTGGTGGGCGGCCAGCGCGGCCGTGACCTCGGTCTTGGTGGGGTGGCCGTCTTCGCGGAATTCCCAGTCGATCTCCCAGCGGTCGCCGGCGTTCCACCAGTGCGGCCACACCTCGACCGAGTAGTCCGCGCTGAGCTGGGCGCAGAAGGCGCGCACGGCCTGGGCGCGGCTGATCGGCAGGCGGGTGTATTCGCGCAGGGGGCTGGTCTCGCCGGGTTTGACGGCGCGGACGGCTTCCCAGTCCACGCCCTCGATGAGGAGCATGTCCTCGATGTCGCCGACGGCGTACAGCGGCACGTCGACGGTCTTGCGGCGGCCGACCTCGCGCTCGACGTACATGGTCGGGGAGACCCAGCCGGCGGCCACGCAGTAGTCCCAATCCCGGCGGCGCATCTCGGCGTGCTCGGCGGCCTGCTCAGGCCCGAGGAGCTGATCGCGGCGGACCTGTTCCATCAGGTCTTCGTCGTCGGCCAGGGCGGCGATGTCGGTGCGGGCGTAGCGATCGAACCGGCCGGGCTTGATGCGCCGCTCGGCGGCTACGCACTCCAGGTCGTACTCGCGCCAGCCCAGGACGTCGGCGGCCTCGCGCATGGTCAGGGAGCTGGCCAGCCAGGCCACCCGCTCGGCGACGACCTCGGTCAGCACGGCCAGGCGCTCGGCGTCGCCGGGAATGGTGCGCAGCGGGGCGACGTCGTACAGGTTCCAGCCCTTGTAGTCGTCGACCACGCTGGTCAGCTTCCGCTTCTCCAGCTCGCCGATGTCGGCCTGGTCGACCTGCAGGCCGGTCAGCTCGGCGAGCAGGTCGGCGCACCGGCGGGCGCCGAGGGGCTGCGGCGGGATCTGCCCGCGCAGCCGCTCGGCGCGCTCGGTCAGGGCGTCGGCCTGCGTCCTGGTCCAGTACGGCGGCCGCTCCGGGTCGAAGATGAGGCCAGCCTCGCGGGCGCGCCGCCAGTCGCCGAAACCGAGCTCGAGCACGCCCATGAGCTGGCTGTCGTCGAGCAGGTCGGGGATCGCGGCCGCCAGCTCCTCGCGGCGGGCCACCAGATCGTCCACCACGGCGCCGGACCAGCGCGGCGTCTTCATGTCCTGCTCGGGCAAAACGCCGGCGGCCACGGCGCGGCCGAACTGGGCCTGGTCCCAGCCGAGCGCGGCCTGCAGCTGGGCGGCGGTGTGCGCGGTCGTCCGGCGCGGCGACTTGGCCGCAGCCGCCGTGCTGGCGGGCTCAGTGGTCGGCGGGGTCTGCTGGGTCACAGGAAGCTCACCCGCCCGACCACCGCGAACAGCTCGCCGGCGTCACAGGCGCCCTGCAGGGCCGCGTCGCTGGAATTGGCCGCGGGGCCGACCAGCAGCATGTGCTGGGCCCGGTCGACCAGGTCGAACCACTCCTCGGGCAGCGGCACCGCCTCCGGCGCCTGCCACAGCAGGACGTCGTCGAAGCCGTCGGCGTCGATGTGCGCGATCGTGGCGACGGAGCGCGAGCCGATCTCCATCCGGACCCGCCAGGACGTGTCGAGGTCGGGCAGAACGGTCATGTCCCAGGTGGGCCAGGCGCAGCGGGTGCGCAGATCGGCGGGCCCGGCGGCGCTCGTCTCGGGAGCCAGCACCAGCCCGGGCAACGGCCCGTGACCGGTCGGCACGATCATCGGGTACAGCGCGTAGAACGGGACGTCATCCAGGTCGCCGGCGTCCAGGTCGCCGTCCGGGTTGTCGTCGAGCTGGACCAGGTGGACATCGGCGGCGCCCGCCGCCCACATGTCCAGCGCGTCTTCCAGCAGGTCGGACGCCTGCTCGGGCGTCATGGCGGCGACCGCGTCGAACGCCGCGGTGCCGTCGCCGTCGCGGTGCGCCTGGTGGGCGAGCGGCTGCCAGACCCGGGTGGTCTCCGACGCCAGCCCGGCGCTGGGCAGCCACCCGAAGACCGCGCACGCCAGCACGGCGACCGTGGGGCGGTCGCCTGACGCCGCCTCGGTGGTCGGCTGGAAGGAGCAGGTGCGGTTCCTGGCCCGCGAGCACACGGTGTACGTCGTGGACCTACCGGGCCAGGGCTACACCACACTCCGCGCCCCCGGCAGGCCTGAGCAGGAGATCACGCGATCCGCTGTCCCATGACGAACAGCACCGTGCCGATCGGCGTGAACACCACGCCCGGCCCGCCGACGATCAGCGGAGCGAGGTACGCCGACCACGAGACCAGTCTGCCGTGCCTCCGGCTCTTTGTCCCCCGTGCGAGCTACCGGCGAATGCCCACCGATTGGTGACGATTCAGGCATCGCTCGTCTCATAACGTAACGACGCGGCCCCGAGTCCGCACCGTCAGCTCGCTTATTGGAGGACATCATGCTTCGCAAGATCAAGTCATCCGCCGTGGCCGCACTGTACTGCACCGTGGTCGGCGTGGGACTCGTCGGCTGCGAGAGCGGCGCGGTGGGCAACGGGGACCCCATCGCCGCCGTTCGGGCCGATCTGTTCTCCGGCACCAAGAAGATCGAGGTTGACGGCCGGTCGGTGAACGTGTCCTGCTCGGGCGAGCCGGAGGATGGCGAGCCGGTCGTCGTCCTGCTGCACGGCGGGGGTGACGCCCTGGACAAGATGGCCGCACTGCAGAAGACGCTGAGCGCGAAGAACCGGGTGTGCTCCTACGACCGGCTCGGTGCGGGCGCGAGCAGCCGGCCGGACGGTCCGCAGGACTTCGCCGGCACCGGCAAGGTCCTGACCGGGGTGCTCGGCCAGATCGCCGGAGACCACCCGGTCGTGCTGGCCGGCCACTCCCTGGGCGGACTGATCGCGGCCCGGTACGCCCCGGAGCATCAGGACCGGATCAGGGGCCTGGTCCTGATGGACGCCACCCCCTCGACCATGATCGCCGACATCTCGAAGACGATCCCCGCCTCCGCCAAGGGCCCGGCCGCCGAGGTACGCGCCCAGAACCTCGCCATCTTCAAGGGTCAGAACCCGGAGAAGCTCGTCATCACCGACGGCAAGGTCGGCTCCGCAGGCAGCATCCCAGTTGAAGTGATGCAGCACGGCAAACAGTACCTGGCGGCCGTGCCCACGTACGGTCCCCGCCTGGAGCAGGCGTGGACCGCCGGCCAGCGCGACTGGCTCGGCCTGTCCAGCCGCGCCAAGCTGAGCACCGTCAAGAACAGCGGGCACTACATCTACGTCGACCAGCCCGAGATTGCCGTCCAGGCTATCGAGCGCGTCGCCTCCCAGGTGAACAATGAGTGAGTCTCTGATGCGACGTCGAGCTGATCATCACCGACCCGCCCACCGCCGAAAAGAGCTCAAAGTCGTGGTTTGCCGCCATTCCTCCAGAAGGTAGCGCCGATTCTCCGGCTGTCGTGCGGGGGCGGGCGCCGGTTCCACAGGCCGGTCGGGGTTCCTTTGGTCCCGGGCTGGCCCTGCTCGATCATCGCGGCATTGGAGACCGGCCGTACCAGGACCCGGCAGGCGTCAGCCGGCCGCCCCGTCCGTGGTGCGGAGGCCGAACAGGATGCCGTTCCCGCCGCCCACATAGACGTGCCCGTCCGTCACCACGGGCCCTGCCTGGACCGTCGCCCCCAACGAGAACGCCCACCGTTCCACCCCGGTGGCCGCGTCGAACGCGTGCAACACCCCCGCGCCGTCGCCCACGTAACACACTCCGCCATGGATCACCAGCGGAGTGTAGGGCCCGCCGGGCAGGAGACGGCTCCACCGCCGCGCCCCGGAGGCGGGGTCGAGCGCGTGCAGCCGTTCGTCGGGCCCGGCGACGTAGGCCAGGTCGCGGGTGGCGGCCACCTCGTGCCCGATCGACTTGACGGCCTTGGCCAGGAAGCTCCACTGGCGCTCGCCGGTGCCGGCATCCAGCGCGTACGTCCGGTTCGCCTCATCGGTGAAATACACCGTGCCGGGCGTGACGGAGACCGGCGTGACCGGGCCGCGAAACGGGGTGGTCCACCGCGCCTTCCCTGTCGCGGGGTCCAGCGCGTACGCGGTGCCGACGTCCCCCACGTAGAGTGCCCCGCCGCTCGCCACGAGCCGGGCGTTACGCGCGCCCCGCCGCCACAGCACGTCCCCGGACTCCGGGTCCAGCGCGACGACCTCGTCCTCGCCCCACGCGTACAGGCGGTTATCGGCCACGGCCAGGCCGGTGTCACCCCCGAGTTGCGGGAGCCGCCACCGTGGCCGCCCGGTCGCCGCGTCGAGGGCGACGACCTCGACGCTGTCAGCGGCGATCACGCTGCCGGCCATGACCACGGTGCTGCCCGAGAACGTCCGCTGGTGGCTCCACCGGCGCCGGCCGGTGGCGGCGTCGAAGGCGTACAGTCGGTTGTCCGCGCCGGAGGCGTACACGAGGCCGTCCGCCACCGCCTCGAGAGACACATCCGCCGCGATGATCCGCCGGGGGCGTCCGGTGGCGGCGTCGAAGGCGTAGAGCCGGTCATCGTGGCTGTTGAAATACACGACCCCGTCGTCCACCAAGGGGGTTTCGGCGACGCTGCCGTCGGTCGCCTGACACCACCCGCCCGCGGGCACCGGACGCCCGCCGCCCGGGGCGCCCATACGGTCGCGTACGAGGGGTGCCACGATCCGCAGCGCCCGGGCCGAGGTGGAGACGACCTCGGCGATGACGGGGCCCACATGGACGAGCGTCCTGCCGAAGGCCCCTTCAACGCCGCCGGACACCATCGTCGTGAAGAACCCTGGGCCCTCGGTGATGGGGTCGTAGGCGCCGTAGGTCTTGTCCGCGCTCACCGCGGCGTCGAACAACGCCCGCGCCTCGGCGTCCGATCGCGCCACCCAGACCACCGACACCGACACCACCGCGCCGTCGTCCGAGGGTGGTATCCAGTCGCAGGACGCCGGCTTCGGCAGGGGCAGCGCGCCGACGGTGCGGCGGTGCGGGAGCGGGCGGTAGCCGCCGGCCACGGCGCCCAGGTCGCGGGAGGTCAGCAGGGCGCAGGCGTCCGGCCAGGAGCCGGGCTCCACCCCGCCCAGCGCGACCGGGCCCGGCAGCCGCCCGCGCACCCGCCGGTAGGCGATGACCCGCTCGCCGTCCCCGCCGTCGTCGTACACGAAGGCCAGGTCACCGGTCGCGCCGCCGGCGGGGCCCGCCGACGCGGGCAGGTCCAGGGGGGCGGCGTCGAGCCGGCCGCTGCCCGGCTCCACCGAGACCAGGTACGCGGGGCAGCGGCCTCCACTCGCCGACGCCCTGCGGGGTGGTCAGGGGGCCGGTCTGGAGCCGGCCCGGGCGGGCGCGTATCTGCCTCGCCTGACCTTCGGCTTCGCGTCGGGGCTCGGGGGTGACCGGAAGGTCAACATCGCGTACAAGGATGCGCTGATCTAGGTCAGGGCGGATTGCCACGCCCACACCACCGTGTGCCGGCACCCGGGCCACTCATCTCGCCGGCTCTGGGACGGACCCGCAGCGACGCGGCTGGAGCGGTGGTTTCTGTTTGTGGGAAGTGACCGCTCTCATCCGGACGGACCGACCTGCATGTGAGGATCGACTCCGAGGGCCGCACTTCTGACCGGCGCCTGGGACCAGGAGAACCTGTACCGGGCCAATAAGCCCAGCCATACCACCGAGGACGCCTCCACCAACTTCAAGGGTGTCGACGTGAACTGCGCCACCTGGCCGGACAGCATGGACTGGAATATCACCGGCATCGCACAAGACTGGCCGCCGGCGCCGCCAACCACGGCTTGGTGCTCAAGTCGCCCGGCGAGGCGAACATCAACAACTTCCGCATGTTCACCTCCTCGAAGAACACCAACTCAGCTTGTTCTTAATCCGCCTAATCGTTGTGTTGGACGGCGGTTTGATCGTTTCGCGGACAGCGAGACTGCCTTGCAGTGATCATGTGCGGTGTCGAGTCGCTCAAAGCACTAGCGGGTGACGATTGTCAGCGCTGAAGTGCGGTCGAGCCGGTCCAGCTGGCCAGAAGATCGAGTGCCTGGCGTTCGGGTGAATCGGGCGCGGGCGAGTAGATGGTGATACAGAGCCCGGGGTCAGCGGGCAGATCGAGGGCTTCGTAGGGCAGGGCTAGGTCCCCGACGAGCGGGTGGTGGAGTTGCTTCACGCCGGAGCGGGGGAACTTCACGTCGTGCCTAGCCCAACGCTGGGCGAACTCGTCGCTCTTTGTGGAGAGCTCGCCGATCAGGTCCGTCAGGCCCTTGTCTCGCGGCGAGCGGCCGGTCTCGGTGCGCAGGAAGGCGACCGAGTCGTTGGCGGCTTTCTCCCACTCGGACCAGAAATCGGCGGAACCAGGATCGAGGAACAGGAACCGCGCGGTGTTGACCGGACCACGCTGCGCGAACAACGGGGAATCGTAGACCGGGGCATACAGAGCCCGGCCGAGAGAGTTGGCGGCGAGGATGTCGAACCGTCCGTTGCGGATGTAGGCCGGCAGGTCGGTCATCGCGTCGAGCATCCGCAGAATCACCGGTCGGATCCGCCCAGGCGCAGCGGGTGGTCGGCGCTGGGACGCCGTGGCCGCGCGGGCCAGGTCGTAGAGGTAGGCCCGCTCGGCATCGTCGAGCTGAAGTGCGTGGGACAAGGAGTCCAGCACCGAGTCCGAGGCGCCGCTCAAGTTCCCGCGTTCGAGGCGGATGTAGTAGTCAATGCTCATCCCGGCCAGCAGTGCCACCTCCTCCCGGCGCAACCCGGTCACACGTCGATTGACACCGAAGACGGGCAGCCCTGCCTGCTGCGGCGTTATGCGGGCGCGACGAGTACTGAGGAACTCCCGCACCTCGTCGGCCTGCTCATGCCTCTCGCTGTCGGTCACATCACCACCGTAGGTCGTGCGGCGGTGTGCTGGGAGGTACTGCCGTTACCCGGAAGAGCAGTAACTCTCACCCGCGCACGAACACGGGTTTCATGGGAGGGACCCAGCAAGGCAGATAGACCCTGCACAGCTTCGAGAGGTCAGCCGGCAAGCTCGGCGTCGAACACATCGACCTGCTGATCCTCCGCCAAGCCCTCCCGTACACCTAGAAGGACCGCAAGTGGTAGACATCACAACGCATGCAGAACTTTTCGATCTGAGTGGAAAGCGCGCGCTCGTCACCGGTGGCACCAGAGGCATCGGAATGATGATCGCGCGTGGCCTTCTCCAGGCGGGCGGCCGCGTGGTCATCAGCTCACGCAACGCAGAAGCGTGTGCTCAGGCGCAGGAGCAGCTGTCCAAATTCGGTGAGGTGCGGGCCATCCCCGCCGACCTGTCCCGCCACGACGAGTGTCGGCGACTGTCCGACCTCGTCACCGCCGACTCGGAGCGTCTCGACATCCTCGTCAACAACGCGGGCGCCATGTGGGACGAGCCGCTGGCGACGTTCCCAGACGCGGCCTGGGACACGGTCGTCGACCTCAACCTGAAGTCGCCGTTCTGGCTAGTCCAGGCGTTGCTGCCCGCACTTCGCAGGGCGGGCACCGCCGACGATCCCGCGCGGATCATCAACATCGGCAGCATCGCCGCCATCCACATCCCCCAGCGGCCCAACTACTCGTACTCCAGCAGCAAGGCCGCACTGCATCAACTCACCAGAGTGCTCGCCAAGGAACTAGGACCGCAGTACGTCACCGTGAACGCCGTGGCGCCGGGACCGTTCCCGTCGACGATGATGGCTGCAACGCTCGATGAGCTCGGCGAGGCGATCGCGGCCTCGGCTCCACTACGCCGGATCGGCCGCGACGACGACATGGCGGGTGTCGCCGTGTTCCTCGCCAGCCGGGCAGGCGCATACCTAACGGGCGCCGTGATCCCCGTCGACGGCGGCATCGCCACAACCGCGTAGGCCGCCTAGGCGAGGACATCATCGACGCCAACGAACCGACACCGGGATTACCGACCGCGTTCAGCGTTTGGTCGTGCGCGTGCGGCCCCGACTGCGGCGACCGTCTCCCGGCAACGCTCCGGTCGCCGCGCTCGATCGGTCCTCCGTGCTGGGTTGCGGTTGGACGTATGCGTATGTGGAGACACCCCCGCTTACTCTGGCGATAAGCGGGGAGTCCTCCACTTATAGACGAAGCGAGGAGCGCACGTGGTGGCACGCGGCGGCGAACGCCCGCTACGCGCTGATGCGCAGCGCAACCGTGACCGGAACGCAGAGCAGGGCCTCGACGTGACGTGCGATGCGATCGCCACGAGCCGTCTGGTTCTGTTCGGGAGAACCGGTCCGCTAGGCCGCGAGGAATGATAGTCAGAAGTTCAACACGCTGGACTTGACAGAAGATGTCCATCGTCGTCACCTGGCCGGTCGGGCCGACCACCTCGGCGAGTAGGGACGCGAAGTAGCGGCGCCTCCCGCATGAACGCGGCGTCGGCGTCAGGGTCACGGTCGACGCCCGGCGGTGGGCGCCCGGAAAGCGGGCTTGTCCGGTTCTGAGGGGGCGGGGGAGCGATCATTCGGGGCCGTGGCAGTGGCTGCTGTTCCCCGACGTCCCCGACGTCCCCGGCGGCACCACCAGCTACGCCACCATCGTCGCACCGCCGCCCAGTCCGGCGGCCGCTGTTGAAGTGGGCCGGGTCGCGGCCCGCGTGCTCGCCGGCGAGTTGCGGGGTCTGATCAGCGAAACTGGAGAGCGTCCTTCGAGAGACGCCGGCTCCACGGCGAACGTCGGGCGATAGCCCCGTCGGAAGACTCGCTCGGCGACGACCCGCCGCAGACCGAAGCTGAGGCGAAGGGCCGAAAGCCTTGGCGGACCAAAACTGTCAGTGACCGCCGTCACACTGCGTGTCATGGCAGATGAGTCCCTCGAACTGGGCGAGATCACGATCTCCGACTGGCACGGCCACGCCGACAAGACGGCCGAAGTCCGCTTCCGCACGATCGCCAGACGCCTCCCATCGCTCGTGCACCAGGCGCTGAGCGTGGCTTGGAAGGCCAGCCCTCGCGACACCCTGTACGCGATCACTCTCAACGTGCTCGGCGGCGTCTTCACCGCCTTCGGACTGCTGGCCACCACCGGCGTGCTCACCGCGCTGTTCACCGCCGGGCCAACGATCGACCGTGTCATGGCGACGCTGCCCAGCCTCGCTCTGGTCGCCTCCGCGGCCGCGCTGCGCGCCGTGGTGCAGGCGGGGGCCGGATGGGCGCAGTCCTGGCTCAATCCCCAGATCGCCCGCCTGACCGAGGAGGACCTCTACAGCCTCACCAGCCAGGTCACGCTCGTCTCCTTCGACGACCCGGACTTCCACGACTCCCTGGAGCGCGCCACCTCACGCGGCATGTACGTCGCCTCGACCGCGGTCGCCTCCGCGATCGACATGCTCACCGCCGCCGTCGGCCGCACCGCCGTGGCCGGCGTCCTCGGCGTGCCCAGACTCGACCGGACGGTCACTGACATCTACGCCAACCGGGCCCGCCCCGAGACAGACCGGCCCGGCCGCGCACCTGCACGCCCAGGGCGTACCGCCCGGCCAAGCACTACTGATCACGCAACGGCAGGAGCCTGCCCACGACCTCACCTGCACCAAAGACGGGCCTGCCGTTGAGCGCCCGCCACGAGTCCATCCCCCCGACTGAACGGAGCTCGTCAGTGAGTGCCAGGACCAACACCCCTGAGGCAGAAGACACCTCGCAACACGACACCCCGAAGGAGGGTGACGCACAGACCGGCACCCCCGATCCACTGTTCGGGAGCGGTATCCGCTACACCATGGGCTGGGCCCGCCACGAAGGCGACAGGACGGCCGGGTTCGGCCGGATGATGCGCCGTCTGCCCGAGCTGGTCGGCATCTGCCTCAAGCTGAGCTGGCGAGCCGACCGCAACGCCCTGATCATCGTCACCGCCTGCCAGCTCCTGGTCGGGGCCGCCACAGCGGGCGGACTCCTGGCCACCAACAGCGTCCTGCAGCAACTCCTGACCGCAGGACCGACCCCGGACCGGATCACGGCCGCGCTGCCCGCGCTCGCGCTGGTCGGCATCTCGGCCATCGCCATCGCGGTGATGACCGCCTGGTCCAACGCCATGTCCGGCCGCCTCAAGCCCAAAGTGGAACGCCTGGCCTACACCGAACTGCTGGCCAGGTCCGCCCGGGTGGAGCTCCTGCACTTCCAGCGCGCCGACTTCCACGATCTGTTGGACGCCGCGCAGTACGGGGCCGGGTGGATCGACCTGGTGATCGAACAGCTCATCAAGACCGTCACCGCGGTGATGGGCATCATCGCCGCCGCCGGCGTCCTGGGGGTGCTGCACCCCCTGCTGCTCCCGCTTCTGCCTCTCAGCGTCGTTCCCCGGGGCTGGGCCGCCATCCGCGCCACCCGGATGCGCAACGAGTCCCGGCTGACATGGCTGTCACACATGCGCCAGCAAGCCAGCCTCACCAGCCTGTTGACCAGCAAAGATCCAGCTGAGGAGATCCGCGCTCACGCCGCAGGAAACTTCCTGCTGAGCCACTACGACCGGCTCGCGACCCACTCGGCGCTTGAGCAGGCGCGTCTGGCCCGCGCCGACGCCAAAGCCGATCTGGTCGCGGGCGCTCTCAGCGGGCTGACGACAGCGGCGACCTACGTGCTGCTCGGCTGGCTGCTGGCCACCGGCCGGATGGCGCTGGCCGCCGCCGGTACCGCCGTCCTGGCCATCCGCACGGGCACCAACCAGCTCGGGAGCGTAGTCAGCTCACTGGCCTACATGCACGAGTACGGCCTCTACACCGCAGACTGGAGGGACGCCTGCCGGCAGGCCCAGGAGCTGGCCATCCCCGAAGGAGGAACCGTCACCCCGGCAACCGGCCCGGAACGGATCGAGGTCCGAGACCTGCGCTTCAGCTACGTCAACGCCGACAAGCCCGCCCTCAACGGGGTGAACCTCACGATCCGTCGCGGCGAAGTGGTCGCCCTGGTCGGCCACAACGGCTCCGGCAAAACCACCTTGGCCAAACTCCTCACCGGCCTGTACCTGCCCGAGGAAGGGTCGGTCACCTGGGACGGCGTCGACACCGCCCACCTCGACCGCGACCGCGCCTTCAACAGCGTGGCCCTGCTGTCACAGGGCTTCGAACGCTGGCCCTTCACCGTCCGCTCCAACGTCGCGATCGGCCGCCATCAGACCGATCCGACGGCCGAGGCCCTCACCCGAGCAGCCGCATCGGCCGGCGCGGCCGACCTCATCGAAGAGCTGAAAGACGGCTGGGACACCCTGTTGGCATCCGAGTTCCAAGGCGGGATCAACCTGTCCGGCGGGCAGTGGCAGCGCATCGCCCTCACCCGCGCCTACTTCCGCGACGCGCCGCTCCTGGTACTCGATGAACCCACCGCCGCCCTCGATCCCCGCGCCGAGGCCGCGACGTTCACCGGGGTGCGGGCACTGGCGGGCGGCCGCACCGTCGTCCTCATCACCCACCGCCTGCATTCGGTGCAGCACGCCGACCGGATCCTCGTCCTGCAGGACGGCGTGATCACCGAAAACGGCACCCACCAAGAGCTCCTCGAATTGGCGGGGGAATACGCCGAGCTGTGGGCGTTGCAGGCCAGCCAGTACAACGCCGACACCCCCACACCCTGACTTCGAATGCCGGCCGTACCAGGACCTCGGCGTACTCCTTACTCGGAGGAAAGCGGCGCGGGAAAGTACGCGGCCCAGGACACCGACAGATCGCAACTCCTCCTGCTGCCGGTGCGCTCCTCGGGGGCGAGCCGTCGATGTCCACGGGTGGTGGCGCGTCGCTAGGGTGAATCCCGCGCCAACATGGCGACGCGCCAACAGAGCAGACCGCCACGGCGCGGTCTGCTCGCCGGGCCCAGGCGACCGTCCTGCAGCGAGCCTGGCTGGAGGCCGCGCACACCGCAGACTCCCGTTCCTCCCGTCTCGAGTTCGCCGCGTCCGCACCCCGAGCGTTCAAGGCCCTGATGGGCCCGGCAATTCCTGCACCTGGCCGCGCGACGACAGGCCATGACGGCTGATGCGGCCAGGGCCCTTGCAAGACCACCCTCGCCAAGATCCTGGCCGGCCTGTACGAGCCCGACACCGGCGCCGCCCACTGGGACGACGTCGATCTGGCCACCGTCCACCCCGACACGATCCGCCTGCGCACCGCCGTCATCGCCCAAGACCACACCCGCTGGCCACTCACGGCCCGATACAACATCACCATGGGCACCGACAAGGGCGAGCCCGCCCTGCACGCCGCCGCCGCTATCGCCGGAGCCGACGACGTCATCGCCGGCCTGCCCCACGGCTACCGCACCCTGCTGGACCGCCGCTTCAAGGACGGCTGCGAGCTGTCCGGCGGACAATGGCAGCGCATCGCCGTCGCCCGCGGCTTCCACCGCGACGCCGACCTGCTCATCTGCGACGAACCCACCGCCGCCCTCGACGCCCGCGCCGAACACGCCGCATTCGAGGGCCTGCGCGCCCACGCCAACGGCCGTACCGTCATCCTGATCACACACCGCCTGGCCAGCGTTCGCTACGCCGACCGCATCTACGTCCTCGACCACGGCAAGATCACCGAACAGGGCACCCACGAAACGCTGATCGCCGCCGGCGGCCTGTACAGCGACCTGTACACCCTCCAGGCCACGGCCTACCGGTAGCAAGCCGCCACCACCTGTACGCGCCTACGCCGGCCTCGCCCAGCGGCCCCGCCATCACCGTCATCGACGCTGTCGGCCTGAGCATCCCCGCCCCACCCCTAAGACGATCATCGGTTGCGGCGCTCCAACCGAATCGGCGTCGCAAGGCTCCGCGTGACCAGTGTCATCGCCACGCGGAGCCACCCATGCCGTCATCGCCTCAGCGTCCCCCGCAGATCTGCTCGCCGAACTGCGCCGCCTTCACGCCGATGCTTCTGAGAAGCAGGATGAGGTGCTGACCGCGCTGGGCATGCGCCCGCTGACCGGCGGCCGCCAAAACCACGTCTACGCCACCACCGGCGTGGCCCCCATAGGCATCAAGATCTACAAAGCAGACCACCTGCAGCGTGCCCAGCGCGAATGGGCGGCCCTCCAGACGTACAGTCCGTCTCAGACGGCGGCACGTCGTCCGGTTTGATCGCGACGTCGCCGGCGGTGGCGTCCTCGACCGGCGGCCGCTCGCCCGTGGATGTGCCACGAGAACAGTCGTACACAGGCTCAACGCCGATCTACCAGAGAACCCAAGGGCTCTCCGCACCGCCGCTGTACGAGGCCGTGCCCGTCTTCCTCCACCGCTGGCGGACGTCGTGCTTGGCCCCGATCCGCGGAACCGTGACGGTGAACGGGCCGCACGTGACCATCGCCCCGTCCCGCGGAGGAGCGGCGCCCGTACAGATGAAGGGCTGGGAGGCGTTGACGTCCGCGTCGGTGTTGTACAGCTGGACGTGAATGTCCGAACGCACCGAGCTGGACCCTCGGATCCGCCCCATGAGGTAGAGCAGGTCGCCCACTCTGGCCATGCAGGGCGACATCTCCGTGGCCGTGCTGGTGGAGAACCACGAACGGCACCGCCAGTTCGGCTCCGAGTTCTGGGGCGGCGCGGTGTCCTCGTCCGGCGTCGCGGGGACCGTGTCTTTCGCCTCCGCCTTCGGAGCGGTCGAGGATCGTTTGGGGTCAGGAGCCGGGGTCCGCTGCGTCACCGGCCTCTCCGACCTCGGCGGCTCGGAGACGACGGCCTTCGGCGTACGGCTGCGCACCGGCGAGGTCTTCGATGACGGTACGGACGGGCTCACCACGGTGGCGGACGGGGCCGCGGTGGTCACGGTGCCGACGGCGGCGGTCGGCCCCGTTGACATGACGGCCAGATTCTCCGTGGCCCCGGCGCCCGGCGCCCGCCATGGCGCCACGACGGCCACCGCCGCCGCGCTGAGCGCCAGGGCGGTGGTGGTGGTCGCGATGACGATCAGCCGCTGCCGCGATCGCCCACGTCCTGGCGAGGCCGCGGTCCCTACGCCGGAAGGAGCGGTCCCCTCCGTTCCGGAGGTCCTGGCATCGACGGGAGCGCTCACCGAAGGGAGAGGCTCCGAGGTGGCGGACGGGGCCTCTCCTCTGGCCACCCGGGGCAGGGCGGGCAGCCCTGACAGCGACGGCATCGCTTCGCGCAGCGCCATCGCCACCGCACCGGCGTGCGGACGCCCGGCCGGGTCTTTCGCGGTGCAGGCCGAGATGGCCGACCACAGGGCGTCGGGCATCCCGGGCAACCGCCGGGGCGTGGCCGTCGCATGCTGCCTGAGCAGGGCCATCGGGTGGTCGCCGACGAACGGCGGGCGGCCGGCGAGCAGTTCGTAAAGGATCAGGCCGATGGCGTACACGTCCACCGCCGGCGTGGGAGCGCCGCCGTCGGCCACCTCTGGAGACAGGTACGTGGGGGTGCCGATGATCGAAGTGGTCTGGGTGAGCCCCGGGCCGTGGACGATGCGGGCCACGCCGAAATCCGTGAGCCGTACCTGCCCGGTGGCTCCCTCGATCAGCACGTTTCCCGGCTTGACGTCGCGGTGCACGACGCCCACGGCATGCGCGGCCGCCAGCGCGTCGGCCACCTGGGCCATCATCCGGGCCGCCTCCGCAGGAGGCAGCGTGCCGTGCCGCTGGAGCAGGGTGCGGAGATCGCCGCCCTCGACGAGATCCATCACGAGGGCCAGGCGCTCTCCCTCGATGACGAAGTCGCGCATCGTGACGATGTGGGGATGACGCAGGGTCCGCATCACATTGCGTTCCTGTACGAACCGCAGCACCAGATCCTGGTCGCCGGTGAGGTTGCTGCGCAGTAACTTCACCGCCACGATCTCGCCGGTGTCCCGGTGGCGCGCCCGCCAGACGGTCCCCATCGCACCGGCGCCGATCTCGTCCAGAAGCACGTACTGGCTGCCCAGAAATGCCTCGGACCCGCCCCCCGTGACCATCGCCCGCCCTCTCTCTCGAACAATGGAGATCACAATAGCCAGGTGGATCCCGGCCGAGGAAGATCAGCAGAACCGGGCACACCCTCGCCAGCCTGGGGCAGCCCGGCGCCTGGGGGCGACCGTGAGGCGGCGGGGCGGAAGAGCTGCGCCGCCTCACGGCCTTCCTCACCTGGCGCTCACGGGGGATATCGCCGGGCGAGGGGCGGTCGTGCCTGAAAAGGTGCAGGCCGGGTCGCCCGTTGCTGCGGGTCCTGGACCCGACCTGCGCTGGCGGGTGCGAAGACGGGGCGGTTCAGATCTCGCACAGATCGAACTGTCTCGCCTCGCACCGGACGTGGCACGCGGCACTGTTCCTCTCAGCGCCGCTGACCTTGCTGCGCCGTGTTGATGGCCGGCCGCCACGCCACGATGAAGGGTTCAGCCGCGCGCGTACGCGGCGCGGCAGATGCGGGCGCGCAGCCACACGTACGGGTGGGCCGGTAACACTCGCCACAGCACCCTTAAGGGAAGCTGCCACCAGGGCAGAGCCCATCGGGAGCGGGCCACGACCTGCGACCACAGGCGCCAGAGCGGTGGCGCGCCGGCGCCGTGCAGGTGGGCGGCCGGGATGTCACAGCTGATCTCGATCGCCCAGCGGGCCGTCAGGCACACCAGGACGAGGACGGCTCCGGCAGGCAGGACGGTCATGCCGGGCGCGAGGATCCCGACGATCATCCCGCCGTCGACGATGGCGGACATGACAAGCCGGGTGATCCGGGACCGGGATGGGGTCAGGTGCGTGCACTCGTGCGCGAGGACGAAACGCAGCATCTCTGTATCGCCGTCGAGCAGATGGTCACCGACGAGAAGGGCAGCGCGGCCCATCCCCCGGAACAGCGCAGCCCCCGCCGTAGCGCGCATCTGGCAGGTGCAGGACGCCTCCCCATGGCCGCATGTGCAGGTGACCCGGAACAGGGACGCCTGGTAGCCGCGCTCCTGGAAGCGGTCCAGCGCGTCCTGAACGGCCCGGTCTGTCTCCGGAGACAGGTGCGCGCGGACGGTCTGCTCGTACGGGGGCGCGGTGTCCCAGTCGATCCGGCTGACCGGCGTGATCGAACGGAGCTTCCTCCAGGCGACGATCAGCCAGGACACGGCGACGAGGCCGGCATACACGGCCAGCGCCATCACTGGTCCGATGGCTGTGCTCAGCGCGAAGCCCGCCGCGATGAGGGGCACGGGCAGGAAGACGGACAACAACCATGCGAGCGTCGAAGTGGCCTTCCGGACGCGCTGCTCCCCGAACTCCTGGAACGTCAACTGCTTACGGTTGGCCGCTGGGCGGCGGGGCTGGGGCTTGGTATCGGTGGGCATTGTGATGCGAATCTCCGGATGGGGGGATGTTCACGTCCCGGCGCTCTTGCGGGGCGCTGGAAGGGGTGGTGGCCAGGAGGCCCACGGCCTGCGACTGCCGCAGGACACGCGCCTCCTGGCTCATACGAAAGGCAGGGGAGCGGTAACACGCAGGAGGAACTGCCGTGGGACGGCGGTGTACGGTCCGCCGTCCCACGGCTGGACGCCCCGGCCGGGAGGATGGCCGGGGCGGAACGCGCTACCGGCGCCCCCGGGGCGGGTTCACATCGGCAGCGCGAAGAGGTGGGCGCCGCGAGGCCGTGCTCTCCAGCTCGACTCGCCCGGCTGTTGAACTGTGTGTCTGCATGGCACTCCTTTGCGCGGGTGGGCGTTACGTCCAGGCGAGGGCGTGGCCGGGTGGTGGTGTGCCCTGGCGTGATCGGAGTAGACGGCGTTGGAGCAGTAGAAAACCGCCGTTGGCGGTGATGCCGGTGGCGCCGAGCAGGAGGATCACTGCCCACATGGCGGGTACGTCCAGGGTGGCAGCGGCTTGCTGGAGCCGGTAGCCGAGCCCGTCGGTGCTGGCGGTCAGCTCGGACACCACCATCATGATCAGGGCGAGGGAGACGCTCAGCCGTAGCCCCGCCGGGATCCTGGGGGCGGCGGCGGGCACGAGCACTGACAGCAGCCGTCGCCACCGTCCGAGCCGGAACACGTCGGCGGTGTCGAGGTAGGCGTGGTGCACCTGCCGGACGCCGTCCGCGGTGTTGATCAGGATGGGCCAGATGACGCCGCACACGATGGTGGCGAGCTGGGTGGGGGTGCCGATTGGCAGGGTGGCCAGGAAGAGGGGCAGCAGTGCGGGGGGCGGGATGGCGCGGGCAACGTGCAGGATCGGGTCGGTGAGTGCGGCCAGGATGGGCAGGCGGCCGAGCGCGAGCCCGGCGGTCAGGCCGAGGGTGGCGGCCAGGGTCCAGCCGAGCGCCAGGCGGGTCAGGCTGGGCAGCAGGTCGGCCAGCGCCTCCTCGGTCAGGAAGGCGCGGCTGGCCGGGCCGGCGAACCACAGGCGGTAGGCGCGGGCGATGACCGTGGTGGGAGGCGGGAGGTAGAGCAGGTTGTGGGTGCGGGCGATGGCCTCCCAGGCGATCAGCGCAGCCAGGGCGGGCATCACACGGGTCAAAGGACGCACGGGGCGCAGGAAGTTGGGCAGGGGGTGGCGCCGGTGTGTGGCGGTCATCGGGCTTCTCCGGTGGTGTGCCGGTGCCACGCGAACAGGCGTCGTTCGCCCGCGCCGCACAGTTCGGTGGCGGCCAGGCCGAGCAGTCCGGCGGCGAGGGTGGCGGCCAGCGCGTGGGCAGGCTGATCGAAGCTGTAGGCGTTGACGATGTAGGTGCCGATGCCGGGCGTGCCACCGGTGATGACCTCGACGCTGACCGACACGATCAGCGCGACGGGGACGGCCAGGCGCACGCCGGTGCCGATGTGGGGTGCGGTGCTGGGCAGGCAGACGCGCCACAAGATGGTGAGCGGGCCGAAGCCGTAGGCGCGCAGCGTGTCCTTGGCCAGCGGTTCGACCTCCAGCATCCCGTACAGGGTGTTGATCAGGATCGGCCAGGAGCAGCTGTAGACGATCAACATCGTCTTGGCGGCGCTCGGGTCGCCGAACAGGGACAGCGCGAGCGGGATCAGCACCAGCGACGGGATCGAGCGCAGGAACTCCAGCACCGGCCGCAGCGCGCGTTCGATGCCGGGCAGCGCGCCGAGCAGCAGTCCCGCCGTAACGGCCAGCCCGAAGGCGGCGGGCAGGCCGACAGCGCAGGCGTACACGGTGGCGTAGGCGTGCGCGGCGAACTCGCCGTCGGTCAGGAGGCCGGTTGCGGCGACTGCCACGATGGAGGGGGCGGGCAGCACGCGGGCAGCGGGCGGGCCGAGGCGGTGGGCCAGTTCAGCGGTCGCGCCGCACAGGACCAGGCCCGCTGCGCCGAGCAGGGCGCGGCGCCGCCACGTCAGTGCTGTGCTCAAGGGACTCTCCACGGAAGGGGCGTGGCTGGCGGGCGGGGGCGGGCGACCGGTACAGGGGTGTGGGGTGACCGGTCGCCCGCCCCCGCGGGGCGGGCTGGGATGGCTGGCGGGATCAGTCGCTGTCAGCCGTGGCGATCATGAGGGTGTGGCCGCCGGGCAGGCAGGTGGTGTTGATGAGGTCGAGCCCGGCCAGCGCCAGCAGGGCGCGGTATTGCCGCAGCGTGCGCTCCCGGCCGCCAGCGAACAGGCTCATCATCCGCAGGTCCAGGTCGATGGCGCTGGTGTGCACGCCGGGCTCGGGCAGCGGCACCTCGACCACCCACAGTTGGGCGTGCGGACCTGCCTCCTTCAACGCCCGGCGGACGTTGCCCAGCAGTCGCAGGTTGGTGGGGTCGTCCCCGTTGTGCAGGATGGAGGAGACGATGATCACGTCAGCGGGCGGGCAGACCTCGTCGAAGATGTCGCCCGTGTCGAACTCGACGCGCCCGGCCAGATTCTGCTCGGCTAGATGGCGTTCAGCGCGGGCGGCGACGGCGGGGCGCTCGACGAGGATCCCATTCAGGCGCGGGTGAGCAGTTAGGATCATGCCCAGCAGGGTGCCGTCCCCGCCGCCGAGGTCGGCCACGGTGCTGGCGCCGCCGAGGTCGCGGGCGGCCAGCGCGGCGGCCAGACCGGTGGTCCGGCTACTCATGAACGCGTCGAACATGGGAGCCAGGCCGGGAGTGGCGGTCACCAGCGGGTAGGGGGTGTTCTCGCCGTTCAAGACGTGGGGGTGTCCGGTGCAGATGGTATCGGCCAGGCTGTCGCCCGCCTGCTGCCACAGCGGTGAAGTGATCACGCCGAGGGCGGCCCACATCGCCTCGCCGGGGCGCAGGGCCTGGCCGAGCGGGGTCAGCCCGTAGCGGCCACGCTCGTCAACGGTCAGCACGCCATGGGCGTGCATGTCGTGCAGGAAGCGGCCCAACATCTGTGGGTCGGCCTGGCAGATCTCGGCGAGGTCGTCGCTGTGGCGAAACTCGTCGTCGTCCAGGATGTCGGCGATGCCGAGGGTGACGAACGCCTTCAGCGCCTTCAGTCGCATGTCAGCGCCGGTCATCTGCTGGATGGCCTCTTGCGTCCTGATGGCCTGCCCCCGGGCGGCGTCGAACGAGCCGGTGTCGGTCTCGCCGACGCCGTTGGGGCCCTCAACGGGCAGGACGGGCAGGTCGCGGTCGTGGACGCTCATGGAGTGACTCCGGAGGAGATGAGGGCGGTGGGAGAGGTGGAGGGCGAGTTGGGCGTCTGCCAGAGGAGATCGGTGACGTTGATCCGCTTGGTGAGGTACTGGTCCGCGTCGGCTTTGCCTTTGGAGAAGTCGAGCATCGCGTCGGCGACTCGTTGCAGGCGGGTGGTGTTGAGCGTGGTCGGGAACGAGCCGAGCGCGATCGAGTTGGCCGTCGCGGCCTCGATGTGCGTGTAGGAGGGGAGGATCTTCTTGACCGTGCTGTCGTCCCGGGCGGCCAGTTCCTGCCCGCGGGCCAGAGCGCGTTGGAAGCGCAGGACGAGATCGGGATGCGCGTTGGCCCATTTCGTGGAGACCGCCCAGCCGGCGACCGGCCACTGACTGGTGCCCGACGTGGCGACGTCGGCCAGCACGCGACCGCCGTATTCGCCTTTGAAGAAGGTGATGAACGGCTCAGTCATCCACCCCACATCGACGCGCCGGTTCTGGACGGCCGCGGCCATCTGCGGCAGCGGAACCTGCACGAACTTGATGTCGGCCGCGGTGACCCCGGCTATTCGCAGCGTGCTTTCCGCAGTGAGGGTGGCGACGCTTTTGAAGGTTCCCACGCCGATGGTGATCTTCCTGCCGGTGCCGTTCCACTTCAGATCCGCCAGGCTCTGGATCGGCGAATCCTTGGCGACCATCAGCAGGAAGCAGTTGTTCTCGGCTTGGTAGGCGTCGGCGATCAGGCGGGCCAGGCCGGGCCGCCTGTCCTCGATCGCGTATCCCGTGACGTAGTTCCACAGCGCTACGTGGGTGTCGCCGCTTTCCAGGCCCGGGACCGCGTCGGATGAACCCCGGATCTCGGTCCACCGGATCTTCAGGCCCTCTTCGGCGAAGTAGCCACAGTGTTCGGCGATCTTCGCCGGTGCGACGTCGGGGATGGAGATGATGGCCACCTGGAGGGTAATGAGTTCCCCGGTCGCGCCGGTGGTTGCCAGCGAGGTTGGCGCGGTGTTCGGGCCGCAGATGCCCGTCGATTTGGGCGTCGTTGTGGTGGTGCTCGGCGACGCGCATCCCACCGCGAGCACGCAGAGTGCCAATATGACGGAGAGTGTTCGTTTCATGGATGTCCAAACAGAAAGGGGGGCGGAGCGGCCAGTGCAACGGCCGTGGTGCGGCATCACGCGTTAGCCGAGATCGGCGGCACTGCCATAGCTGGACTCCCAGCGACTCCTCCGCGATCAGGGAGCGGCAGTCGGGATCTACCTGGGGCCGAACAGCAGCGACCAGGTCAAGGCCGTCATGACGATCAGCCGCGCGAGTCCGGGGCGGACGGTCGTGCCGTCCGGCAGGTCCGGCGTCCAGGGGTCGCCCATGACGAGGACGATGAGGTCCATACGGGGTTCCTCTTCATCGCTGGCAGGCGGGGGCGTTCAGGTGCGGCGGGGGTGGCACGGGGGGCGTTACCCATGTGTGGTTCGAGCAGTCACCGGAAGCCGCCGTAGGTCTTGCGTGTCATCTCTGGATCCTCCCTTCAGGGCTTTCGCACGGTGGTGATCAACTGGCCCGGTTGTTGCGGGTTCGGCGGATGCGGCGGGCCTGATCGGACAGCGTGCTGGCCATCGTGGGCACGTCCGGCTCCTCGACGACCTGTTGGACGCCGGCAGCACGCATCGCCGTCGTGATCGGCCGTTGGAGCGTGGCCGTAATACAGGGCCAGCCCTGCCCGTCCAGGCCACGCGCGATGTCATGGCTTGGGTGGGTGTAGACCAGCGCACGCAGGTCCGCGCTCATGTGGTGAGCGGGCTCCGGCTCGGGAGAGCGCCTCGTAAGCGACTCCTCGGCATTGTTCATCGCAGCAGCTTTCGCATCAGGTGCTGGCTCACGCCCTGGGAAAGGGGCCCTGACCCAGGGCGTGAGTGTCGGATGCTCTCGCAACCCAGAGAGACGGGGCCTACGTCTCTCCCCAGGTTGCGAGAGATGGTGCAGCGCGGCCACAGCAGAACCGTGGATGAGCGCAGTGGCCGCGCCGCAGCGCATGCGAGGTGATGGCTGTCGGTGCGAGTTGCCGCGCCGGCATCATCAGCTCCTGGTCAGAGCCCGGTCAGCAGGTAGGCCAGCCAGGTGCGGCCGGCGTGGGCAAGGCGCGTCTCCTCGGGCCGGCGGGTCAGGTGTCCATGTTCGGCACTGTGCAGCCGGGCCAATGTCCACAACGCGGTCAGACCGGTCACCTGAGCGGCAGGCAGTTCGCTCCACGCGGGAATGTTGGCCATTAGCGTCGCGGTGTACTCGGCACTGCAGCCCGCTTCGACGAAATGAGGGGCGAGAAGCGCCAGATCGACCCCGGTGGCGCCCCGGCACGCCTGTGACCAGTCCACCGCGTAGACCAGGCGGTCCTTGATGCGCAGGTGCCGCGGGCTGAGATTGCCGTGCAGCAGCGTGTCCCCCTGCAACGCACTCGGGTCGAACCTGTGGAGCGCGGACTCGAACAGACCCCGTCCGCGTAACTGCGTGGGCGTCTGGTTGAGCACGCGGTTGGCCATCATCCACATACTGGTGACCAGATCGACCACGGGCCGGGCGCGCTCATCCGGGCACGGGGTGAGCACCTTGCCCAGCCGCTGCACGGCGTCCAGGACGAGCGATACGTCCAGCGATTCCCGGACGGGCGCCAGGAACGCGTGGTCGGCGTTGTCGTTGATGAGCTCGTAGGCCAGCAGCATCCAGCCCTCCGTCGCCGTGTTCCACAGCAGGCGCGGCGCCGGCGCATCCAGGGGCAGGCTCAGGCTTGCCGACCGTTCCCGCTTGTAGAGCGGCAGGTCCGGGCTGCGTAGCGGGGTGGCGCGGAGGAACACTGCCTGGTGCGCGCTGTGGAGATGCAGGGCGAGGCCGGGGCGGGAGGTGCTGATGGACTGGATGCGCTCTATCGGTCCCGTGTGCCCTTGCAGGATGCGATCACGGACGGTGTAGGGCAGCCTGTCCAATTCGGGGAAGTCGCTCATGTTACCTCCAGGGGCGCTTGACAGGGTGTGTTGGCTGTCTCGCACCCCGGGGAGAGGAACGAGGCTCGTCCCTGGGGTGCGAGACGATGGCAGGACCGCGGGCCGTATGCGCTCCGCGACGGTCCGTATCGTCCAGTCAGATGGGCAGCGGTCATGCCTTCCGGCCCACCGCGCATACGCCGAATCGATCATCGGCCCCCGCGTTGATCATGCCTTCGGTCGGGCGCCACTGGTCCAGATAGACCAGGCCGGGCTCGATCAGCTCGAAGCCATCGAAGAACCGCTGGATCTGCTCCATCGTCCGCGGCACGACCGGAGCGCTGGCCTTGCGGCGCGCGTACTTATCGGCACCCGCCCGTGCGACACCGTCCGGGTCATCCCACAGATGAGACAAGATCAGATGGCTGCCCGGCGCCATCCGATCGCGGATGGTCTCCACCAGCCGTTCCGGGCCGTCCGCGTCGGTCAGCAGATGCAGCACCGCCACCAGCAGGACTGCCACCGGCTGAGCAAAGTCGATATGAGCACCTAGCTTGGGATGGTCCAGGATCCCCTTTGGGTCCCGCAGATCACCATCAATGGTGATCACGTCGGACCTGATTCCGGACAACAGAGCACGGGCGTGGACCAGCACGATCGGATCGTTATCGACGTACGCCACGCGCGCATCCGGGTCGATCTGCTGCGCCACCTCGTGCACGTTCGGCGAGGTCGGGACGCCGGTACCCAGATCGACGAACTGCCGGATGCCCGCCTGGGCCATGGCTTCCGTCGCACGAACCAGGAAACTTCGATTCGCCCGCGCCGTGGTCCGCGCGTTCGGAGCCACCTGCAGAACCTGCTCGGCCAGTTCCCGATCGGCCGCGAAATTGTCCCTGCCTCCCAGGAAGTAGTCGTACACCCGGGCGATGCTGGGCGTGCTCGGGTCCACCCCCGACGGGGGTGATGTGGTGCGGTCATCGGTCATCGGGGGCCTCGCGCAGCTTGTGCCGGCTTCGCAGTCGGTTGCGAACGTGTCGTCCTTCTTCTCGTCGAGACAGGCACCGAGCGTTCGGCGAACCGCGGGTAGGTCGGAACGCGGCCGTCGCTGGCCAGCAGTGCGTGGCCGTGGGAGGCGACCTGCGGCTCAAAGTCCACGTACACGACCCGGGCGTCAGGGTTGACGCTCTGGGCGATCTCGTCCACATTGCGCGTCGTGGGAAGTCCAGAACCCAGGTCGGCAAACTGCGTGATGCCGTTCTCCTCCGCCAGCTTTCGCGCAGCGCGGCCGAGGAAACTCCGGTTGGCGATGACCGCGGTACGCCCCTCCGGCAGCGTCTTCTCCACCTCATCGCCCAAGGCCCGGTCGGCGGCGAAGCTGTCCTTGCCGCTGAGGAAGTAGTTGTGCATGCGCGCAACGTTGGGGACGGTCGGATCGACACCAGCGGGCGCGATCTCCCGTTCGACGGCCACGACACTCAGAGCTGTCTTCTGCGACTGCGGTGTCACCGCAGGGGTGCCGGCGTTCATCGCTTCCCCGGCTCGAGTATGGAGCGGCGCAGCGAGCGTGCGCGTCCGCCAGCCGGCTGGACGATGGGGTCCTCGCCGAGGAGGCTGTCTGGGCGCGGGTCGGTGGCCGCAGCCGCGTCAGGGCGCAGGTGTCTCGCGTCTATGCGCCACTGCAGTCCGGGCGGCTGGCGCGGCAACCCCTTGAGCGCCAGGAGGAGGTCCAGCGTGGCCGTCTCCGTGTGCCCGGTCGGGAGAAGGAGCTCGCCACTGTAGGACCACGTCTGCCCGTGGTCGATCGACCAATGCACGCGCGCGATGGACGACTCACGCGGCGCCCGTGGCCGACGGGCAAGGCGGAACCCGCCATAGCCGCTGGTCAACGGGGCGTTGGCCTTCGAGGTTGCGGAATCGGGCGGGGCGGTCACGGTGCTGGCGCATGGCAACGTAGATGGCACCGTCGCGGAAGATGTTGCTGGTCTATTGTGCGTCATTGCCGGATCTCCGATATCCGATGGGCTGGGTCATGCCGCTGCGGTGGCGTGCCCCAGTCGTTCACGTTCCAGGGCGCCGCATGGCCGGGGCCTGGTTGCGCAGGCGGCTCCGGACGAAGAAGAGCTCGCTGCCGGCGTCGTGGATCAGCTGTGTTCGTGCGGCTGCGAGCTTCGCCGGTCCGAGATGCGTCGGCGATGGCATGATTACGCCGACGACCTCGCGGATGGCGATGATGTCCAGCAGCGCGGTGAACGCGACCGCTCTGCCGCACGTGGGCCGCACGCGTTCGGTGCACACCGCTGCCAGGAGCAGCCCGTGCCGTAGGCAGTAGTCGTCCAGCGCCAGGCGAAGACCTGCTGCCTTTCTGGCCGGCATCCCCATCAGTCGCAAGTAGCCGCATACGACGCCGCTGGGGGCGCGCTGTTCGCTGACGTGAGTCATGATGCGTCCCAAGGTGTCGTCGGCGTTTTACCTGGTGAGGGGTGCGTTCATCGATGATGTAATCCCGCCTCCCGGCTGAGGAGAGGAGCGGTGCTGCAAGTGCGTTGCAGGTTGCTGCAGCAGATCGCCGGAAGGCGGGAGATGAAGGTGCTGGTGCAGTTCCGTTGCAGGTCTCTGCTTTTCGGCTTCGCAGCGTGCTTCCATGTGGGTGTGGCGACGGTCGTGGAGTGGACAGGCGCGGAAGCCGCCGCGCTGCGCAAGGCGTTGCGGCTGAGCGTGCGCGCCTTCGCCGACTTCGTGGGCGTAGCCGTACGTACGGTGGCCTATTGGGAAGAGCTCGGGGCGCTCACGCGACCGAAGCAGGACACTCAGGCTCTCCTTGACGTGGCACTGCGTCGGGCTGACGAAGACGCGCACCGCCGACTTGAATCGCTTCTGACCGCCATGGGCCGGTCGGAGTCACTGTCCGCCCCCGGCAACGTGCGCCAGGCGGTGCCAGGCCGCGATGGTTCACCAGGCGGCAGCGCCTCCGCTCGCGGCGGGCTGGACTTTCTCACCTCGCGATCCGACACGCTCACCGCGGCCCAGACGCTGTGGGTGAACGACCTGGACCAGGCGGACTGGCTGCACGCCGACGCAGTGCCTGCGACGGTGCTGCTGGCGCCGATGGGCAGGTGGCTCGTCGCTCTGCCACCCTCGCCAGCAGGGCAGACGAATCGCACCCGTCACGTCACCGCCGGCGACGTGGAAGCAGTACGCGCCACCGTACGCCGCTTCGAGAACCTCGATCATCGCTACGGGGGCGGGCATGCCCGCAAGGCCGCGGTGCTGTTCCTGCAGGGCGAGGCCGCGTCGCTGCTGCACGGGTCGTACACCGACCGGGTCGGCCAGGATCTGTTCGCCGTGGCTGCCCAACTCACGTACAAGACCGGCGCTATGGCGTACGACCTGACCTTGCACGCGACGGCCCGGCGGTACTTTCTGCAGGCGCTCAATCTCGCGCACGCGGCGGGAGATCGGCCGCTGGGCGGCAAGGTGCTCGCTCTGGCATCTCACCAAGCTAACTTCCTCGGCGAGTACCGGGAGGCAGTCGATCTGGCCCGGGCCGCCAAGTACGGTGCCGCCAGCTGGGCGACGCCGAGCGTGCACGCGATGTACTGCGCGATGGAGGCACGCGCGCTGGCCAGCCTCGGCGACCGGCGAAACTGCTACGCCGCACTGAAAGAAGCCGAGCAGGCATTCTCCCGGCGGTGCCAGGGAGAAGACCCCGATTGGATCGCCTATTTCGACGAGGCGGAATTCCATGACGAGCTCGGCCATTGTTTCGCGGCTCTGCGGGACACACGCGAGGCCCTGGTCCACACCGGGCTCGCGTTGAGCGAGTCGAACGCCACGTACCGCCGGTCGCGGACGTTCTGCCGGCTGATTCGCGCCGGTGCTCATGTCAGCTCGCCCAAGCCCGGCAGGCGCGACGTGAAACAGGCGTGCGCGACCGCCGCCGAGGCGCTCACCATGGTCGGCGAGCTGAAGTCGCAGCGGGTGCAGACGTACGCCGATCGGTTCAACGCACAATTGGCCCCCTACGCGCGCTTGCCGATCGTCGCTGACTTCCGCGAACAGTGGCACGACGCCCTCGCTCCCGTGTCATGCCCGTGACGTTCACTGGGCGCGGGCCGCCGTCATCGTGAGGGCCCGTCAGGTTCCGGGCGTCCATGGACGGTGCGAAGAAGTAGGGACGCGCAGCGTCGCGATGCGATTGAGCGCCTCGGGGATCAGCCGCGGCTCCCGGCCGGTACGGCCGGCCAGCCACGTCGTCATCCGCAACTGCCGCACCCGCGCCAGCGTCGAGAAGCCTTCCCACTGCATGATGTCGGAGCCGTACGCCTCGACGAAAGCGGCGTAGTCCGCGTCGCCGTACCAGCCGACCAGGTGGTAGACCGCCGGTACGACCTGGTCCCACTCGATCGGCCCGAGGGCGAACCTTTCGAGGTCGAGCATGACGACGCGGCCGGCGGCGTCGCGGACGAGGTTCTTGCGATGCGGGTCACCGTGGATGGCGCGCGCCGGATGGGCGAACGGCAGATTGGCGTACTCGGCCCGCAACCCTTCCAGGAGATCCAGGAGGAAGCGCCGGTCGTGCTCGTGGAGACCGGTGGCGTCGCGGACGTGGGAGTCCTGCCGATAGAACGGGTCGAACACAGGCAGCATGCCTTCGGGCGGGGGAGGGAGCGCATGCAGGCGACGCAGCAGCGCTCCGATGTCCGCCGGCCGTCCCAGCTGTGGAGCCGGGATCTCCTCCCAGAACGTGACCACCCGGCCGTCCGACAGGACCGGCTGCTCCGCCACCGCAGCCGACGGCCGGACCGCAGGCAGATCCTGCTCAGCGAGCCACGCGGCTACGCGAAGTTCCCGCTCGACCATGGCCAGCGCCGGCATACCCCACGCCACCCTGGCGACGATGCCTTCGAGGGGCAGCCTGAAGACGCCGTTGTCGCCGACGGGGCCGAGCAGCGTGGCACCTGACCAGCTCAGTCCCCTCTGGTCACACGCGAGCTGGAGAGCACGGAGTGCGGCGGCCGCGGTGAACGACGCGGCATGGCCATCGGCGGTCATGGCCTGGGCCGGGGGATCCTGGAGGTCATCATCGCGTTCAGGATACGAGCGAGCGCTTCGCTGGCCCGAGAGTGGTCCCCGGCTGTCCTGCGGGGTAGGGGCACGCGCGCTGGAGCATGCAGCTTCGAACCGTTACGCGGCCGGTCAGGCCCTCCGGCAGGATGGCTCATTTGCCCGCAGACCCCCGGTCGTGGCGTCGTTCAGGTCGGCACGACCGCCATGGTTACGTGTTGCTTGCTAGATCAAGCTGATCTGGGGGATTGACCGCCACAGCAAGTTGATGTCTTCTCATGGAGAAACTTCCCGAAAGCTTCTCGAAGGAGCAGACGCGATGAGGGTCCAGTATCTGGGATCAGGATCCGGGGAAGGCGGTTCTCCCACGCTCTTCGCCACCGATCGAGACACCATCCTCGTCCAGGGCTACGTCGTCACCGATCCCCAGGCGCTCTCTGATATCGGTGAGGTCCCGGACGGCGAGACGGTGGTCGAGATCACGCGAGAGATCCTCCGGTTCGCGGACGAGCCGTTGACGGTCGACCCTCGGAACAACCGTCAGCGTGCCACCTCCACGGAAGGCCAGGAGGCGCTTTGACGCTGATCAGCGGGCCGGCGTTCGTGGACCTCTTCCGTACGTTCGCTCACACCGCCCGCAGGCTGGAGACCCGCGAGCGGTACGACTCGCCCAGCGAACACGAGCCGTTGCGCCGCTTCTTGGAGGGTGAGCCAGAGGACCTCGCCTGGTTCCAGAACTGGCTCGGCATCATCGGTAAGGCGACCGAGGAAGGCAAGATCTTCCAGCGGGTCCGGGTTGTCTCGTTCCCGCTCAGTGACTACAGCAGGTTCGGCCTGACTCTTTCGCGCCACAATGTGGCGGCCGGCGAGGACATCCGTTATCTGGACCGTGGTCAGGCCGCCGGTCTTCCGGAGCAGGACTTCTGGGTGTTCGACTCCTCGCGGGTCGCGCTGCTGCACTTCACCGACGACGACCAGCTCCTCGGCGCCGAACTCATCACCGATCCGGCTGCGGTCGTGGAGTGCGCTGCCGCGCTGGACGACGCTGTTCACCGTTCCGCCTCACGGGAAGAGTTCGTGGCACGACTGCCGGATGACTACAAGATCAGGTAAGAATCGGGGCGTGACCAGCGTCCATCAGGCCCGGCAAGCGCTTGGCGCCAGGCTCCGCGAGCTGCGACGGGCAGCCGGCTTGACCGGTCGTCAGCTCGCGGAGCTACTCGCGTGGCCGCACTCGAAGGTGTCGAAGCTGGAGACCGGCAGGCAGACGCCCAGCGACGCCGACATCACCTCGTGGGCCGCGGCGACGGACGCCAGCGTCGACGAACGACTCGCGCTGCTGGCGTCGCTTCATACCCTCGAATCGCGTCACGCCGAGTGGGAGCGCGTCCTTCGGGGCGGCATGAGCCACCACCAGAGCGAGTGGGGCGATGCCGAACGCCGCGCCACCCTTCTCCGTGTCTTCGAGCCGGTCTACATCCCCGGGCTGCTCCAGACCGCGCAGTACGCCCGTGCGCGGATGGCCGAAGCGATCGCCATGCACAACCTGCCGAACGACATCGACGAAGCCATGCAGGCGCGCATGGCACGCCAGCAGATCCTGTACGACCCGGGCAAACGCTTCCAATTCGTGGTCACCGAGGCCGCTCTCAGGTATCGGCTGTGCGCGCCGGAAGTGATGGTCCCGCAGCTCGACCGCCTGGTGGCCGCTTCGACGCTCCCCAACGTCCGGCTCGGCGTCATCGGGTTCGACACCGCGTACGTGACCGCACCCAAGCATGGGTTCTGGGTCTTCGACAACGACCTTGTCATGGTCGAGACGTTCACCGCTGAACTGCATCTCGCCCAGCAGCCCGAGATCGAACAGTACGCCCGGGTGTTCCGTTCCCTGGCCGGGATGGCGTCATATGGGCAAGCCGCGCGGGCTCTGATCACGAATGTCATGGAGGACCTGGCGCGGTTGTTGCCGGCAGACGACACCGGCCCGGAGGAGTAGCGCCAGATTTCTCCGCCTCGTCGATTTCCAGCGAGTTGCTGAAACTCCGAGAAACTTGCTAGGCACCTCCGGCAGCCTCGTGCCACGCTCACGGCGACACCTCAGCCCGTATCCGTGGGAGGCAGCTCATGAGCGCACGCCACGTCCCTCTGCTGTCCGCCGACGCGGTGGCGGCACTGCCTGAGCGTGCCCGTGACGTCGTCGAATACCGCAAGTCCGGCTTGTCCCTCAATCACATCCAGGGTTGCCCGCTCGACTGCGCTTACTGCATCCGGCACACCTACGGGCTCTGGGACGCGCGCCGGCCGCGGGCCTTGATGAGCGATGCCGAGGCCGTTGAGCGGCTCGTCCGCCACCGGTACTTCCGGCCTCACGCCACCCCGCTGCAGGTCTTCAACCGGGCTACCGATCCGTTCCTGCCGGACGTCCGCGAGCACCTGTTCGCCGTGTTGAGCGATCTCGACGGGCGCGAGCTCACCAATCACGTGCTCGTGATCACGCGTGCTCACTTGAACGTCAGCGATTGTGAGCGGCTGAACGCCCTGCGGCACCTGAAGATGACGCTGCTGTTCACGTACTCGGGGATCGACGACAAACGGATCGAACCGCACCCCTCGCAGGCCGTCGTGAAGTCCATGCGGCTGACCACGGCCCACGCCTCGCGCCGGTATCGGACGATCTTCTACTGGCGGCCCCTGGTACCCGGGCTGAACGACACCGCCGCTCATCTGGCGCGAGCCGCGGTGCTCTCCAGGTGGGCCGACGCCACGGTGTTCACCGGCCTGTTCTACCGGGATGAAATCGCGGACTACTACCGCGCCAGCGGCCTGCCGGAGCCGTATGAAGAGACCGCCCGCCGCAAGATCGTCCCTGAGACGTTGGAAGGACGCATCCTCGCGCGGTTCGCGCGCCGGCCGCCCGATGCGTCGCCGCTGTTCAGGAAGACCTCGTGCGCCGTGTCGTACGTCCACGGCCTGCCCGACTACAACGGTCACTACGGCATCCGCGAGCTCTGCGACATCTGCCCAGCCGCCCAGCTCGGCAGGTGCGCCCAAGCGCACCAGGTTCCCACCGTGCGTCAACTCCATGAAGCCGCCGCCGACCTGCCCGAAGCGGCCGCTATGCGCGTCACCGAGATCACAGAACGGGCGGCGCAGATCGATGGATTTCCGTCCGAGCAACCGCGCTACTTCCTCCAGCACCGGCTCGCCTTCCAGATCCATGACGCCGCGCACCCACATCGCCAACGACGGCACGGTCGGGCCGAGGTCGGATGGGAGAACGCGAATGACTGACCAGGACGCCCCGTGGACAGAGTTCCGCTACGCGGTCGCGGACGTCGAAGGTAACGGACAGCGCCCTGCCGACCTGGTCGAGCTGGCCATCGTCCTGATTGATCACGGCGTGATCGGAGACCCATTGACGTGGCTGGTCAAGCCGCCGAGGCCGATCACCCCGCTGGTTGGCCGCATCCACGGCATCTCCAACGAGCAGGTGGCCTTCGCGCCTTCGCTCGCCGACCACGCCTTGGACATCAAAGCGATCTTCGACAGCACCATTTTCGTGGCGCACAACGCGCACGTGGACCTCAGTCTGCTGACCCGAGAATTGCCCGGCTTCCGGCCTGCTGTGGTCATCGACACCCTGAAGCTGGCCCGGCGGCTTCTTCCCGGCCGCTCCTCGTACAAGCTGACCACGCTCGCCGAGGAGCTCAAGCTCGCCACCGATATGCCCGCCGGCCTGAAACCCCACCGAGCGGCCTTCGACGCCCTCGTCTGTGCCCGCCTTCTCACGCATCTCGCTGACGGCGCGGACCTGGCCGCCCTGCTGATCGACGCGAAGACGACCTCTTGCGAAGGATCGACCGATGACGCAGCTCAGACCCTTTTCTGACCACCGACGCGGCCTGTTCGTCAGCATCGACGGCCCGTCCGGAGCTGGAAAGTCGACCATCGTCGCGCACCTCTCCCAACTCCTGGTGGCCGAAGGCGAGCATGTCTACACCACCGCCGAACCGTCCAACGGGGTACTCGGCAAGATCGCCCGCGAGATGACCGAGACCGTCACCGGCGCCGCGCTCGCCTGCCTGTACAGCGCAGATCGCTACCACCACCTTGAGACCGAGATACAACCGCACCTGGACGCCGGGGAAGTGGTCCTCTGCGACAGGTACGTGCCGTCAGCCCTGGTCATGCAGCGGTTCGACGGCGTGGACCCGGTATTCCTGTGGAGCCTGAACGCCCTTGCCGACCGGCCGGACTTAGCGGTGGTCCTCGAAGGCGCACCGGAGTTGATCGCCGCCCGGCTGGCGGAGCGAGGAGCGCACAACCGGTTCCAGCTCACTCCCAGATCCAGCCACGCCGAAGCCCACTTCTACCGGCAGGCGTGCGACCGGCTCATCCAGGCCGGATACGACGTCCTGCGCATCGACGTCGGTACGGGCAACGCCCATCAGATCGCGGTCACGATCAAGAACCGGCTCATGGAGTTCTTCGCCGTGTCCAACGAGCTACCACCGAAGGCGGCCGCATGGTGACCTACGCCCGCGACGACCTCCTTAACCCGGAGGCCAGGGTGCACTTCGTCGCTGCGGTGGTCCGTTTCGGTACGTACGACGCCGTTCCTTGCGAGGAGCCAGCGTGCGTCAGAACCTGATCGTTGACCCGAAGCTGGGCCGCTGGTGGGCCAGCAGGCTGGAGGAAGAGGTCGGCCACTGGTGGGTGATCATGTGGTCGCTCCATCGCCAGCAATTCGCCGCCTTCTACCGTAGTCACTGGAAGGAAGGCGGCATCTGCCGCACCGGTGGGACGCCCCACGAGCTGTGGGCCCACATGCGCGAAATCCAGCACGAGGGACGGCGGCAGGCGATGGCCGCGCACGCCGCCGTGCCGCCCCTGCTCGTGGAGCAGCTCCCCGACGCCCTGTGGAGGGCGGCCGGGTGACCAGACGAGACGCTGACCATCTCGCCGCTGGGACCGAAGGCGGCGTCTTCTTCGTGCTGCGCCGCATCCGCGACGGTCGTTATGAGGAAACCGCCAGAGGCCGCCACCGCAAGGCCCTCGGCATCTACACCGCTCTCGCCGAGGCACACCAGGCCGAGCATCGGCGCCACAGGGAAGTGCCGGAGCCCGATTCCTTCCCCACGCGGACCCGATAACCGGCGCGGCTAGCTCGCACCACGACCACCCGACAGCCACCATCAACCAGTTGCCATCACACAAACCACGAAGAGGAACTACCCGTGACCGACGTGAGCACCGACAACGATGTTGAGGAAGCCGCCGCGCTGCGCGCCGCCATGGTCGAGCAGATCGCAGCCCGGCATCAGGCGCTGGGACTGACGTTGCCGGCCGTGGTCGAGCGGGCGCTACGGACAGTGCCCCGTCATCTGTTCACGGGCGACGCGGACCTGAACACCGCCTACCAAAATGCCGCGCACGTCACCAAGCGCAACGAGCTCGGCAAGTCGATGAGCTCGGTCTCGGCGCCCTGGCTTCAGGCGATGATGCTGGGCCAGGCCAGGCTCAAGCCCGGTGAGCGGGTTCTCGAAATAGGGTCGGGCGGTTACAACGCGGCCTTGATCCAAGAGGTCGTCGAGCCGGCGGGTTCGGTGACCACGATCGACATCGACCCGGAGATCACCGACCGCGCCCAACGGTGCCTCATGGACGCCGGGTACGACGGCGTCGAAGTGATCTGCGCGGATGCCGAGGACGTGATCGAGCCGGGCCGCACGTTCGACGCGATCATCGTGACGGTTGGCTCGTGGGACGTGCCCCCTGCCTGGCTCGCCCAGCTCGCCGAGGGTGGCCGGCTGGTCGTTCCGCTGCGCACCTGGGGGCTGACCAGGTCCTGGGTCCTGGAACGTCAGGACGGCGCCCTGACGGGCCGACATCACGAGACGTGTGGACGAGGCGATCGCCCTGGCCCGCGTGTTCGGCATCCCCCTGGAAGAGCTTCCCCTGCCGCCTGAGGCGGCCGAAGGACGGGACCTGCACGAGCTCAGCCGGACCGTCACCGACGAAGGGCGAAAGGCCAAAGCCCAGCACGCACAATTCCTGCTGGCCTGGGCTCGCCTGCGCTACCGCCTCAGTCAGGAAGAGAACCGTGCTTTGTACGAGGCATTCCTCACCCAGCGGAGAACCGGCGCGGATGAGGCGAGCAGAGCGGTCAAGGTATGGCGTGACAGATCGTCGTGGCGCGAGGTGAGCGTCGCCTACCACAAGCTCGAACGGACGTTGCAGACGCTCGGAACCGGCCTGGACCTGACGCCGCCCACGCCCGACGTCCGCCGACACAACAGCGTGGTAGCCGACCTCCTGCGCGCGCGGGAGTTGTTCGCCGAACGGATCCCGGGCAGCCCGGTGCGGGTGGTGCCGGACCTGGTCTACCACTTCGCCCAAGCGCTGGTCCGCGCCGATCTGCTGGAGGCGGCCATGCCCGTCGTCGACTCCTACGCGCGCGGCACGGCGCATCCCGTCGATGAGGTGGTGGCGGAGATCGACAGACGCCTGCAGGAGGTCATCGACCGCGAACCCAACGATCGGCTCGATCACCTCGAAAGCCTCGCGGCCCGCATCGGGCTGCGCTGGGAAGCCCACGAACCCCCCGAGCAGCAGGCGCAATCCGCTGCCGAATTGGGCGTGAGCCTGGAGGATTATCGGGACGCGAAGAACATTGGCGACATGTATCGCGAATCGGGGATGAGGTGAATTATTGATGGCGGGCAACGGGTTCAAGCGGTGTAAATGCCGCGAGGATGGACGTGAGCTCGGCGCGAAGTGTCCCAAACTGCGCCGCAAGGACGGATCCTGGAACCCCAACCACGGGACTTGGTGCGGCAAGGAAGAAGTCCCCGCCGGCCCAGACGGCAAGCGCATCTACCTGCGATGCAGCGGTTTCGTCACCGAGACGGACCTCATCGCCTGGTATCAGGCCGCCGGCCGCCTGCTCGACATCCCAGACGCCGGCCCAGAAGGACATGAAGCTCGCATGGAGATCCTCGACATGATCCGAGCGGCGCACAAGAAACAGGCTCCACTCCCGGCGCATGAGGAGCTCTACCGCAAGTACAGGGCCGGGCAGCCGCTTCAGTCGATCACGTTCGGCGAGTACTGGGACACCTGGGTGGAGCGTCGCCGCCGGCTCAAGGACATCCGGGAAAGCACGCTGATCGGCTACATCTCGCACTGGGAGAAGCATATTCGCGAGGTTCTCGCCGGGGTGCGCATGGACCGGCTGTTCGTGCCCGTGGTCGAGCAGGTCTTCACCGAGATCGATCGCAAGAACGAGGAGTTGCTCGCCGCCCGCGCGTCCGACGACCCCGAGGTCCGGATGTCGGTGCGGGGGAAGCGGCCCACGGGGCCGGTGACCAAGCAGCGGATCCGGGCGACGCTCCGTACGGTGCTGGCTTCGGCGAAACGGGAGCACGTCGTCACCTTCAATGCCGCCGAGCTGGTGAAGCTGGACGCCGGGAAGAAGGCCAAGGGCGTGGTCTGGACGAAAACGCGCGTGGAGGCTTTCGAGGTCGGCTATGGCAAGCGGCTTGCCGCCGAGCGGTCGGCTGAGATTCGGCCGAAGAAGCCGTTGGAGAGGTTCAAGGTGTGGCTGGCGACGCCGCGGCCGTCGCCGGTCATGGTGTGGACGCCGGTCCAGCTCGGGGTGTTCCTCGATCATGCGGCGGCTGACAGGCTGTACGCCCTCTACCACCTGATCGCCTTCCGAGGGCTGCGTCGGGGCGAGGCGTGCGGCGCGCGCTGGGTCGACAGCGAACTGGACGAGGGTCTGCTGGCCACGGCCAGACAGCTCAACAACGTCGGACGGGAGGTGAGGGAGGGCTCGCCGAAGACGGAGTCGTCAGACGCGGTGGTCGCGCTGGACCAGGGGACGATCGCCGTCCTTCGGGCGCACAAGGCGCGGCAGAACGAGGAGCGGCTGGCGTGCGGATCGGCGTGGATAGACAGCGGCCGGATCTTCATCAAGCAGGACGGTAGCGAGTTGACGCCCGACTGGGTCAGCGAGCATTTCGAGCGGCTGACGTTCGCCGCTGGTTTGCCGCCGATCCGGCTGCACGACCTTCGTCATGGCGCGGCCACACTGTCCCTGGCGGCCGGCAACGACATGAAGACGACGTCGGCGATGCTGCGGCACTCCAGTATTTCGATCACGGCCGATCTCTACACGACGGTGCTGCCAGAAGTAGCGCGGGCAGCGGCGGAAGCGAGTGCCGTTCTGGTGCCTCGCGCCGTCGTGGTGGGGGAGGCGTCCGAAACTGACGGTCTCCCTTCGGTCTCCCAACTAGGAGACCGCAGACCTGCGGACTCAACGGGATCAAGGGGACCGCAGGTAGAACCCGGGATAGAGGAGTAGGGCGGGTGGGACTTGAACCCACGACCCACGGATTATGAGTCCGATGCTCTGACCGGCTGAGCTACCGCCCCTGGATTGAGTTGTGTGACGTGCGCCAGGACAACGAAAGGATCATGCCGGAGCCCCGCGCAAGGCTAAGGCTAGAGCATCGGATCCGGTCGTGGTGCCCGGCCGAGCGGGAGACGAGTCTCCGCCGACATCATTCCATGCCTGCCGGTGTTGTTGGAGCCCAAGTCGATCATAATCTCCCCCGGTGTGCGGCGAGTGGGGAGGGAGGCCGCACTCGCCGCTGACCAGTTGGGGGGTTATGGGCGGTTCAGGCCCAGTGTGTACGAACCCGAGCCGCTGTACGCATGTACGCGATACCGGTAATACCCGGCCGTGCCGTTGTAGCTGATGGTTTCGTCAGGGTTGGGGCTGTCGCCGGTCGCCACCACGGCCCAGGTTGAGCCGTTCCACTTCTGAAGGTACACGTCGAAGTCCATCCCGCTGGGGCCGTCGAGGCAGGCGGCGTGGGTGCCTGAGACGGTGGCCTGGTAGTAGGAGTTGTTCGGCTGGTACGCGCTCTGGTTCGAGGTCAGCGAGCCGCTGTAGGTCTCCTCGTACGCCGAGCAGCCCGTCGGCGGTGGGTCGGTGCCGCCGGAGGTGACGAGGGTCAGGCTGCCCGCCGAGAGGATCTCGCCGATGGGCTGGAAGTACGTGGTGCCGCCCGACGTGCAGTTGCCCGAGCCGCCGGAGGTCATGCCCTGGGCCTGGTCGCCCGAGATGAACGAGCCGCCCGAGTCGCCGCCCTCCGCGCACACCGTGGTGCGGGTCAGGCCCGACACCGTGCCCTCGGGGTAGTTGACGGTGGAGTTCAGGGCGGTGACGGTGCCGCAGTGCCACTGGGTGGTGGAGCCGGAGCGGCAGACCGAGCCCTGGGGCTGGGTGACGGCCGAGCCGCGTACGGGCAGGATGCCGGCGCTGTAGCCGTTCACCACGCCGGGCGCGGTCCAGTTGGTGTTGGTGGCCACCCACGCGTAGTCGTTGCCGGGGAAGGAGGAGATCTGGAACGTCCCTTGGGCCACCCGGTTGTAGCCGGTGGTCGTGATGCCGGTGGTGCCGCAGTGGCCGGCGGTGGTGAAGCCGAGTTGGGTGCCGCGCCTGGCGGCGAAGCCGACCGAGCAGCGGAAACCGTCGGAGGTGTAGTACGCGTCCCCGCCACGGATGTCGTAGAGGAGGCGGGGGCGTTCGGCCGCCTGCTCGTAGGTGACGGCGGCGGCGTCCGTGCCGCTGGTGTCGATCCAGGCACGGGCGGCCTGCTCGTCGTTCGTCAGCACGACGACGGAGTTGTCCTTGGGGGAGACGGCCCAGCTGTGTACAGAGGCGGGCGGGGCGGACCGGTCCAGGCCCTCCTTGACCGTGGTGAGCTGGGCGATCGAGCGAGACACGATGCGGGCCTTGGCGCCGGAGCGGGTGATCGCGGCCGTGTCCGCGGGGTCGACGCTGGCTACGACCAGGGCGCTTTCTGAGCCTTCGTACCAGATTCCGGCATAGCGATCGCCGAGCCTCTTGCTCAGGCCGGGTGCGGCGGCGTTGCCGCGGGCCTCGTTCACCAGCCGGTTGAGTGCCTGCTCCTTGGTGATGCCGAGGTCGCGCTGCAGGGCGTCGACCACGCCGGAAGGCGGTTTCGCGTTGGCGACGGCGGGAGTCGCCGTCATGACTAACGCGCCGATCGCGATCAGCGCCAGGGTCCGGAGCATCCGGATCTCCTCGCTGCTGGGGGTGCCGTCACGGTAACGGCGGGCCCTGGCAGGGAGGAGTATTACTTTGCCCCTATCACCGTGTTATGGAGCGGTGCCATAACCCGGGTTTCGTACCAGCCAGTCGTAGTAGACCTGGCTTCGGCGTACGGCGTCCATGTGGGCCTGTTTGGCCTGGGCGACCACCCAGGCGGCTTCGGGTGCGGTGGGGTGGCGGCCGAGGAGTTGCCGCCAGCGCAGCGGCGCGCCGGCGAGCGGCACCATGGCCAGGCCCTGGGCGGACTGGTGGGTGGCTTGGCAGAGCACGACGGCGCGGCCGACCTGGGCTAGGTGGGTGCAGGTCGGTACGTCGGTCTCGTAGATCGTGCCGGGCGTGAACCCGGCCCGCGCGCACGCCATCGCGAAGCAGTCCGCGAAACAGCCGTCGCCCGGCGTCACCGCCCACTGTTCCCCTGCGAGGTCGGCCAGCTCCACCTCCTTCTCCCTGGCGAATGGATGGTCCTCTCCGACCAGGCAGAAGACGGGGTCGAGGCTGATGGTCTCCCAGAGCAGCGTGCCGGTGGGGGTTCCGGAGTCGCCGCAGGCGCCGGTCAGCACGTAGTCGAGGCGGCCGAGCTCGACCATGGTTGTGAGCTCGTGGGTCGACCAGGACGTGTACGTGCTGACCGTGCGCTCCGCGGCGAGCCGGTCGACCAGGCCGCCGAGTATCGGCCCGTTGGTGGAGCCGATGCGGAAGCCGGGGGTGGGGGTATGAGCGAAACGTACGGCTTCGTCCTGCAGTTCTTTTGCTGCGGGAAGAAGGACGCGTGCCCTCGCGAGCACGAGTTCACCGAGGCGGGTAGGCCTGGCGCCGTGGCGGTCACGCTCGAACAGGGCGCCTCCGAGCACCCTCTCGATACGCTTGAGCTGCGCGGTCAGGGCCGGTTGTGCCAGCCCGAGCAGGGACGCGGCCTTGCTCACACTTCCCGCGTCCGCGACCGCGCGGACGATCCTGAGGTGCCTGAGCTCGAGGTCCATAACGGGAAGGTAAGGCGGCGATCTCTTCCAAACAATGCCTATATGTCAGGAATTGTGACACATGTTGGTTGGGGGTTCCTTGGGTAGAGGAAGTCCATGACAACGATGGGAATAGATCCTGCCCAGCTCAGCGACGATGACGTGGTACGCGAGCTGCGCCAGCTGCACACCACCCGGAGCGATACCTTTTTCCACGGGTCCGACGACGCTCTGGCGCGGCACACGTCACGTACCAATGAGCTCGAAGCCGAATACCTCCGCCGCTGCCCGGATCGCGAGGTCGATCCCCTCCGGCTGAGGGAAGGGGCGAGGCAACGCTCATGACCGAGGGACACGATGTACAGGCCCTGTCGGACGTGGACATCCACGTGTACGAAGCCGTGGCCGCCCAGACCGTCGAATCCGGGAGCGCCCTGATCGAGGGGCTGGTGCGGGCGTCGGGACTGACGGAGGAGGAGGTGCGCGAGAGCCTCACCACGTTGATCGAGTACGGGTACGTGGTGCCGCACGGCGAGGGGTACGGGCTGGGACCGCACACTTTCGAGGTCGAGTACTGAGACGGTCGAGTGCTGGGACGGTCGGGTGCTGGGACGGTCGGGTGCTGGGACGGTCGGGTACTGCTACCAGGAAAGCTCACATCTCCAGCACGAGTTTGCCGACGAAGTCGCCGCTCTCGAACAGCGTGTGCGCCTTGGCGGCCTCGGCCAGCGGAAACACGCGGTCCACGTGGGCGGTCAGTTTCCCCTCCGCCACGAGTTCGGCCAGGGAGGCCAGCCCCGCGTGGTCGGGCTCCACGCTGAACTTGCCGTGCCGCAGACCGGCCTTGGCGTAGGCCTCCAGGTCGACGGCCGAGATCCCCGCGACGGCGATGAACGCGCCCCCGGGCCGGAGCAGGGGCAGCGACCTGGCCGGGTAGTCCCCGCCCACGATGTCCACCACGAGGTCCACGCCGGACACGGCCTCGGGGAAGTCCACGCTGGTGTAGTCGATAATCTCGTCCGCCCCGAGCCCTCGTACGAAGTCGTGCTTGGCGGCGCGGGTCGTGCCGATCACGTATGCCCCGCGCAGCTTGGCGAGTTGCACGGCCAGGTGTCCCACCCCACCGGCGGCGGCGTGGACCAGCACCCGCTGCCCCGGCGAGACATCGGCGATGTCGGAGAACGCCTGCCACGCCGTCAGCCCGGCCATGGGCAGCGCGGCGGCCCGCACGTGGTCGATCCCGGTGGGCTTGAACGCGAACTGCCGCGGCCTGGCCACCACGTACTCGGCGTAGGCCGCGCCGTAGAGCGGGAAATTGAGCATGCCGAAGACCTCATCGCCGGGCTTGAAGTGGCCGACGTAGTTGCCGACCTCCTCGACGACGCCGGACACGTCGAAGCCGGGGATCAGCGGCGGCTCGGTGTAGTCCGGCGGGTACGGGGTGCGCCGCAGCTTCCAGTCGGGCGGGTTGACGCCCGCCGCCTTCACCCGTACCAGCACCTCGTGCGGCCTGGGCTCAGGCCGCGGGACCTCGGCGAGCTCCAGCACCTCGGGGCCGCCGAAAGAGCGATAAACGATCGCGCGCATGTTCTCTGTCATAGGGAACATGCTGGTCGGCATGGGTATCTCTTGTGAAGTAGGCACCTGAATGGTTTCAGGTACCTCATGGGTACCTACTTTCCCGACCTCCGCGGCTACGGCGGCGCCGACGCGTTCCTGCGGGCGTGCAAGCCCCGCAGCGTGCTCGGCATGTTCTCCAACAAGTGGACGGGGCTGGCCATGGGAGCCCTGCTCGACGGGCCCAGGCGGTTCAACGAACTGCGCAGGATGCTCGACGGCATCACCCAGAAGATGCTCTCGCAGACCCTGCGCACGCTGGAGCGCGACGGCCTGGTCACCCGGACCGTCTACCCGACGATCCCGCCGCGCGTGGACTACGAGCTCACCGACCTCGGCCGCAGTGCCATCGGAGCGCTGCGCGCGATGGGCGAGTGGGCGGGGGAGCACGCCGACCAGGTGATCGCCGCCAGGAAGGTGTACGACGAACGCGCCGCCCAGCCGGTCAAGGCCGTCTGAAGCGGGCCGCTCAAGAACCAGGGCCGTTTGAAGCGGGCCGCTCAGTCTGAAGCGGGCCGCCTCAAGGGTCAGGGCCGTTTGAAGCGGGCCCACGCCAGGAAGGCGCCGCCGAACACGGCCATGGCCAGGCCCGTCCACAGATTGACGGCGCTGCCCACGACTCCCGCGACGACGAGAATCACCCCGTACAGCAGGAACAGGCCGCCGATCACCAACCGGATGTCACTCACAGGATCACCCCGTACGCCAGGATCGCCAGGACGAGCGCGCCCACGCCGAGCAGCATGGGCGAGCGGTACCATCGCGCGTCACCGGCCAGCGCGTCGTCCTCCAGGGTCACGTCGCTGAGCCCGTACACGAGCCCGCGCAGCTCCTCGACGGGTTTGCTGGTGGTGAACAGCGTGACCACCACCGAGACCACCACGTCCACGCCGAAGGCCAGGCCCGCGCCCCAGAAGCTGGCGTTCAGCTCGGTGCCGAAGTTCACCAGCCCCGCCTTGTACGACAGGTACGACGCGAAGGCGGCCACCGTACCGGACAGCAGCCCCCAGAACCCGGCCCACGGCGTCATCCGCCGCCAGAACAACCCCACGAGGAACGTCGCGAACAGCGGCGCGTTGAAGAACGAGAACAACGTCTGCAGGTAGTTCATGATGTTGGAGTAACCCGCCGCGATGAACGCCGTGCCGACCCCCAGCGCCACCCCTGCCACGGTCGCGATCCGGCCCACCAGCAGGTAGTAGCCGTCCTCGCGGTCGCGCACCACGTGCGCCTGCCAGATGTCGTTGGTGAACACCGTGTTGAACCCGCTGATGTTGGCCGCCATCCCCGCCATGAACGAGGCCAGCAGCCCGGTCACCGCGACCCCCAGCACCCCGTTCGGCAGCAGGTCGCGCATCAGCAGCGGGATCGCGTTGTTGTAGTCCTGCTCCTGCCCCCACCCGCTGAACAGCACGAGCGCGATGAGTCCCGGCAGCACCGTCACCAGCGGGATGAAGATCTTCGGGTACGCGGCGATGATCGGCGTCAGCCGGGCCGCGTTGGTGTTCCTGGCCGACAGGGCCCGCTGCACCTCGGCGAAGTTCGTGGTCCAGTAGCCGAAGGACAACACGAACCCCAGCCCGAAGATGATCCCGACCCAGTGCGCCTGCATCGGGTTGTCGCCCGTCGCCGTGTTTGCCCAGGTGTGCAGGCCGCCGTCGCCGAGCGCGCTCTGCCGTACCTTCTCGAACAGGCCGGAGATGCCGCCCACCTTCATCAGCCCGAGCACGGTGAGCGGGATCAGCCCGGCGAGGATCACGAAGAACTGCAGGACCTCGTTGTAGATGGCCGACGACAGCCCGCCGAGCGTGATGTAGGCCAGCACGATCACCGCCGACACCACCACCGAGACCACCAGCGGCCAGCCCAGCAGGGCCTCGATGACCAGGGCCAGCGCGTACAGGTTGACCCCGGCGATGAGCACCTGCGCGACCGCGAACGTGATCGCGTTCAGCAGCTGGGTGGCGCCGTTGAAGCGCCTGCGCAGGAACTCCGGCACGCTGCGCACCTTCGAGCGGTAGTAGAACGGCATCATCACGATGCCGAGGAACACCATCGCCGGAACCGCGCCGATCCAGTAGTAGTGCAGCGTCATCGCGCCGTACTCCACGCCCTGGGCCGCCATGCCGAGGATCTCGATCGCGCCCAGGTTCGCCGACACGAACGCCAGCCCCGTGATCCATGCTGGCAGCCCGCGCCCGGCGAGGAAGAAGTCCAGGCTGGAGGTGATCCGGCTGCGTGCGGCGAACCCGATGGCGAGCACGGTGGCGAAGTAGATCGCGATGAGGACGTAGTCGAGGAGGTTCACATCGAGACGCACGGCGCCACCGCTACCCGGATGGTGGACCGGCGAACGTCGCACTCCTAATGTCAGAGGAGTGGATGTCGCCGATCTGAGCCCCGCGCAGGCGCGGGAGCGCTTCCGCGCCGGCGAGCGGGTGCCCACCGCCGGCTGGTGCCGGGGCTGGGCGCAGGCCAACCTCATCGCGGTGCCCAAACGGCTGCGGTACGAGCTGCTGCTGTTCGCCCACCGCAACCCCCAGGCGTGCCCGCTGCTCGACGTGGGCGAGCCCGGGGCCTGGTCCACGAAGCTGTTCTCCGGCGATCTGCGTACCGATCTGCCCGGTTACCGCCTCTACCGCGACGGCGAGGCGGTGGCCGACCTCGGTGAGGTGACGGGGGAGTGGCGCGAGGACCTGGTGCCGTTCCTCATCGGCTGCAGCTTCACCTTCGAGAGGGCGCTGCTGGCGGCCGGGGTGCCGGTGCGGCATCTGGAGGCGAGGACGAACGTGCCGATGTACGTCACCGGCGTGCCCTGCCGCTCCACCGGCAGCCTGTCTGGGCCGCTGGTCGTGTCGATGCGGCCGGTCCCCGGCGAGCTGGTGGAGACCGCCGTCGAGGTGAGCGGCAGGTATCCGATGGTGCACGGCGCGCCCGTGCACGTGGGCGACCCTTCCGCGATCGGGATCGGGGACCTGGCGCGGCCTGACTACGGCGATCCGGTGGAGGTGCGGGCGGGGGAGGTGCCGGTGTTCTGGGCGTGCGGGGTGACGCCGCAGGCGGCGGTGCTGGCCAGCGGCGTCGAGTACGCGATCGGCCACCTGCCGGGCCACATGGCGATCATGGACGCGCGGGACGACGACTATCGGGTCGGGTGATTGTCCTCATCGGCCTGCGGGGAAGACTTCTGGCGGAGAAACCGCAGGTCGTACCCCTAAAAGTCTTCCCCGCGAGGATCCTGGAGGGTCAGCAGCCGATGCGGACTTTGGAGCTCGTCCGCCGGATCTCCGTGCCGTCGCCGCTGTTGTTCGGATGGTAGAGAACATACAGGTGTTGCTGGTAGTCGCCGGTTTTGCAGCCTCCGACGACGGTCGCGCTCACCGAGCACGCGGCAGCGGCATAGGCGGGCGTGGCCGCGATGAGTGCGGTCGCCACTGTGCTAAGTGGTCACCGCACCAGTGACTCAACGAGGAAGGGCGCTTCGCCCGGCTGCCGGCGGTATGCCCGCCGCCGTGAGCTGATCGCCGAGCGGCGCCGCGCCGGGCCGGTTGTCGATCTCCACGTGCGGTACGACGGGCGGCTCGTCCACCCGGATGTTCCTCAGGTAGTCGCCGAACGCCGCCAGCTTGCCGGCGTCCCGCGCGTATCCCCTGGCCAGCAGGCGTTCGCGCAGGGCCGGGCCGTCGGCGCGCACCCACAGCAGCCGCACCGGCGGCCCGCCCAGCTCCGCCGCCCACTCCGCCCACCGGGCCGCGTCGTGCACCTGCGTGGTGAACGGCCCGTCCAGCAGCACCGGGCAACCGTGCTCCCGGATCTGGCGGGCTATCCTCGTCAGCCCGCCGTACTCGTGCCGTTTGACATGCTCGTCGTACCAGGGGCCCTCGCGCTCGCCGTCCGGCCGGCCGTGGGCGCGCAGCACCTCCGCCACGAGGCCGCCGTACACGGTGTCCTTGTCGAGCAGGGCGGGGACGGGGGACAGGCGGGCGAGCAGCTCGGCCGCGACGGTGGACTTGCCCGCTCCCGGCGGCCCGCTGACGACCCAGACAGTGCTCATGGGATCAAGGTAGTACGCGGATTTGCGTACCCCGGTGCCTCGCCTCAGCGGACGACCCCGCGCCCCGCGCCGCGCAGACTTCATGTCCATGCTGACCGTTTTGACCAGGGCGTTCCGGGTGCCGGAGCTGCGGGGGAAGTTGTTGTTCACGCTCGGGCTCATCGGGCTGTTCCGGCTGGGGCAGCTCATGCCCGCGCCGGGGGTGGACGTGGTGGCCGTGCGGGAGTGCGTGGGCTCGGCCAAGGGCGGGGTGTTCGACATGGTGCAGATGCTCAGCGGGGGCGCCATGCTGCAGCTGTCGGTGTTCGCGCTCGGCGTGATGCCGTACATCACTGCCAGCATCGTCATGCAGCTCTTCGCCGTGCTGGTGCCCCGCCTGGACGCGCTCAGGAAGGAGGGCAAACAGAACAAGATCACGCAGTACACCCGGTACCTGACCGTCGGCCTCGCCATCATGAACGCGGGCACTATCGTCGCCCTGGCCCGCGCCGGGCAACTACTGCCCGGCTGCAGCCGTCCGCTGCTGCGCGACACCGGGCTGCTCAGCGTGACCGTGATCGTGCTGACCATGGTGGCGGGGGCGTGCGCGGTCATGTGGTTCGGCGAGCTGATCACCGATCGGGGGATCGGGAACGGGATGTCGCTGCTGATGTTCACGCAGGTCGTGGCCGTGTTTCCGGCGTACATGTCGAAGATCTTCGTGCTGAGCCCGTTCAGCTTCTTCGTGATGATCGTGGCCGGGCTCTTCCTGGTGGCGGCCGTGGTGTTCGTGGAGCAGGCGCAGCGGCGGGTGCCGGTGCAGTACGCCAAGCGGATGGTGGGGCGGCGGATGTACGGGGGCAGCAGCACGTACATCCCGCTCAAGGTGAACCAGGCGGGGATCGTCCCGGTCATCTTCACCACGTCCCTGCTGTACCTGCCCACGATGGCCGCCCCTCTCCTGGGGGCCGAGGCGCGGGCCTGGGTGGAGCTCAACCTGACCTCGGGGACGCATCCGCTCTACATGACGGCGTACGTGCTGCTCATCGCCGGGTTCGCCTACTTCTACGTGTCGATCACGTTCAACCCGGTGGAGGTGGCGGACAACATGCGGCGCTTCGGGGGCTTCGTCCCCGGCATCCGGCCCGGGCGGCCTACGGCCGACTACCTCGCGTACGTGTTGTCCAGGCTGACCGCCTCCGGCGCGGTCTACCTGGGGGTGCTGGCGCTGCTGCCGCTGGTGGCGTTCGCGATCCTCCGGGATCCGGGGACGCAGCAGAACTTCCCGTTCGGCGGGACCAGCCTGCTGATCATGGTCGGGGTCGGCCTGGACACCGTGAAGCAGATCGAGGCCCAGCTCCAGCAGCGCAACTACGAGGGCTTCCTCAGGTGACCAGCGCCTGACTCAGGCGGGGAGCGCCCGCGACGGTCTAGCGCCCGCGACGGTCTAGCGCCCGCGCCGGGCTCAGGCGGGGAGCGTGCCCAGCTCCGCGCTGGGTTCAGGTGGGGAGCATGCCTGGCGTCCGCGCCGGGTTCAGGTGGGGAGTGCCAGGCCGGCCCTCATGGCGAACACCACCAGCTGGGCCCGGTCCCGGGCGTGCAGTTTCACCATGGCGCGGCTGACGTGGGTGCGCACGGTGTCGGGACTGATCGTCAGCTCCCTGGCGATCTCCTCGTTCGACCGCCCGGTGGCCACCCAAGCCACCAGCTCCCGCTCCCGGGGCGTCAACGTCTCCAGCCCCTCGACCGGCTCGGCGCCGTGCCGCCCGAACAGGCCGATCACCTTCCTGGTGATGGCCGGTGACAGCAGCGCCTCCCCGGCCGCGACCACGCGCACGGCGTTGACCAGCTCGTCGGGGGCGCTGTCCTTCAACACGAACCCGCTGGCCCCTGCCTGGAGGGCGGCGAAGACGTACTCGTCCACGGCGAACGTCGTCACCACCACGATCCGGGTCCCCCGCAACTCGGGATCCGCCGCGATCGCCCGCAGGGCGTCCAGCCCGTCCATGCCCGGCATCCGAATGTCGAGCAGCAGGACGTCGGGCCGCGTCCGCCGGATCAGCGCCAGCGCGGCCTGCCCGTCGCCCGCCTCCCCGGCGCACTCCATGCCGGGCTCCCGCTCCAGCAACGCCCGCAACCCCATCCGCACGACCGCCTGATCGTCGGCGATGGCGACCCTGATCACCTGCCCAGGCACCACTGTCCGGGGGATCGCCCCCTCCGGCACCCCACCCCCCGCCCCCACGGCCTCACCACTCACCACTCACCACTGCCCGCCATTCGCCCCGGCCCCAGCCCCGCCACCCGCCCCGGCGCCGCCCGCCGTGCCGTCACCCGTGACGGTGTCGGAGCTGGTCACGTTGACGCCTGGGGGAACCTGGCCACCACCTGGAAGCCGCCGCCTTCGCGCGGCCCGGCCGTGAACTGGCCGCCGGTGCCGGTCACCCTGGCACGCATCCCGGTCAGTCCGCGCCCTTCGCCCGAGCCCGTCCATCCGGTGCCCCGGTCGGACACCTCCAGCACGAACTCCCGCCGATCCCCGGCCGCGCGCACGACCGCCCTGGTCGGGCCCGCGTGCCGCAGCACGTTGGTGAGCGACTCCCGCACCACCCGGTAGACGGTGTCCTGAAGGTGGGCGGGCACGGCGGGGTGCGGGGGTTCGACGTCCACGGACAGTCCCGCCGCCCGTACACCGTCGATGAGCCCGGCCAGGTCCCTCCCCGGCGGGTCGATGCCGTCGAGCGCGGCCCGCAGCTGGGCGAGCGCCGTTGTGCTGGTCTCCCTGATCGCCCGCAACGAGGCCCGCGCCTGCTCGGGGTCGTCGTCGAGCGTGACGAGCGCGAGCCCGGCCTGCATGGCGATGGCGGCCAGCCCATGCCCGGCCGCGTCATGCACCTCCCCGGCGATCCTGGCCCGCTCCAACGCCACCACATCCGCCCCGGCCACCAGCGAATCGCCGCCCGGCACCGAGACCACACCCAACCCGGCGCGACCCGGCGAAAAGGCATGCCATCCTGCGCCGTCCGCCCCATACAAGGCCGCCTCGGCCGCAGGCGGTTCTCCGAGCGAGGCCACCTCGGCTGCGGGCAGTTCTGCGGGCGGGGTCGCTTCGGCTGTGGGCGGTTGTCCGGGCGGGGTCGCCCCGGCTGTGGGGGGTTGTCCGGGCGGGGTTGCCCCGGTTGCAGGCGGGGTCGCCTCGGCTGTGGGCGGTTCTGTGGGCGAGGCGTCATCGCGCGTGGGGGGCCGGAGCGTCGTGAACGGGACGCTGCGTGTTGCCGGGATGCCGTAGGCCGCCGCCCGCATGGAGTCCGCCGTGTGCTGCCGCACCGGCTCCGGCGCGACACCATCGCGCGGAGGGGCGGCGAGCAGCGGGCGGAGTGACGGCTCGTGGGTGCCGGCGGACCGGAGGTGGAGCGGTTGGCGGGTAGCGGCGGAGCGGACCTGCGGCAGTTCTTGGGTGGTGGCAGGGGAGCGGACGTGCGGCCGTTCTTGGGTGGCGATGGTGGAGTGGAGGTGGGGCGGTTCTTGGGTGGTGGCAGGGGAGTGGAGGCGCGGCGGTTCTTGGGTGGCGGCGGGGGAGTGCAGGTGGGGTGGTTCGGCCTCTGCGGCGGCAGCGGCGGCGGCGCGGGCCTGGGCGAGGCCGCTGAACGACCACGGCACGGCCAGCCACCCGGCCCACGCCAGCATCACCACGACCGGTATGTCGCCGGCCCGGCGAAGGCGAGACAGCGCCCCTAACGGCCTGCGCAGACGCCCGAGCGGCCCACCCCGTCGGCCAGGCGGCCCTCCCCGGCGAACATCCTGGCCGCCCTGCGGCTCATCGGGGACCGAGCCAGGGCCATCGGAGAGCGGGCCCTGGCCGTCCAGGAATTGACCGGGGCCGCCACGGTCGTGACCGTCCGGGGACTGGTTCGGGCCATGGCCGTGACCGTCCGGAGACTGGTCCTGGCTGTCATGGTCGTGACTGTCCGGGGACTGGCTCGGGCTGCCGTGGTCGTGACCGTCCGGGCGCTGGCTCGTGCCGGCATGATCGTGGCCATCGGAGAGTTGGGCCGGGCGGCCATGGTCGTGGGGACGCTGGTCGTCGGCGTCAGAGGGGTGGTCGCGGAGGAGCGGGTCGTGGTCGCTGGGGAGTGGGGCGCGGTCGTAGTGCGGCAGCCGCCCGTCCCGTCGCGTGTCCTCGGTCGCCATCCCCCACCCGCTCAGGCTCGTGTAACCACGATCCTAGCGAGCTTTCACACCGACCGGCTCTTCCTCGTCCCCTCCACACCCCACGAGACGATCTTGGTTGGCGTGATCCGGATGATCTCCCGGGAGAAGTACGGCAGAGGCGGATCCACGTCCGTCAGCGCCACCGCCGTGCCGCGGATCTCGATGCCCCGCGCCACCCACGGATCCACCGTGACGAGGTCGTCGACGACGAGCGAGACCGTGCTGCCCTTCTGTACGTTCCTGAACTTCTTGGACGCGCCCAGAGCATGCCCCCCGATGACGATGGTGCCGCTCGCGGCGTCCACGAAGAACCCCACCGGGTTGTTCTGCGGCTGCCCGTCCGGGGCGACCGTGGCCAGGCGGCCGAGCCGCTGGCCGGAGAGATATTCGAGTTCCGCTGGTGTGAGGGTCATGCCCATCAGTCTGCAACCTTGACATAGGTGGAGGTCAAGGTGAACCTGGGTCAGATCAGGCCCGAGGTCAGCCAGCGCAGCGGGTTGCCGTGTGTGATCAGGCGGATCACGTCCTCACCCGTGCCCGCCTCCCGCAGCCGCGGCAGCAGCGCGTGGAACAGGTGGGCGTACCCGGGGCCGTCGTAACGGCGTACCTGCGCCACCCTGCTCAGGCCCGTGCTGAGCAGCAGGCGGTCGGCGTGGCCGTCCTCGATGAGGCCGAGCGCGATCCTGGCGGCCTGGTCGGCGCCGAGGCCGAGGGCGCCGAGGCTGACGTACGCGCCCGCCTCCGCGATCTTCCTGGCCGCCCCCAGGTCGGCGCCCGCGTAGCCGACGGCCACGCGCGAGCCGGGCAGGTTCTGGCCGAGCAGGATCTCCAGCAGCGCGGGGCCGTTCCTGCCGTGCGTGGCGACGGGCAGCCGCGTACGCAGGGAGGCGTGGGCGGCGGCGACCAGGCAGCGCTCCTCGCGCGCCGTCGGCTCGGCGCCCCAGCAGCCGACCTCGCCGATCACGCCGGGGAAGACCCCGGTCCCGTCCACGCCGCTGAGGATCTCCTCCATCAGCCGGGCGGTGAGCGTGTCGACGTCCTCGTCCCCGACGTTCGTGAACGGCTCGGCGTACAGGCCGGTCGAGGCGATCACCGGTACGCGGCTCCCGGCCGCGATCCTGGCCAGGGCGGAGGCGTCGCGGCCCATGCCCATGCAGGTGAGATCGACCACGAGGCCGAGATGGTCGGACTGGCGCAGCTCCCGGAGCTCGGCGGTGACCGTGGTCTCCTCGTCGAGCCAGCGGTGCGGGTCGGAATCGATGCCGACCGCCCAGCGCATGTCGGTACGCAGGTGTTCGTGGGGGAGTACGGCACCGTCGACGGCGGCCGCACGTACAGGGCCGGTGACGGTACGGAGTAGAACCTCGTTCATAGCAGACATTAACCGATATTTGCCGTAACTAGCCTGGTCAAGCGGGAAATTTTACCCAATAAGGCGTTTGGTGCTTTGCTAGTCGTCTGCAACCGGACGCGGGGGGCCGCGCCGTATCCTGGGGAGCACACCAACTGCCGGGGGGAATTGTGCAGGTTCAGAACTCCGACACCGGCGACGCCGACGTGATCAAGGACGGGGCCGCCGAGCGTTCCGGCATGCCCGAGCGCCGCTCCGGCATCAAGGGCTGGCTGGACGGCATCAGGTCCACCCGCACGGGCGCGCTCACTCTGAAGATCGTGATCGGCGTCATCGGGACCGTCATGGTCGCGGGCGGGCTGATCATGGTGCCGTTCCCCGGGCCCGGGTGGCTGGTCGTGTTCGCCGGGCTGGCGGTGCTGGCCACGGAGTTCCACTGGGCGCACAAGGTGCTGGAGTTCGGCAAGCAGACGCTGCACGCCTGGACCGAGTGGTACAAGCGGCAGGGCTGGACCCTGCGCATCATCGTGCTCGTCGTCACGGTCGCCGCCGCCGCGGTGATCGTCTACTTCGGCCTGCTCACGCTCGGCATCGACGTCATCGAGATCGCCCAGCGCTTCATTTAGCTCCAGGGCGCGGGCTCGCATCCAGACCCGGTCGTTATCCCCGCCGGGAATCTCGCGGGTCCGTGCCTATCCTGCGTGCGTGATCGCTCATCTCGCCGTCGCGCTGATGCTCGCCGCCGCACCCCTGCCCGCCCGGGCGGACCTGCCGCTTCCGGGCACCAATGGCATGAAATATCGGGAAAAAGCGGGCGATCCGGTACGCCTCAGCGCGTACGGACTCGGCACCAAACGCGTCTACCTCAGAACCGGCGCCACCTTCGCCCCGCAGAAGAACCTGTCCGAGGTGTCCGTCGCCCCCGGCGGCCGCCTGACCGCCGGCGTGCCCGCCGCCTACCGCTCCGGCCACGACACCCTCGTCCTCACCGACCGCACCACCGGCGCGACCGCGGCCATTCGCACGGTCAGGAAACCACTGACCGCCTCCCACGTCTCGTGGACCCGCGACTCCAGGCGCGTCGCGCTCACCGTCGAGCGCAAGGTGAGCGGCAGATGGCGGGTGCTCGGCTTCACGGTCGTGGACGTGGCCGCAAAGACCGCCCGCACGGTCAGGATCTCAGGCCTGAGCGCGGAGGCGGCCTTCTGGTGGAGCCCCGACGGGAATCTGGTCTCCAGGCACGGCACCGGCCTGCGCGTCTATCGCCCCACCGACGGAGCCGTGCTGCGCACCTACGCGGGCACGGGCCTGCCGACCGGCCCGGAGGAGTCCTTCTCCCCGTCGGGCAGACGGCTGGCCACCTGGTGTCCGCCGCGCGTCAAGCAGCACCTCTGCCTGGTCGACCCCGCCACCGGCAAGATCGTCCGGCGGGTCGCCGTGCGGCCGCAGGCGTTGTTCGGCTGGTGGGACGAGAGCCACGTGATCGCCGTCATGGCCCACCGGGGTGCCTACCGCGTGTCGGTGCTCGACCTGAACGGCAAGGTCACCCGTGTGCTCACGGCCCTGCCCGCCCGCACGCGGGCCGCGGGGTTGTGGCTCTCGTTCTCAAAGGTATAGGCCGGTGCCGTGGTCGGTCTCCGTCGTGGCCACCGCGTGCAGGTCGCGCTCACGCATCACCAGATAGACACGCGCGTGCACCTCCACCTCGAACTGCTCCTCCGGGTTGAACAGCACCTTGTCGCCCACCCTGACCGAGCGCACGTTCGTGCCGACACCGCAGACCTCGCCCCAGGCCAGCCGGTTGGCCATCTTGACCGTCGCGGGAATGACGATCCCGGAGCCGCTGCGCCGCTCCGCGGCCTCCTGCTCCAACCTGATCATCACACGGTCGTGCAGCATCTGAATCTCGAACTTGGGCTCTACCACAGGCCCAAGTTTACGAGCAGCCGGAGCCGCCGCACTCCAGGACGCCGGGATCGACGAGCACGTCCCGGGGAGCGGCGGCGAGATCACGCGGGCACCGGCACCACTCGCGGCGCGCCGCCCCCGCCGCGCAGCACCCTGATCAGCGCGGCGGGGCTCATGAGCGCTGGCGGCGCGTCGTAGAGGTTCGTCACCCGCAGGAACCGCCGCGTCAGGTCCGGATCGTGTACGGCGGCCGCGTGGAACCGGTCGAGATAGGCGTGCACCATCCGCATCTTCGGCGTCAGGCCACCCTCCACGCCGGGCATCCGCAGGTCACCGCCGACCGTGATCTCCCACGGCGTGTCCACGATGCCGGCGACGCGCCGGAAGTAGGCGAGCGGGTTCAGGTCCGGGTCCAGGAGTTCCTTGGCCTCCATGGCGGCGACCGTCATGCCCTGGCCGTACAGGGGGTTGAAGGCGCAGACCGCGTCACCGGTGACCAGCAGGCCCTCGGGGAAGCGGGCCAGCCGCTCGTAGCGGCGCCTGATGGCGGCCGGGTTGTGGTAGGCGCGCGGCTCCCCGATCGGCTCGGCCGTCGTGACCAGCTCGTGCACGTCCGGGGACGGCAGAGTGGCGGCGAAGGCGGCGAATCCGGCCAGGTCGGGCGGCGGCGCCTCGCCGTACCCGGCCAGGGTGACGATCCAGCGCTCGTCCTCCAGCGCCAGCGCCACCCCTCCCCGGGGCGCGCCGGGCGTGGGGGCCACGACGACGATCAGGTCCCCGTCGAGATCGTCGCGGCGGCGGCGGAACTCGCGCGTCCCGTACCGTACGTCGATCGTCACCCGCTCCTCCCTGGGCGGCTCGTACCCCAGCTCGCCCAGCCAGGACGGCGTGCGCGAGCCGCGCCCGGCGGCGTCCACGACGAGGTCGGCCGGAATCGGCGCCCCGTCCGCCAGCCGCACGCCCGAGACCCGGCCCTCGCGGGACAGCAGACCGGTGACGGTCCGGCCGGACAACACCCGCACCCCCTGCAGCGCGCCGACCCTGCGTCGTACCTGGCCTTCGAGCAGCGGCCGGCTGACGAGCAGCCCGGTCAGGCCGCTCTCGCCGCGGGCCAGGCGCCGGCCCGCGTGCACGTGGCGGGCCCGCTCCTGCAGGTCGCCCCGCATCGCCCCCTGCGCGACGAGCTCGGCCGTGATGCCGGGCAGTAACTCGTCCATGATCTCGCGGCCCCTGGCGAGCAGGCCGTGCGCGTGCCGGCTCTGGCCGACGCCCCTGCGATGGGCGTCCTCGGCCGGCAGCGTGTCGCGGTCGAGCACGGTGACCTGGGCGTACAGCCGGTGCAGGGCCGCCGCTGCCAGCAGTCCCGACATGCTGGCGCCGATGACGACAGCGTGATCCATTTCGATTCCCCCCGGAAGAGATGTTCTGAGCATTCGGCAGAGGGTCTCTCGCGGGATGCCGTCCCTTCCACGTCTTTTGGCGCGTTCCACTGGACTAGAGTCCGGATGGTGCGGGAAACGTCACTGGAACTGCTCATGAGCCGCCCCGTCCAGGAACGCGCCGACGCGGCGCGCAACAGGGAGAAGGTGCTGGCCGCGGCCGCCCGGCTGTTCGCGGAGAAGGGGGTGGACGCGGTCTCGATGGACGCCGTCGCGACGGAGGCCGGGGTCGGGAAGGGCACGCTGTTCCGCCGCTTCGGCGACAAATCCGGCCTGGCCGTGGCGCTGCTCGACGACCGTGAGCGCGACCTCCAGCAACGCATCCTGTCCGGCCCGCCGCCTCTGGGGCCCGGAGCGCCGGCCGGGGAGCGGCTGACCGCGTTCGTGACGGCTTACCTGGACTACCTCTTCGCCCACCTGGACCTGGTGCGCATGTCGGAAACGGCCAGCCCGGGGGCGCGTTACCGGATCGGGGCGTACTGGTTCTGGCACCGCCACACGGCGATCCTGCTGGCCGAGGCCCGCCCGGGCCGCGACACCGACGTCCTGGCCCACACCCTGCTCGCCGCGATGGGCGCGGAGGCCGGGGCGCTGCTCACCTCCGAATACGGCCAGGACCGCGCGACCGGCGCCGTCGTCGCCCTGGCCGCGGCGCTGAGCGGCTAAGCGCCCTGGCCACTGCGCTGAGCGGCTAAGCGTCTTGGCTACGGCGCTGAGCGGCTAAGCGGGGGCGGAGGCCCGTCGGCGGGCCTCGGGGACGATGAGCGGAGTGCCCGACTGCGGGTCCTGGATGATCTCGCACCGCAGGTCGAACACCTGGTGCACCAGCTCGGGCGTGACGATCTCCGTCGGATCCCCCTCGGCCACGATCGTGCCCTCCCGCATCACGATGAGGTGGGTGGCGTACCGGCACGCCTGGTTCAGGTCGTGCAGCACGGCCACCATGGTCCGCCCCTCCTCGTGCAGTTCGGCGCAGAGGTCCAGCACCTCGATCTGGTGGGAGATGTCCAGGAACGTGGTCGGCTCGTCGAGCAGCAGGATCGGCGTCTCCTGCGCCAGCGCCATGGCCAGCCACACCCGCTGCCGCTGCCCGCCCGACAACTCGTCCACGATCCGGTCCGCCAGCTCCGTCACGTCGGTGGCGCGCATGGCATCGGCCACGGCGCTCTCGTCGGCCTTCGACCACTGCCGCATGAGCCGCTGGTGCGGGTAGCGGCCCCGGGCCACCAGGTCGGTCACGGTGATCCCGTCGGGCACGATGGAGCTCTGCGGGAGCAGCCCGAGCCGCCGCGCCACCTCCTTCGACGGCAGCGAGGTGATCACGCTTCCGTCCAGGTGCACGGCGCCGGTCTTCGGCTTGAGCATCCGGGCCAGCGCCCGCAGCAGGGTGGACTTGCCGCAGGCGTTCGGCCCGATGATCACGGTGAAGGACTCGTCCGGGATCTCCACGCTGAGGTCGGTGGCCACGACCCGCTGGTCGTACGCGAGGGTGAGACCGGTGCCGGACAGACGAGCTGTGGCCATCAGTGGCGGTCCTTTCGCAGGAGCAGGACGAGGTACGTCCCGCCGATGGCGGCGGTGAGCACGCCGACGGGAAGCTGGGTGGGGGCCAGGATCCGCTGCGCGGCCAGGTCGGCGCCGGTCAGCAGGACGGCGCCCATGAGCGCGGAGGCCCCCATGGTGACGCCGGGGGAGCGGGTGAGGCGCCGGGCGAGCTGCGGCGCGGCCAGCGCGACGAAGACGACGGGCCCGGCGGCGGCCGTGGCCACCCCGGACAGGAGCACGCCCGCCGTGATCGCCACCGCGCGCACGGCCTCGACCCTGATGCCCATGGCCTTGGCCGCGTCGTCACCCATCTCGATCATGCGCATCGGCCGGGAGATGGACGCGCACAGCGGCAGCAGCACGACCAGCGCCAGCGCGACGGGCCCCGCGTGGTCCCACCCGCGCCCGCTGAGGCTCCCGGTGAGCCACGCCCCCGCGGTGGCGGCGTCGTTGATGTTGGCCCTGGTCAGCAGGTACGAGTTGAGCGCCAGCAGCAACGCGTTGGCCCCGATGCCCACCAGGACCAGCCGATACCCCTGCACACCGCCCCGGTAGGCCAGCGCGTACACCAGCACCGCCGTCACCACGCACCCGGCCAGCGCCCCACCGGCGATCATCATCACGGAGCCGCCGGTGATCACGGCGATGATGCCGCCGGTGGACGCCCCGGCGGTGAATCCGATGAAGTCGGGACTGCCGAGAGGGTTCCTGGTGAGGCTCTGGAAGATGGCCCCGCTCACCCCGAACGCCGCCCCCACCAGCAGCCCCGTCACCACGCGTGGCGCGCGGAGCTTGCCGACGATCAGTTCGGCGACCGGCGAGCCCTGGCCGAAGAGCGCGCTGATGATGTCGGGCACCGGCACGGTGAACTCGCCCGTGGACAGTGCCGCCACGGTCACCCCGAACCCGACCAGGACGAGGACGACGGTGACGAGCAGGGCGCGGGGCGCGAGCCGTACGGACCAGGATCCGACGCGGACGTTCACAGCGCCGCCACCCGCTTCCGCCTGGCCAGCATGATGAAGATCGGCGCGCCGATCACCGCCCACACGATCCCCACCTGCACCTCTCCGGGCCGCGCGATGAGCCGCCCCACCACGTCGGCCCCCAGCAGCAGCACCGGCGCGGCCAGCGCCGAGTACGGGAGCACCCACCGCTGGTCGGGCCCCACCACGGCGCGCACGGCGTGCGGCACGATCAGCCCGACGAACCACAGCGGCCCGGCGGCGGCGGTGGCCGCGCCGCACAACAGCGTAACGGCCACCCCGGTGAGGATCCTGGTACGGTTCACCGCCACGCCCAGCGCCTTGCCCGCGTCGTCGCCGAGCGCCAGCATGTTGAGCGGCCTGGCCAGCGACAACCCCAGCACCAGCCCCGCGATCATGAACGGCGCCAGCCGCACCAGCGTGTCGGCCGTCTGCCCGGCCAGCGAGCCGGTCAGCCAGAACCGCATGCGGTCGAAGGTCTGCGTGTCCATGCGCAGGATGGCCGAGGCGATGGCCGTGCACACCATGCCGAAGGCGACCCCGGCCAGCGCCAGGCGTACCGGGCTGGAGCCGGAGCGGCCCGCGGAGGCCAGCGCGTACACGGCGGCGGAGGCGAGGGCGGCCCCGCCGAAGGCGAACCACACGTAGATCGCGGGGTCGCTGAGCCCGAACACGCCGAGTGCCAGCGTGACGCCCAGCGCGGCGCCCTCGTTGATGCCCAGCAGTCCAGGGTCGGCCAGCGGGTTGCGGGTCAGGCTCTGCATGAGAGCGCCGGCGAGCCCCAGCGTGGCGCCCACGCCGATGCCGAGCAGCGTGCGCGGGACGCGGAGTTCGCGGATGACGGTGTGGTCGCTGGAGCCGTTCGGGGCCAGGAAGGCGTCGATCACCGTGCCGAACGACACCGACCGCGCGCCCAGCGCCACGCTGGCCATCGCGACGAGCGCCAGCACGGCGACCGTGACGACGAGCCCGGCGACCAGCACCGAGGGCCGCCCTCCTGCCTCCCCCGCGGGAGCGGTCCGCACCGCCGTTTCCTCAGCCGGACGCACCCGGCCCCCTCTCGTAGCGAGTCAAACTTAGGCAAGGCTAATCTAATGGTCACACCAGAAGGCAAGCCACACCCAAGGAGATGTACATGCCGGGACCGGTACTGGCTCGCAGGGGATTCCTGTCGGGCGCGGTGGGACTCGCGGCGGCCCTGACGCTGGCGGCCTGCGGTGACGACGACACCGCAGCCCTCCCCACTCCCACGACTGGACAGGCCGCCCAGAGCTGGACGTTCACCGACGACCGCGGCAAGAAGCTCGCCCAGCCCAAGATCCCCACCAAGATCGTCGCCCAGGTCGGCGCCGCGGCCGCCCTCTGGGACTTCGGCGTGCGCCCGATCGCGGTCTTCGGCCCGCACAAGCTGGCGGACGGCAGCAAGGACCCGCAGGCCGGCAACGTCGACATCACCAAGGTCACGGGCCTGGGCAACGTGTGGGACGAGTTCAACGTCGAGCAGTACATCGCGCTGCAGCCCGACCTGCTGGTCAGCAGCATGTACCTCAAGGGCACCCTCTGGTACGTGCCCGAGAAGTCCAAGGACACCATCGAGCAGGTCGCCCCCGCGGCCGGCATCATGCTCACCGGCAAGACCGCCACGCAGGTGATCAGCAGGTACGAGGAGCTGGCCAGGACCCTCGGCGCCGACATGGCGGGCGTGCCCGAGGCCAAGGCCCGCATGGAGGCGGCCACCAAGGAGCTCGCCCGGTTCAAGGACCTCAAGGTCCTCATGGTGTCGGGCGGCGCGGACGCGTTCTGGATCGTCAACCCGCCGGAGTACCCGGACGCCGTGCACCTCAAGGACGCCGGCCTCGACATCGTCACGCCGTCCAAGGTGGACGAGGGTGGCTTCTTCCAGACGCTGAGCTGGGAGAACGCCGACGAGTACGATGCCGACGTGATCCTCTACGACACCCGCACCCAGGCACTCAAGCCCGAGGAGATGATGAAGAAGCCCACCTTCGCCAAGCTCCCCGCGGTCGAGGCCGGGCAGCTCTACCCGTGGAACGCCGAGGCCCCCTACAGCTACCAGGGCTACGCGACCTTCCTGGAGGGCCTGCTCGCCAACCTGAAGAAGGCCAAGCCGCTCAAGTAGGCCCTTCTAGTAGGCGCCGCGCACCTCGACGATCTCGGCGAGGGGGAACTCCAGGTAGTCGCCTGCTTCCTCGCACCACGCGTCGAGGGCGCCGCCCTTGAGCTCGCCGTGGCTGATCGTGGCGGTCAGCCCGTCGGTCAGCGTGATGCCGGCCCGCACGCCCCGGTCGACGACGAACCCGAGCAACGACTGCTGAGCCGTGGGCAGCCGGGTCGCCATCCTGCCGATGATCGCCCAGGTGCGCCCGCTCTTGTCGTCGTCGGGCCGGTTGTCGGCGATGAGGCGGCGGGCGTGCTCGTAGGGATCGGGCGCCGGTTCGGCGAACATGTAGGGCGCCGCCTCCAGCTCCTCGATGCCGGGAAACTCCGACAGCTCGGCCACCTGCCCGCCGGGCAGCAGGATGAGCTTGCCGTTGACGGGCTCCTCGGTCTTGACCCGGTGGATGGTGATCTCGCCGGTGTCGGAGACGGGCACGGGGGAGTAGCCGGCCTCGCGCAGCGTCGACAGCGTGCGCTCGGCCGGGGCGGCGCTCACCAGCACCGTGGGCGCCAGCAGCCGCAGGCCCAGCTTGCCCAGGCGCCGGTGCGCGGCGATCTCGGCCAGCAGCGCGGTGTCGGTGGCCTGCACGACGCACCCGACGCTGGTGACCGTGACCTCGCCGTGCCGGCGGGCGGTGTCGCGGACGAGGTATTCGAGCGGCTGCGGGATGGTGCCCACCGCGGCCAGCTCGTCGAGCAGCTCAGCGGCCTCGTGGCCCTGGTCGAGCGCCCGCCGCACGCTCTCGGTGGTGAAGCGCCACACCGAGGCCGCGCCGCGCGACTCGCGCTCGGCGGTCCGGTCGAGCAGCGCCGCCAGCTCCGTCGACGGCGGCCCGGTGACGACCGCGGTCAGGTCGGGCCCGAACAACGCGCTCCTGCGCACGCTGGCCAGCGCCCGGGTGGCCGCCTCGGCCAGGATCGGGTCGTACTCGACCATGGGGACGGAGTCGTCGTTCTCGTCACCGGCCTTGCCGCCCAGCCCGGCCAGCGCCCGGCCGAGGTCGGTGAGCGCGTTGTTGGCCAGCAGCCCGAGCAGCCTGGCCTCGTCGAGCACCGCGGGCGCGCACTCGCGCAGCAGCGGCACGTCGATCAGCGGGGCGTGCCAGTGCACACTGCTCATGAGGCTGTCGCGGTCGGCGTAGGCCGTGCTCGCGGGCAGGTGGGCGAGCACCGCTAGCACAGCCCTGCGCACCTGGGCCACCGTGCCGCCGGAGGGGTCGTCGCCGAGCACGGTGCCGTATTTGCCGTCGATCTTGCGCAGCGAGGACCGCTCCATCCGCCACCACGCCGCCAGCAGCACGCGCAGCCGGGCCGAGCCCTCGTCGAGCCGCCACCGGTCGAAGCGCTCGGTGGGGATCATGCCGCCGGACGGCTCGTCCCAGGCCAGCAGCCTGGCCACCGCGCACACCTCAAGCAGCAGGCGCGTCTCGTCCTCGTCGCAGCCGGTCTCCTTGGCCACCCTGCGCACCTCGCGCACGCCCACGCCGCCGGTCTTGAGCAGCGGCAGCGGCGTCTTGGAGGTGTTGTCGAGCAGGGCCGCGCACCGCTCGACCACGTGCGGCGCGGCCAGCGTCATCAGGTGGTCGACCTCTTCCGGGTCGACCGGGATGGTGGCCACCTCGGGCGCCACGGGCCGGTAGGACGGGTGGTAGCCGGGGCCGCGCAGACTGATCGCCACCTCGCGGGGGATCTCCGCCAGGTGCCAGCTCGGCCGGAACAGCAGGCCGTGGTCGGCGCACCACTTCTCCGGCGTGCCCTGCGTGACGAACCTGCCGCCGTCGACGTCGAGCGTGGGGCCGTCCCAGGCGAAGCGGTCGAGCAGCGGCACGGTGCCGCCGGGGGCGTTGCGCATCAGCGCCTTGAGCCGCTCGGCGTCACTGAGCGTCTCGATGACGCGGGCGATCGTGCGGCGCTTGTTGCCCGGCGCGGGCAGCCCGACCGCGCGGGCGAGGGCGTGCAGCGCGTCGTTGCTGATCGACCAGGAGTTGAGATAGTGCTCCAGCGGCTCGCCCAGGCTCAGCGGCGCCGACCACCAGCGCGTGACGCCCTCGGCGAGGTGGATGGTCCCGTCGTCGTCCGGCCAGGCCAGCGCGTGGTCGTAGAGGTGCTCCAGCCAGGGGGTCACGTCCTCGGCGCGCCTGTTGAGAAAGCCCGCCAGCGTGTCGGCGGTGGGACGGGTCATGGCCAGGGCGGCCTCGGCGAGTTGCAGGCAGGGCAGGGGCAGGGCGCGCAGCGTCTCCATCACCGCGAAGCCGTTGCCCAGCCGCTGGGCCAGGGTGTCGAGCCGCCTGGGCCAGGGCGCGGCGATGGCGTCCGGCCTGTTGGCCAGGATGCGGCCGAGCCGATCCTCATCTAGTGTTCGCAGCCAGCCGAGCAGGTGATCTTCCATCTGTCAGCACTCTCATGGGGTCGCACGCGGGACTCACCGTGAGCCATGACCATCCACGGTAATGCAGATCACCCCCGGTCAGGAGAGGACTGCCCAGACGATCTTCCCGTGAGGCGCGAGCGCTGACCAACCCCAGCGGAGACTGAGCGATTCGACGATGTGGAGTCCGAGGCCACCGGTGTCAAGGGGCCCAGGGTATCGCAGCACCGGCACCGAGGAGCCTGGATCGGTGAAGGCGCTGGTGACAAGTGGTCCGCGGCGGACGAGGGACATGTGGACCGTGCGTTCGCGGCGCGGGTCGTCGAGGCAGAGGCCGTGGCGCAGCGCGTTGGTGGCCAGCTCGGAGACCACCAGCTCCATGTTCTCGGCCAGCTCGTCGAGCCCCCAGCCGGACAAGGCGCCGAGGCTGAAACTGCGGGCGGAATGGACCGAGGACGCGGTGGGCGGCAGCACGAACGTGGCGCTCGCGGACGGGCCGGGCACCAGCAGATCGCCGGCCGCCTCTGGCCACCAGCCGACCGGAGGCCACCAGTCGAACGTCGTCCACTGGCCGTGTGCCGTGGTGGATTGCACGTAGATCATTCTGCGTCAAACTCTCGTGCAGGTGCAAGAGCGAATGCACGTGCAGACAACTCGTGCAGGCGCTACGGTTGCCCCAAAAGGTCAATATGGGGGAAAGGGGATCTTGTCCGCGGCCCATGATCTTTCGGCCGTGAAGTGACAGACTGTCTCACAAGGAAACGACCAAGGAGCAGCACGTGTCCATTGATCCGCCCGGTTCCGGTTCGACCGTTCGGCGCATCATGCTGGGGGCCAGTCTCAGGCGCCTCCGCGAGGCCAGCGGGCTCGACCGGGCACAGGCCGGATTTCACATCCGGGCGTCCGAGTCCAAGATCAGCCGCATGGAGCTCGGCCGCGTCGGCTTCAAGACACGTGACGTGGAAGACCTGCTCACCCTGTACGGCGTCGTCGACGATGCCGAGCGCCGTGCTCTGCTGGAAATGGTTCGCGAGGCCAACACCCCTGGGTGGTGGCACAAGTACTCGGCCGAGTTGCCGTCGTGGTTCACCACGTACATCGGCCTGGAGGAGGCTGCGAGCGTGATCCGCACCTATGAGGTGCAGTTCGTGCCCGGCCTGCTGCAGACGGCCTCGTATGCGCGTTCGGTCTTCCAGCTTGGCAACCCCGATGCCAGTCCGGACAGAATCGACAGGCGCGTGCATATGCGCATGCAGCGCCAGGAGCGCTTCACCCAGAAAGACGGACCCCGACTGTGGGCCGTCATCGACGAGGCGGCGCTCAAGCGGACGATCGGCGGGCGGGAGGTCATGTCCGAGCAGCTCCAGCATCTGCTGGAAGTCGCTGCCCTTCCCAACATCACCATCCAGGTGATGCCCTTCAGGTTCGGCAAGCACGCCGCTGAAGGGGGCGCGTTCAGCATCTTGCGGTTTCCCGAGTCCGACTTGTCGGACGTTGTCTACGTCGAGCAGCTATGGGGTGCCCTGTACCTGGATAAGCGTGAGGACATCGATCCGTATCTCACGGCCATGGAGCAGTTGTGCGTGGAGAGCACCACGCCAGGGGGCACCGTCGAGCTCATCGGCGGTCTTCTCAGAAAGATGTAGATGAACCAGACCTACAACGGCATGCCCGCGGCGGACCTGACGCAGGTCGCCTGGCGCAAGAGCCACTACAGCAACTCGCAGGGCAACTGCGTGGAACTCGCGGAGCTTCCCGACGGGGGCATCGCGGTGCGAAACTCGCGCTTCCCCGACGGCCCTGCCCTCATCTATACCCGCGACGAGATCCGGGCCCTGGTGCTCGGGGTTAAGGACGGAGAGTTCGACGGCCTGCTCGTTTAACAGCGTGTTTACCTCCGGCGCGCTCGCTTAACGGGGGCGCGCCGGAGGCGTAACCGCCCGGCCTCCTTCCGCCGTCATGATCAGGTCATGCTCGACCAGATGACCCTGTATCCGATCGCCGACGACGTGCTGTTCGCGCCGGGCGGCAAGGTCGTGATCCGCACATACGGCGTGGCTCCTGCCACCATGGGGGCCTCCGTCTCCTACCGGACCTGGGTTACCGGCATTCGCGACCAGCCGCGCTACTGGCACTGGGGTCACTTCGAGGACGCCACCTCCGGGCACCGCCGGGTGCTGGAGTGGCTCACGGGGCGGGGGCCGCAACCTTCCCAGGCGCTCGCCTGATCGCTATCCTCGATGCCAAGCAACCGCTTGGTAGAGGAGGCGTGGTGCGGCGCGCGATCCACCTGATCGAGGAGGTCGACTTCCGGCCGATGAACTCCAGGCGCCCCCTGGAGTACCTGACCTGGCTGACCCGCTACAAGCGCGAGGACGAGACCCGTACCGCGGCCTCGCTCACCTCGGGGATGTCCATCAGGTCCCGCGAGATCGACCTCGTGGGCGCCTTCTACGCGGTCGGCATCACCGGCCACCAGCAGTTCAAGGCCGTCACGCTCTGGGACTGCCACGGCGGCTGGGACGGCGGCTGGCGGCAGATGATGGAGATCTACCAGGGCGTGGACGAGCGCCTGTTCCTGTCCGACATCGACGACCTGCGCTTCTCCGCCTTCTCCCGGCCCCTCGGGGCCGCGCCGGGCTGCCCGCCGCTGTCCGAGGCGCCCGCCGCCGAGCTCTACCTCTTCGAGAGCGCCCGCGTACGCCCGGGAGCCGCCCTCGACTACCTGCACGCCGTACGCACCGAGCGCGCCCCCGTCCTGGCCGAGCACGGCCACACCCTCGTCGGCCTGTACGAGGTGCTGTTCTGCGACACCGAGGCGGTCACCATCTGGGCCGTCTCCCTCGACGACCATCTGGCCACCCAGCGCGCCCGCGACGCGGCCCTGGGCCTCGACGACGAGGTGGCGCCCGATTCCCGGCTGCTCGACTGGGGAAAACGGGCCCGCGACTACCTAGAAGGCCGCTGGCGTGAGACGCTTCTGGCACCGTTCCCCGGTTGCCGCCTGGCATCAGGGGGCCCGCCGGGTTAGCGACGGCCGCGGAGGTGGCTATGACGGACTCATACCTCTACAACGGGCAGAGACCGGACGATCACGTCGTCTCGTGTCCCGACTGCAGCGCGGCCATCGCGCTGCTCGACGAGCCGGAAGCCTCGCTCCAGCCACCGCCCAGCCTGCGCGAGTCCGTGTTGTCCATGGCCCGCCGCCGCCGCAGCCCGGCCGTGATCGGCGTGGCGTCCGTCGCGGTCCCCTACGCCGAGCAGGTCGCGCTCATGGACGACCTGCTGGCGGAGCTGAGCGTGCCGCAGTGGGAGACGCCGATCGCCAAGCACGGCTCGGTCAGGGGGCTCGTCGAGCACCTGACGGCCAACGACGCGACCGTCGCCGGCTTCATGGGGCTGCCGGGCGCACCCGCCGCCGCGCCTGCGCACCGGCGCTGGCGCGAGCAGGCCGGATCCCTGCTGGAGCGGGTCTCCTCCAGCAGCGAGGTGCTGCTGGGCGTGGAGGTCTCGCTCGCGGGCGTGCGCCCGGCCCGCGCGCCGCTGCGCCAGGCGATGATCCAGCGCACGTTCGAGACGTGGACGCACGCCGACGACATCAGGGCCGCCACCGACAGGGCCAGGGCCGAGCCGCGCCCCGAGCACGTGCACATGATCGCCGAGTTCGGCCTCGCGCTGCTGCCCCGGGCGATGAAGGGCCCGCGCCGCGACGTGTCGGCCACCGTGGTGCTGACCGGCCCCGGCGGCGGCACCTGGACGATCCCGCTCTCGCCCGCCTCCGACCACGTCGCCGTGCTCATCTCGGCCGACGCGGTGGGCTTCTGCCGCCTGCTGGGCAACCGGCTGCCGCCCGCCTCGTTCCCGTACGCCGCCGAGGGCGATCCCATCCTCGCCCGTGACATGATCCGCGCCGCCGCCACGCTGGGATGCGACTGATGAGCGACATGGACCTGTGCGCACGGCTGACCGCCGGAGACCTCGACGCGCTGGCCGACGCCTACGACCAGCACGGCCCGTACGTGTTCGGGGTCGCGGTCAAAGTCACGGGCAGCCAGGCGTACGCCGAGGAGATCACCCAGAACGTGTTCGTCGCGCTCTGGGAGCGACCTCTCTCCTATGACCCGGGCCTCGGGTCACTGCGGGGCTGGCTGGTGAGCAGGGCCCTGCACGAGTCGGCCCTGCGTTCCAAGGTCGGTTAGCAGACGGGCGCGTTCCAGGTGGTGAGGACCGGCGCCTCGTGCTCGAAGCCGAGCCTCGAATAGGTGCCCGTGTCCAGCTTCAGCAATCTGCCCTCCTCGGGCGCCAGGCCCAGCCAGCGGGCGGCCAGCACGCGCAGGAAGTGCCCGTGCGCCACCAGCGCCACCCGGCCCTCGGCGCGGCGGGCCCGCTGGATCACCCGGTCGGCGCGCACGGCCACCTCTGAGGCGCTCTCGCCCGGATGCTCGGCGTCGCCGGGGATCACGCCGTCACGCCACAGGTACCAGCCCGGCCGGCTCTCGCGGATCTTCGGCGTGGTGATCCCCTCATAGCCGCCGTAGTCCCATTCCCACAGGTCGTCGTCCACCTCGTACTCGCTCAGTCCCGCCAGCTCCGCCGTGCGCCGGGCGCGCTGGGCAGGGGAGACCAGCACCAGCCCGAACGGCTCCTTGACCAGCGGCGCGAGCGCCCTGGCCTGCTCCTCGCCGTGCTCCGTCAAAGGCAGGTCGGTACGGCCGGTGTGCCGGCCCGCCTTGCTCCATTCGGTCTCACCGTGCCGGAGCAGCAGCATCTCGTTCATGTGTCCCATCATCCGGCACGGCCGGCCCCGGCCCGCCGTCAGGTCGCCAGGTCCTCGACGACGGGCTCGAAAGCGGCCAGGTCGCGCTCGTGGTGCACGACGAAGTAGGAGACGTCATGCTCGTCGCGCCAGTGGCGGATCTGGTCGGCGATGTCGTGCTGGGTGCCCAGGAGCACCTGCGGCGTCCCGTCCAGCGCGGAGCTGTCGGTGGCGCTCCACGCCTCCTCGGTCTTCCGCTCGCCCACCTGCACGACGCTGGCGCCCACCTCCGGCCGCCGCTCCCCGGCGGACTCGCGGACGAGCGCGAGCTTGTCCAGGAACGCCTGCCGCCCGCCGTCCCCGGGGTCGGGGCCGCTCCCGTCCGGCTTCACCCGCATGCCGATGTTCACGACGTCCGCCTCCTCGGCCGCCAGCCGCAACATCCTGGCCCCGCCCGCCCCGACCACCAGGGGTGGCCGCCGCGCCGGCTTGGGCCGCTGGTCGAGCCCGGAGATCCGGTAGTGCCTGCCCTCGAAGCTGAACGCCCCCTCGCCCCAGAGCCCCTTGAGCACGGCGATCGCCTCACGCAGCCGCTCGACCCGCACGTTCGGGGGCTCCAGCGTCAGTCCGGCGGCGGCGTAGTCGCCGGCCAGCCATCCGGTGCCGATCCCCACCTCCAGCCGCCCATCGGACAGCAGGTCGAGCGTGGCCGCCTCCTTGGCCAGCACGGCCGGGTGCCGGAAGTCGTTGGCGAACACCAGCGTGCCGACCCGCAGCCTGGTGGTGGCGCAGGCGGCGGCCGTCAGGGCGGCGATGGGCGCGAACCTGGGCCCGACGAGATGATCGGGCACCAGCAGCACATCGAACCCGGCCCCCTCCAGCCGCCTGGCCTTCTCCGCCCACGCCTTCCCCGACCCGGCCTCCCGCACCACCGCCCCGAACCTCAACCGCCGCACGGACCCTCCCCATGTCTTGAGCAAGCGCTTGGTGAGACTGTACGCCGGGTTCACGCCTTTTCGCGGGCTATGGGGAGGGCGAGGGCGAGGCCGCCCATGCCGGCGGTGAGGATGAGCCAGGCGGCGCCCGCCACCATGTTGGACAGCTGGGCCAGCCAGGCCACCGGGATGAGGAACGGGGCCACGATCATGGCGACGGCCGCCCACTTCGGGGTCGCGCTGCTCAGGGCCGCGACGCCCATGAGGACGAGGCCGATCAGCCCCAGGAAGAAGGTGAACCCGAGTATCGCCGTCGGCAGGCCCTCGTTCAGCTCCGTGACCAGCTTGTTCGTCGTGGGGGCGTCGAGGACGATCCGGGAGGCGGCGTAGATGACCTCGTCGGTGTCGATGACGGGCAGGGGCAGGATGAACGCGAGGATCATGCCGGCCAGGCCCAGCACGGGCCGGCCCGATCTGGCCACCTGGCCGACCGCCAGGAGGGCGGGGATGAGGGCGGCGGAGCTCACCACGCCGACCCAGCTCCACAGGGGATAGCTGCCGAGGTGGGCGGTGAAGGCGCGGACGTACGGTTCACCGTCCAAGGTGCTCTGGAACGGCGCGAACAGCAGTGACAGGGCGACGAGGAGAGGCGAGAGCACCGCGCAGGCGATCATCGCGACACGGGTGAACCCCGCCGTCGTGGCGGATGTTTCGACTGTGGTCATGCTCCCGAGGGTCGGCCCGCGCGCGGGGGCGCGCATGAGTAGGCCCCTACTCAGGTCGGGTCTTACCAAGCGCTTGCTTTAGGTGCGAGACTGGGGCGCATGGAGATCCCCGTGCGTCAGACGACCGACGACGAGGCGGCCTTCTTCGCCGAGCACGGCTGGGTGCGGCTCGGCCGGCTGATCGCCCCGGACACCGCCGCCGAGTTGCGCGATCGGGCCACCGGCTTCCTGCGGGAGCGCTCGAAGAGCCACGAGACGCTGGTCGACCAGGCGTTCGGGCAGTCCAGGGACATCGCGGCGAGCGACGAGTTGTTCGGCGCGCTGGCCCTGAGCCCGGGGATGGGCCGCAACGCCGTACGGCTGCTGCGCGGCGTCCGCGCCGTCCGCGTGCAGGTCACCAACCTGCTCGTCAAGGAGGCCGGCGAGCACGGCGCCACCGAGTTCCACCAGGACTTCCCCTGGATGCCGATGGACCGCTCGGCCATGTTGACCGTCTGGCTGGCCCTGGCCGACGTGCCCGCCGACATGGGGTCGCTGCGCTTCTACGACGGCTCCCACCGCCACGGACTGCTCGGCCGCAGTTTCACCCGCCCCGGCGACGACCAGCTCAGCCAGCACGCGTGGCTCAAGGAGCTGGAGCTGTCGCCGCCGCTGGACCTCAGGGCCGGGGACGCGACCGTGCACCATGCCCTGACCGTGCACGGCGCCCCTGCCAACCGCCGCGACAGCCCGCGCCTGTCCTTCACCGTCACCTACTTCGACGCCGACGCCCTCTACACCGGCCTGCCGTACGGGCAGACCGACGGGCTCGGGCTCCGGGTGAACCGGCCGTTCGAGCACGAGAGGTTCCCGTGCCTGAGACCGTGAACGGGCCGGTGGCCGACCTCGGGGCGACGCTCATGCACGAGCACGTCTTCGGGCTGAGCCCCGAGATCCTGTGGAACTGGCCGGACATCCCGGAGGGGTGGGAGCTGGAGACGCGGGCGCGTGAGGCGGCGGCCAAGCTCGACGCGGTCAAGGCCGCGGGCATCGACACGATCGTGGACCTCACCGTGGTGGGCCTGGGCCGCTACGTGCCCGCCGTACGCCGGGTGGCCGAGCTGACCACGGTGAACATCGTGGCCGCCACCGGGCTCTACACCTACGACGCGCTGCCGCCGTACTTCGGCAACCGGGGTCCCGGGTCGTTGTTCGGAGGGCAGGACCGGCTGGCCGAGTTCTTCGTACGAGACCTCACCGAGGGCATCGGGCGCACCGGCGTCAAGGCGGCCATGCTGAAGTGCGCCTCCGACCACCTGGGGATGACCAAGGGCTGCGAACGGGTGTTCAGGGCGGTGGCCGAGGCCCACCTGGAGACCGGGGCGCCGATCACCACCCATTCCCACAGCGCCTCCAGAGGCGGTCTCGACCAGCAGAAACTGCTCGCCTCGCTGGGCGTGGACCTGGGCCGGACGGTCATCGGGCACGCCGGCGACTCGACCGACCTGGCCTATCTGGAGGAGCTGGTCGCGAACGGCTCGTACCTGGGCATGGACCGCTTCGGGATCGAGACGATCAGCCCGTTCGAGGACCGCGTGGCGGTGGTGGCGGCGATGTGCGAGCGCGGTCACGCCGGGCGAATGGTGCTGAGTCACGACTCGTACTGCTTCAACGATCGGTTCGACGCCGACGTCGTACGCCGGCGGCATCCGAACTACCACCTGCTCCACGTCCCCCGCGACGTCCTGCCCGAACTGCGCGGGCGCGGAGTCACCGAGGACCAGATCCACCAGATGCTCGTCGGCAACCCACGGAGGATCTTCGCATGATCGAGGACTTCGACGTCGGCTCGGACTGGCACGTCGCCGCCCCGTACGACTTCCTGCGGCGGTTGCGCGCGCGGACACCGGTGTTCAGGAGCGAGCACCTCGGCGCGTACGTGCTGACTCGCCACGCCGACGTGCGCGCCGCGTACGGCGACCCCAGACGCTTCTCCTCCAAGGGCTCGCTGACGATCTCCCGCAGCCTCACCCGCGAGACGAGGGAGAAACTGGGGGAGCACGGCTCGTTCCTGTCCAGCTTCGTGGCCAACGTGGACCCGCCCGACCACACCCGCCTGCGCAGGTCGGTCTCCAAGGCGTTCACGCCGCGCGCGGTGGCCGCCATGGAGCAGGAGTTCCTGCGGCTCAACGAGGACCTCCTCGACCGGCTGGCCCCGCGCGGCCGCGCCGACTTCGTCACCGAGATCGGCCACGAGCCGTCGGTCAAGCTGACCGCCCGCTTCATCGGCGTGCCCGAGCAGGACGAGGCGTTCGTGCAGTCGCACGTCAAGGACTGGTTCCAGCTCTTCCTGTCGCCGCAGCCGCCGCGGCGGCAGCTCGAACTGGCCGCCAGTTTCCTGGCCTACCTGGACTACGTGGACCGCCTGGTGGCCGCCCGCGCCAAGGACCCCCAGGACGACTTCACCTCCCTGATGACCTCCCTCATCGGCGACGAGCTGACCCATCGGGAGGTGGTGGAGCTGATCTCCACGATCCTGCTCGGGGGCAACGACACCGTCCCGAACCAGCTCGGCAACACGGTCCTGCGGCTGCTGCGGGAGGACGCCTGGCCGGTGCCGCCCGAGCTGCTCGCGAACGCCTCCGAGGAGTGCATGCGCATCGACGGGGCGTCGCTGGGCTCCTTCCGGTACGCGGTCACGGACATCTCCCTGCACGGCGTCACGATCCCGGCGGGGGCGCTCGTCCTGCTGTCCACCGACTCCGCCGCCCACGACGAGAGCGTCTTCCCCGACCCCGACCGGTTCCAGATCGACCGGCCGAACGCCGCCGAGCACCTGGTCTTCGGCTACGGCATCCACTTCTGCGTCGGGGCCGCGCTGGGGCGGCTGCAACTGCGTGCCGCGCTGGAGGTGCTCGGCCGCCGCCTGCCCCGCCTGAGACTCCTGCCGGGGCCGATCTCCCACCGCAGGTCGATCGTGGGCCGCGGCCTGACGTCCCTGCCGGTGGAATGGTGAGCGGCCGGTTCGACGGGCGCGTCGCGCTCGTGACCGGCGCCGGGTCCGGCATCGGCGCGGCCTGCGCGGCCCGCCTGGCCGCCGAGGGCGCCTTCGTCGGCGCGCTCGACCTGCGTGCGGCCGGCGCGCGGGCCACCGCCGCCGCCATCCGCGGCCACGGCGGCACCGGGATGGCGCTGACCTGCGACGTCTCCGACGGCAAGCAGGTGGAGGAGGCGGTGGCGACGCTGGTGGCGTCGTTCGGGCGGGTGGACGTGCTGCACTCCAACGCCGCCGTGTTCGACCAGGACGTGTACGGTCGCGACCGCGAACTGGAAACCCTCGACACGGCCGTCTGGGACCGCACCATGGAGGTCAACCTGCGCGGGGCCATGCTCATGGTCAAGCACACGGTCCCCGTCATGCCCGACGGCGGCGCCATCGTCCTCACCTCGTCGGTGTCCGCGCTGGTCGGCGACACCGTGCACGCGGCGTACGGCACCTCGAAGGCGGCCCTGATCGGCTTCACCCGATACGTGGCCACGATGTACGGCTCCCGCGGCATCCGGTGCAACGCCGTCGCCCCCGCCCTGGTCCTCACCGCCGCCGCGCGGCGCGCCCTGACGCCTGCCCAGCTCGCCGACAAGGCCGCCGAACGCCTGCTGCCGTGGCCCTGCACGGTCGAGGACGTGGCCAACCTGGTCGCCTTCCTGGCCTGTGACGAATCCCGCTGCGTCACCGGCCAGACCCTCGTCCTCGACTCCGGCACCCTCGCCCACCGCCCCCAGCACGCCGTCCAGCAGTCGCGCGATCTGCCCTAAAGTGGTGAATCGGACAGATCTGGAGGGCGCATGGAGCCATTGGCGGTCGGGCTGATCGGGGCGGGCCCCTGGGCGCGGATGGCGCACGTGCCGATGCTGGCCCGCGGGCCGCACACGAGGCTGGCCGGAGTCTGGGCCAGGCGTCCCGAGAGCGCCGCCGAGCTGGGCGCGCCGGTGTTCACCAAGATCGAGGAGCTGTTCGACCACTGCGAGGCCGTGGCGTTCTGCGTCCCGCCCGCCGTCCAGGCCGAGTACGCCGTCCTCGCCGCCCGCGCGGGCAAGGCGCTGCTGCTGGAGAAGCCGCTGGCCGACTCCCTCGACAACGCCCGGCGCCTGGCCGACGCCGTCGGCGAGGCGGGCGTGGCCTCCCAGATGGTGCTCACCCTCCGGTACGCCCCCCAGACCCATGCCTTCCTGGCCCGCTGCGCCGAGATCGAGCCCTTCGGCGGCCACGCCGCGAACATCTCCGGCGCGCTCCTCGGCGACCACCCCTTCCGCACCCCCTGGCGGGTCGAGCGCGGCGCCCTGCTCGACGTCGGCCCGCACGTGATCGACCTGCTGGACGCCGCCCTCGGCCGGGTCACCGGCGTACGCGCGCACGGCCGCTCCCTCGGCTGGACCGGCCTGCTGCTGGAGCACGAGGGCGGCGCCGTCAGCGAGGCGTCCCTGTGCATGGCCGCCGCCGGCGACCCGTCCCCGCCCACCTTCGCCGTGTACGGCCGCACCGGCAGCGCCGTCCTGCCGCACTTCGACGACGACCCTCTGGAGACCGTCGCCGGGGAGTTCGCCAGGACCGTCCGCGACGGCGGCGGGCACCCCCTCGACGCCGCGCACGGGCTCCGCCTCCAGCGGATCATCGCCGAGGCGGAGGCCCAACTCGCCCCTTGACGAAGGGGAGATACCGGGGGATTGATAACCTTCGGTTTACTCACGCGCAGAGCGCAGCGAAGTCCGGTGCGAGTCCGGCGCTGTCCCGCAACTGTCATAGCCAGGTCGCCTGCCTCCGCGCTGACGTCATCAACCCTCGTGGAAAAGGGTGATCCGTCGCACTTCGCGGGTCTCTCGGTTCCGAACAGTGTGAAAGGACTACTCGTGAGGCCCGTACGCACGGCCTTCGCGGGCGCGCTGCTGGGAACGCTCGTTCTGGCCGGTTGCGGCCAGACCGGCAGCACAGCCGCCCCCGCGACCAGCGCCCCCACGGCCCCCGCCGCCACCGGCGCATTCCCCGTCACCATCGAGGCGGGCAACGGCAAGGTCACCATCGCCAAGAAGCCGGAGCGCATCGTCTCGCTGTCGGCCACCCACACCGAGACGCTCTTCGCCATCGGAGCCGGCTCCCAGGTCGTCGCGGTGGACGACCAGTCGAACTACCCGCCGGAGGCGCCCAAGACGAGCCTGTCCGGCTTCAAGCCGAACGTCGAGGCCATCGTCGCCCAGAAGCCCGACCTGGTCGTCATCTCCGACGACCTCGACAAGGTCGCCGCCGAGCTGGGCAAGGTGAACGTGCCCGTCCTGCTTCAGCCCGCCGCGACCAAGCTGGACCAGGCATACGAGGAGATCGCCGAACTCGGCGCCGCCACCGGCAACAAGGCCAAGGCCGACGAGGTCGTCGCCGGCATGAAGACGGCCATGGACAAACTGGCCGCGCAGGCGCCCAAGGACAGCAAACTCACGTACTACCACGAGCTCGACCAGACGCCGTACGCCGCCACCTCCCAGACCTTCATCGGCCAGATCTACGCCATGTTCGGCCTCACCAACATCGCCGACAAGGCGCCCGACGCGGCGGGCGGCTACCCCAAGTTGTCCGCCGAGTTCGTGGGCCAGGCCGACCCCGACCTGATCTTCCTGGCCGACGTCAAGTGCTGCCGGCAGAGCAAGGACACCCTGGCCGCGCGGCCGGGCTGGAAGGACCTGTCCGCGATCAAGAAGGACCGGGTGGTCCAGCTCGACGACGACCTCGCCTCCCGCTGGGGGCCGCGCGTCGTCCAGCTCGCCGAGAGCATCGGCGCCGCCGTGTCGAAGGCCGGGTCCACGGCCGGCGCGAGCTGACATGGTGAGGCAGGCGGGCCCGGCCAGGGCCAGACCCCTGTGGGTGGTGTGCGCCCTGGGCGTGCTGGTCGCCGCCATGGTCGCCGGCCTCCTCGACGGCGCCGCCGACATCTCGCCGTGGCAGGTCGTGCTCCAGATGGCGGACTGGCTGCCGTTCGTCCACGTGGACTCCGGCCTGGCCCCGGTCGAGCAGGGCCTGCTGTACGAGCTGCGCCTGCCCAGGGTGCTCGTCGCCGCCGTGGTCGGCGGGCTGCTGGCCGTGGCCGGAGCCGGGTACCAGGGCGTCTTCCGCAACCCGCTCGCCGACCCGTACCTGCTGGGCGCGGCGGCGGGCGCGGGGCTGGCGACGACCGCGGCCATCGTGCTGCTGCCCGCCTCGGCCGCCAGCATCCCGGTGGCCGCCTTCCTGGGGGCCGTCGGCGGGGTGTTCCTGGCCTACACGCTGGGCAACACCGCCGGGCGCGCCGGCGGGACGGCCACGCTGGTGCTGGCCGGGGTGGCGGTCACGTCGTTCCTCACCGCGATCCAGACGTTCATCCAGCAGTTCAAGGTCGAGGAGTTGCAGCGCGTCTACTCGTGGATCCTCGGCGACGTCGGCGGCGGGTGGGACCAGCTCTGGCTCGTCCTGCCGTACGCCGTCGTCTCCTCCGTGCTGCTCCTGCTGCACGGGCGGATGCTCGACGTGCTGTCGGTGGGCGACGAGGAGGCCAGCAGCCTCGGCGTGCGGGCCGGCAGGGTGCGCCTCATCGTGTTGCTGGCCGCCTCCCTGGCCACCGCCGCGGCCGTGGCGGTGAGCGGGCTGATCGGGTTCGTGGGCATCGTCATCCCGCATGTCGTACGGCGGCTGGCGGGCGGCTCGTACCGGGTGGTGCTGCCGCTCTCGCTGATCGGCGGAGCGGCGTTCCTGGTGCTGGCCGACCTCGTCGCCCGCACCGTGATCGCCCCGGCCGAGCTGCCGATCGGCGTGGTGACGATGTTCGTCGGAGCGCCGTTCTTCGTGGCCATCCTGCGCGTGACCAGGCGGGCGGTCACATGATCAGCGCGCACGGCCTGACCGTGCGCCTCGGCGAGCGCGACGTGCTCGACGGGGTGGACCTGGAGGTGCGGCCCGGCGAGTGGGTGGCCGTCATCGGGCCCAACGGGGCCGGCAAGTCCACCCTGCTCAAGGCCGTCATGGGGCTGGTCGCGCACCGGGGCGAGGTGGTGCTCGGGTCGCGGCCCGCGCAGTCGCTCAAACCGCGTGAGCGGGCCAGGCTGGTGGCGTACGCGCCGCAGACGCCCGCGCTGCCGCCCGACATGACGGTCTTCGACTACGCGTTGCTGGGGCGCACGCCGTACATCCCGTATCTGGGGCGGGAGAGCAGGCACGACCGTACGGTGACGGAGTCCGTACTGGATCGGCTGGACCTGACCTCGCTGGCCATGCGGCGCGTCGGGGAGTTGTCCGGCGGGGAGCGGCAGCGCGTGGTGCTCGCCAGGGCGCTCGCGCAGGAGGCCCCCGTGCTGCTGCTCGACGAGCCCACGACCGCGCTCGACCTCGGGTACCAGCAGCAGGTGCTGGAGCTGGTGGACCGGCTGCGCAGGGCCGACGGCCTGACCGTGGTCACCACCCTGCACGACCTCACCGTCGCCGGCCTCTACGCCGACGCCCTCCTGCTCCTCGCGGACGGCCGCGCCGCCGCCTCGGGCGAGCCCGACCAGGTGCTCACCGAGGAGCTCGTGGGACGGCACTTCGACGCGCACGTCAAGATCGAGCCCGGGCCCGACGGGCGGCCCGTCGTCCACCTGGTGCGCTCGTGAAGCTCACCTACAGGGTGGAGGACGGGGTCCGGCTCGGCTCGCTGCTGTGGGAGTTCGGGCCCGGCTGGCGGATGATCTCCTCGGCGATGCTCGGCGGGGGGATCGGGATCCGCTCGTGGGTGCTGAACGCGCAGGTGGTGGCCGGGTACTCGCGGATGGACCCGGTCGATCACCTGGTGTCACTCGGGCCGCGCGACGGCGACGGGGTCGGGATGATGACCGCCGCCTCCGTCGACCGTTACGTCCACGCCGCCGACGGGGGCGTCGAGGCGTACGCTACCGTCGGCCTGCGCGTGCCCACCTGGGCCGCCTCCCCCGAGGGGCACGCGGACCCTGAGCTGGCTCCCATCCGGGTGGGCACGGTCAACATCATGGCGGTCCTGCCCGTCGCCATGACCGACGCGGCGCTGGTGAACATGGTGATGACCGTCACGGAGGCGAAGTCGCAGGCGCTTGTGGAAACGGGCTTCGCCGGCACGGGGACGGCGTCGGACGCCGTGTGCGTGGCCGTACCCGCCGAGGGGCCCCAGGAGGTGTTCGGGGGGCCGCGGTCGGAGTGGGGGGCTCGCGCGGCCAGGGCCGTCCACGCGGCGGTCCGGCGAGGCGCCGAGGCGTGGCGGCCTCGTCGCTTAAAGTGAGGATTTTCGGGGAAGTAGCATGTGGGCGAGGGCGAGACTCCCGATACTGAGTGGGTGACCGCAATGGCGACGATCGAACCGATCAGGCACGCGCCGGCCGATGAGCTCAGCGAGCCGTTCAGCGTCGATGACCTGCTCGAGATCCCGGACGACGGGTTCCGTTATGAGCTCTTCCACGGGAGCGTAGTAGTGAGCCCTGCCCCCACCCCCCTGCACCAGGACGTGATCTTCGCCCTGCAGATGATCCTCCATGTGGCGAAGCCCGCACACCTGAAGGTGTTCTCGACGGTCAACGTGCGCGCGAGCGACAACGACTTCTACATCCCCGACCTCGTGGTCGTGCCGAGAGTCGCGGCGAGGTCCGTGAAGCTCATGTTCAGGCCCAGCGACGTGCTGCTGGCCGTAGAGGTCGTCAGCCCGAGCACCAAAGCCACCGACAGAAGGTTGAAGAGCGAGGCTTATGCGGTGGCCGGCATCCCCGGCTACTGGCGCATCGAGCCTGACCAGGGCCCGACGCTCTACGTCTACGAGCTCGACGGTGACGCCTACGGAGAACCCACCGCCTACAAGGCCGGGACTACAGCCACCCTGTCGGCGCCCTACCCCGTCAGTTTCGATCCCGCCGAGCTGATCGACGTCGACTAGGTGATCCCGTAGTCGTCGGCCGCGCCTCGCCTCGACACGCGTCCGGCGTCCAGGTCCGCGGCGACCGCCGCCCGGTCCCGCTCCGCGGGCGGACCCAGCCCGCCGCCGCCCGTCGTCTCCACGATGAACGCCTCCCCGGCCGCGAACCGCGCGTTGTTCACCTTCGACGCCAGCCTCTCCACCGTCCCGTCCAGCCGCCGCCGGTAGAACCCGCCCAGCCGCCCGGGCAGCCCGCCCTCCCGTCCGGGAGGCGCCAGGCGCAGCCGGTCGCCGCGGGTGGTGACGTGGCAGTCCGCCAGGAACCGGTACACCGTCCGCGACCCCAGCCCGCCCCGCTGCCTGCCCGGCCCGCCCGAGTCGGGGATCGTCTCGATGGACTCCACGATCAGCGGGCAGCGGCTCTCCACCGGCTCCACCTGCGGCACCGAGTTCCGGCCGATCCCGAAGTGCACGCCCGTCGCGTCCGGCCCGTCCAGGCCGCGGCGCGCGCCGACGCCGCCGAAGTCGTACGACAGGTGGATCCAGTACGGCGCCCCCACCGCCGCGATCGAGAACGGCTGCAGGATCCCGCTGGCCGCGATGGCCCGCTCGGGCACCGCGTCCGACAGGGCCTGGAAGACGGCCTCCATGGCGGCGTAGATGGGGACGTACCGGCCGCCACAGGGATAGGGGGAGCGGGCGTCGAGCAGGGAGCCCTCGGGCAGGTGCACCTCGATGGCCCGCAGGCAGCCGTCGTTCATGGGGATCGTGGGGTCGAGGAAGCAGCGCAGCGCGAAGACGGCCGCGGCCAGCGACTGGGAGGCCGAGGCGTTGACGGCCGCCGGGACCTGCGGGTCGGTGCCCGCGAAGTCCAGCACCGCCGTCCGCGCGTCGAGTTCTACTCTCACGCGGATGTGGTGGGGCCTGCCGGGGTTGATGCCGTCGTCGTCGATCGGGTACGCCGCCTCGAACCGGCCCCTCGGCAACTCCGCCAGCGCCGCGCGGGTCCTTTCCTCGGTGTAGTCCAGGTAGTCGTCGATGCCCTGGGCCAGGCCGCGCACGCCGTACTCGCCGATCAGCCCCTCCAGCCGGGTGCCCGCCACCGACGTGCCCGCCACCAGGGCCCGCACGTCGCCCATGACCTTGTCCGGGGTACGGCTGTTGGCCTTCAGTATCGCCTCGACGGCCGGATCGAGGCCGTCGGCGGTGGCCAGGCGTACCGGGGGAAGCTGGAGGCCCTCCAGGAAGATGTCGGTGGCCAGCGGGGCCATGCCGCCCGCGGAGAGCCCGCCCAGGTCGGAGACGTGGATCATGGTGGCGGTGAAGTAGGCCGGGGTTCCCGCCACGAAGACGGGGCGGTAGACGAGCAGGTCGTTGGTGTGGACGCCGCCCCGGTAGGCGTCGTTGAGCGCGTACACCTCGCCAGGGCGCATGGTGTCAGGGGGAAAGTCCTTGAGCAGCTCGGGGAGGGCGACCTTGAGCGCCATGCTGTTCATCAGCGTGGTGGCCGTGGAGTGGGCGATCAGCCGGCCCCTGACGTCCAGCACGGCCGCCGAGGCGTCGGAGCCCTCGACGATGAACGTCGAGTACGCCGACCGCACCACCACGATGCTCGCCTCCTCCGCCGCCACGACCAGCGCGTTCCTGAGCACTTCCGCGGTCAGGGGGTCGGTCATGCGCCGCTCCTGGTGAGGTGTACGGCGCTCGCGTCGGTGAGGGTCGCCGTCCAGCCGGGAGGGACGACGATCGTGGACTCGGCGTCCTCGACGATCGCCGGGCCAGGGAGGCTTCCACCGGTCGCGTCCAGGCTGTCCCGGGTATGGACCGGCACCTCGGTGTAGCCACCGAACTCGGGAAAGTACGCCCGCCGCGTCGCGCCGCCTCTCGCCGTACCGGCGCTGGAAGGACGCTGCGTGGGCTGGTGCGGCGCGGGGTCCGCGGGGGTGGTCAGGCGGATGCGGTAGCTCACCAGCTCGATCTCGCTCCGCTGCGCGATCCCGTACACCTCCGCGTACCGCTGGAAGAAGCGCGACTCCAGCCCCGCCCGATCGGGTGTCCAGTCCACGGTCAGCTCGTGGGACTGCCCCTTGAAGCGCACGTCCACCGACCGCAGCACCCGCACCTCCGGCGACGACGGTGAGATCCCGAGGTCGGCGGCGGCCTCGGAGATCAGGGAGGTGAAGAGGGAGGAGGGGTCGGGGGCGTCCAGGCGGGACAGGACACGATCCGTGGACAGGGCCCCCGACAGCAGGCCGGCGGCGGAGGCGACGCCGCAGTAGGCGGGCACCACCACCGTGGCGATGCCGAACCGTTCCGCCACGCGCGCCGCGTGCATGGGTCCTGCGCCGCCGAAGGCGACGAGGGCGAAGCCGCGGGGGTCGATGCCGCGCTGAACCGTGACCACGTGGACGGCCGCCGCCATCGAGGCGCTCACGATCTCGTGCACGGCGTGGGCGGCCGCCTCCCGCGACACCCCCAGCGGCCCCGCCAGCCGGTCCAGCGCCTTGTCCGCGAGCGGGGGCGAGAGCGGGATCGAGGCCGAGGAGAGGTAGCCGAGCACGAGGTTCGCGTCCGTGACGGTCGGTTCCGAGCCGCCCAGGCCGTAACAGGCGGGCCCGGGGGAGGAGCCGGCCGAGCGCGGGCCGACCCGCAGCGCGCCGGCCGGGTCGAGCCAGGCCACGCTGCCCCCGCCCGCCCCCACCTCCGCCAGGTCGATGGCGGGCGTCTTGATGGGCACGCCGGTGCCCGCCCTGCGCCCGCCGAAGCTGCCCTTGCCCCCGACGTGGAACTCGTGCGTGATCTCCGGCCGCCCCCCGCGCACGACGCAGGTCTTGGCGGTGGTCCCGCCCATGTCGAACGAGATCGCGTCCGCGAACCCGGCCCCGGCCGCCGCCAGCACTCCGGCGGCCGGGCCCGACTCGATGGTGGCGACCGCGCGCCTGGCGGCCAGGTCGGCGGAGATCACGCCGCCGCTGGACTCCATGACGTGGATGGGCGCGGAGATCCCGAGGCCGGCGAGCCGCTCCCGGAGTCGCGAAAGGTAGGAAGCCATCAAAGGGCCGATATAGGCGGAGATGATGGTGGTCGTGGCGCGTTCGTACTCGCGGATCTCCGGCCAGATCTCCGAGGACGCCACGACGTTCGGGATCGACTCGCGCAGGATCGCCGCCGCCTGCCGCTCATGGGAGGGGTCGGCGTAGGAGTGCAGGAAGCACACGGCCACCGACTCGATGCCGCGGGCGGCGATCTCGGCGGCGGCGCGGCGTACGGAATCGGGGTCCAGCGGCGTCAGCACGGCGCCGTGGGCCGAGATCCGCTCCACCACTTCGAAACAGTCACCCGGGGAGACAGGGGGAGGGGGCGGGGTGAAGCGGAGGTCGTAGCGGTCCTCCTCGACGCGGGCGTAGCGGCCCAGGGGCAGGACGGCGCGAAAGCCCTGTGTCGTGACAAAGGCGACACGTACTCCCGTACGTTCGAGCACCGCGTTGGTGGCCAGCGTGGTCGCGTGCACCACCCGCGTGACCTGCGACGGGTCCCGGTCGCCGAGCGCCCGCGTAACGCCGGTGGCGATGCCCGCGATGGGGTCATAGTGGGTGCTCAAGCATTTGGCCACGGAGATCGCGCCGGACGTGCCTCGAACGACCACGTCGGTGAAGGTCCCGCCGACATCGACGCCGATCGTATAACCCATCCAGGTACGTTATGTCCCTAACAAGCGCTTGTCTACGTAGTGGTCTATTGACTTACGGCACGTGATTGGGACCCTGGTTCTAGACCTGCGTTTGGAGCGGAGAGATGGCGCGCCTCATAGCTCTTGCCGGTGGTGTCGCGGTGACGTTGGCGCTCATCGCGATGCCGGTCTCGGCCCACAACCATCCGAGCGGCATCACCGACCTGGTGACTCCGGCCGTGGTGCGGCTCGAGGCCAAGTCCGTAGTGAAGATCACCCTGCTCGACCACATCGGCGAGCTCGAACATGTGGAGCGCTCCTACGAGATCCCGTTCGGCAAGGGCGCGGGGACCGTCGTCAGCCCCGACGGCACGCTCGTCACGCTCAGGCGGCTCGCGGTCAACCCCGACGACGTCGCCATCTACGCGGCCAACAAGATCTTCGCCGAGCACCACGACGTGAAAATCCCGGCCGACTACAAGAAGCACAAGCTCTCCGACGACGTGCTCAACCACCACCTGCAGGAGTGCTACCCGCCCAAGACCAGCACCGCCACCTGCATCACCGACATCACCACCGAGATCACGGCCTTCCCCAACGTGTCACCGCCCAGCCCCGACGGGTTCAAGGTCAAGTGCATCAAGGCCGGCCCCGACCCCGACAGTCCCGCCGTGCTGGTGCCCTTGACGCCCGCCGCGGGCGGCGTCGGCATGCCGACCGCGCCGCTCGCCGACAAGGTGCCCGAGCAGGAGGGCTCGCCCACCAACGTGGCGGGCTTCCTCGACCGGCCGGGCCCGAACGTCAAGGAGACGGTCGAGATCGCCCACCTGGCCAAGGGCGGCGTCGCGGGATCGAGCGGCAGGCCGTTCTCCGACCCGGAGAAGAAGGTGGACGAGCCGGTCAAGCTGGGCGCCCTCGCCGACAAGGGCCTGATCGGCGCGCCGGTGATCGGCGACAAGGACGGCCACGTCATCGGCCTGCTGGTGGGAGGCGGCAAGGACGGCAAGATGATCGGGATCAGGGAGATCACCGGCACGCTGGCCGCCGCGAAGGTGGTGCCGCGCAGGGGCGCGATCGACACGGCGTTCGAGGCGGCGCTGACCCGCTATCACACCAAGTACTACACCGAGGCCGCGCCGGGCTTCCAGCGCGTGCTGGAGCTCTACCCGGGCAACGTGGTGGCCGCGACGCTGCTGAAGACCTCGCTGGCCAAGCGGGGCGGCCCGGAGGACCAGGGGACGAAGCAGGTGGCGAGCGAGACGACGGAGTCGACGCCGCTGTGGCCGTTCATCCTGGCGGCGGTGATACTTTTCGTGGCCGCCGCGGCCGGAGCGTATTTCCTGTGGCGCCGCCGCACTCCTGAAATACCGACAGAACCGCCACCGCCGCTGTCGGCCGGTCCACCGCTCGACGACGGCGCCAACCAGACCGTGCTCGTACGACGGTCCCAGTCGTTCCAAGTGGTCCCGCAACAGCAGCAGGTGATGACCGCGCCGGATCCGGCGATCAAATACTGCACCTCGTGCGGCATGAGGCTCGGACCGGCGCATCGTTTCTGCGGTTACTGCGGACATCCCATCGAGACGTGATGCCATTGAACGAAAGATCGCTGATCGGCCAGGAGGTGGCCGGGTACTACATCGAGGACATCGTCGGCAAGGGCGGCATGGCCGTCGTCTACCTGGCACTCGACCCGAGGTTGAGCCGCCGGGTGGCGCTGAAGATCCTCAACCCGGTGCTCAGCGTCGACGACAGGTTCAGGCAGCGCTTCATCCTGGAGTCCAGGACGGTCGCCAGTATCGAGCACCCCAACATCATCCCGATCTACGAGGCGAACGCCGACATGGACGGCGTCCTGTACATCGCCATGCGCTACGTGGACGGCCTCGACCTGCGCCGGCTCATCTACGACCGCGGGCCGCTGCCGATCGGTCAGGCGAACCAGATCGTCGCCCAGGTCGCCGCCGCGCTCGACGCCGCCCACGCGCACGACCTGATCCACCGCGACGTCAAACCGGCCAACATCCTGCTGGCCGGCGACCACGTCTACCTGACCGACTTCGGCATCACCAAGCACCGCTCGTCGATCTCGGGGCTCACGCAGACCGACCAGTTCATCGGCACGCCCCGCTACATGTCGCCCGAGCAGATCAACAAGGAGCACATCGACGGCCGCTGCGACCAGTACGCGCTGGCCTGCGTCGTCTACGAGGCGCTGTCGGCGCGGCTGCCGTTCCAGCGCGAGAACGACATCGCCCTGCTCTGGGCCCACCTGGCCGAGCAGCCCACCCCGCTGTCGCAGCTCAGGCCGGAGTTGCCGGCCGAGATCGACGTCGTGATGATGCGGGCGCTGGCCAAGTCGCCCGAGCAGCGCTACGCCACCTGCACCGAGTTCGTGACCGCGCTGCGCGATGCGATCAGCGGACCCCAGTACGACCCCTACGGCCCGGGCTCGGGGCCGCACCTCGTGCCCCGGCCCAGCCCGAGCCCCCTTTCCGGCCCGCACCGCGTACCTCAGCCCATGCCCCAGTCCGGGCCCGGCTCGGGGCCTCACTCCAGTCCTCTCTCCGGGCCTCAATCCGGGCCTCATTCCGTGCCGCAGCAGCTCACGCCCTCCTTCGCCCAGTCTCCGCCGGGGGCGGCCAGGGGGAACGCGCAGCCCACGCAGCCGTCCGCGGGCAAGCGGCGGCCCGGCAGGATCCCGATCGTGGCCGTCACGCTGGTGGCCGCCGTCGCGGCGCTCGCGCTGGTCGCGTTCATCGTCTTCAACCACCGTGGCGACACGTGGGACCGTTACAAGACCAGCGCCGCCGCGCCGCTCACGTTCGAGTACCCGGGAGACTGGACCGTCCGCACCCACCAGGACCTCTTCGCGATCGCCTCGCCGCGCGCCCCCGAGTTCGAGCAGCTCTTCGTGTCCGGGCCGGGCGCCGACTGGACGAAGGTCGCCGAGATCGTCGAGAACGAGCCCGACAGCGCCGCCGGCGTGTACGTCCAGGTCTCCGACACCCTCGACGCCAGCGGCACCGCGGACCTGATGAAGGCCAAGATGGACGCCCTGCTGCCCGGCCAGGTGGACCTCGCCAAACCCGTGCAGGACCAGGCGGGCAACAGCCCGGCCACCCGCTTCGACGGTAACCTGCACGACCCCGCCAGCGGCACCAGGCTCGGTTTCGTGAGCTACGTGATCGACCGCCAGCCCAAGACCATGCTCGTCATGTACTTCTGCGCCAAGACCACCACCTGCGACGACGCCACCCAGGCCCGGATCAGGCAGAGCGTGCGGCTGTCATGACTTGGAACTCACTTGCGACCGGCTTGGCACGGGTGTTCAAGGCGGGCACCCGGCCTCTACCCTCCGGCATGTGGGCATTCGCATAGTCATCGCCGACGATCAGGCGATGGTCAGGGCCGGGCTGCGCATGGTCGTCGAGAGCGATCCCGGCATGGAGGTCGTCGGGGAGGCCGCCGACGGGCGTGAGGCGGTCGCCGTGGCCCGGCGCACGCGGCCGGACATCGTCCTGATGGACATCTCGATGCCCAGGCTCGACGGGCTGGCGGCGGCCAAGGAGCTGCTCGACGCCCCGTCGCCGCCCAAGGTCATCACGCTGACCACGTTCGACACCGACGAGAACCTCTACGCCGCGCTGCGCGCCGGCACCAGCGGGTTCCTGCTGAAGGTGTCGCCGCCCGAGCAGCTCCTGGAGGCGATCAGGGTGGTGCACGCCGGCGACGCGCTGCTCGACCCGGGCGTGACCAGCCGGGTGATCGCCACGTTCGCCGGCCAGGCCGAGCCGAGGCCGTCGCCCGCGCTGGCCGAGCTGACGCCGCGCGAGCTGGAGGTGCTGCGGCTGCTGGCGCGCGGCCGCACCAACACGGAGATCGCCGGGGAGCTGTACGTGGGCGAGGCCACGGTCAAGACACACGTGGCGCGGGTGCTGATGAAGTTGTCGCTGCGGGATCGGGCGCAGGCCGTGGTGTTCGCGTACGAGACCGGAGTCGTGCGACCGGGCGCCGCCTGAGGGATTGGCGGGACACCCCGTACTTATGTGTATATTTTTCGTCAGAAGGCGGTAGAAACAGGAGATATTTCATGGCATCGTTCCCCAGGGTGTTGTTCGACGAGGCGCACAGCGAGTCGTGGACCGTGCGGCGCGAGGTGGCCGAGGCCATCAACCCCGCCCATCCCGACGACAACAGCTACGCCCGCGCGGCCGGGCTGCTGCGGCACCTGGGGCACACGGTCACCGCCCGCACGACGGGGACGCTGGACCCCGGGGCGCTGGCGGAGCAGGACGTCCTGGTGATCGCGCACCCGTCGGGGGAGCGGTGGGAGCGGACGACCGGGCGCGGCAGCCCCGTCTTCGCCGCCGGCGAGCTGGACGCGATCGAGTCCTTCGTGGCCGGTGGCGGCGGCCTGGTGGTGCTGGCCGAGGAGGAGCAGGACAAGTACGGCAACAACCTGAACGAGCTGCTCGCCCGCTTCGGGGTGCGGGTCGTCCACGGCACCGTGCGTGACCCCAGGAACGCGCACCGGGACGTGGCCACCTGGGTGCTGGGGGAACGTTCCACGGATGCCGGGCTGCTCGCCGGGGTGCGGACGGCCTGCTTCTACCGATCGGGCACCCTGATCGCGCAGGACGCGAGCGTGTTGTTCGCGACCTCGGCGCAGGCCGACCCGGCGGGGGCGGCGCTGGCCGTCGCTGCGCGGCACGGGCGGGGGCGCGTCGTGGTGTTCGCCGACTCCGACCTGTTCGGCGACGACTCCATCGACGACCATGACCACCGCCGGCTCTGGGAGAACGTGATCACCTGGGCCGCCAGGATCCCCGGCGGCGAGGAGGGCGGCAGGGCCCTCGACGAGGGCAAGGCCGCTCTGTTCGCGCGGATCAAGGAGGGCGTGGAGGCGTTGCGGCCGCTCCAGATCAAGGACGGCTCGGTGCCGGCGGACGAGGGGCGGGGCAAGGAGCTGGTGGCGGAGATCGCCACGCGGCTGGGCGAAATTTCGCGATATTTCCCGCATGACGCCGCCTACCTCCAGGCCGTCCAGGACGACCTCGCCGCCTGGGCGGCGCAGGACCTCGGCGTGCCCGACTTCCTCGGCTCGCTCGACCTCTTCCACCCCGACACCCAGCGCCAGGACGGGCTGGAGCACGTCGTGGTGTTCCCCATGTACACGCAGAACGGCAACCCGAACCGCAACCTCGAAGCCGTCTGGATCCGGACGATCTGGCCGGACTGGCTGGCGGAGCTGGAGGCGGGGGGCTACGACAACCCGATGTTCGTGCCGATCGCGTTCGAGGACTTCACCTCGGGCTACGACACGCACTCCGCCGTGCTGTTCCCCGAGACGGTCGCCGTGCGGCGCGCGCCCGAGCGGTTCACCTGGGGCGGGATCTTCGCCGACCGCGAGGCCGCCAGATTCAGGCGGGTCGCCGGCGCCGCCGCCGAGACGCTCAGGCTGGACCTGCCGCCGGACGCCGAGCGGCTGCTGGCCTCGCAGGAGCTCGCGCAGGACACGTTCGTGTTGTGGGACCTGGTGCACGACCGTACGCACAGCCACGGCGACCTGCCGTTCGACCCGTTCATGATCAAGCAGCGGATGCCGTACTGGCTGTACTCGCTGGAGGAGCTGCGCTGCGACCTGACCGCCTTCGGCGAGGCGGTGAAGCTGGCCGGGCGCGGGGTGCCGCACGCGCGGTACGTGCAGGTGGCGATCCTGTTCGACCGGCTGTTCAGGTTCCCGATCACGGGGGAACGGGTGCGGAACTACGACGGGCTCGGCGGGCAACTGCTGTTCGCGTACCTGCATCGCAACGACGTCGTGCGGTGGACCGACAACCGGCTCACGATCGACTGGGAGCGGGTCGCCGACGGGGTGGCCGACCTGCGCGGGGAGGTCGAGAAGCTCTATCGCGACAGCATCGACCGGTCCAAGCTGGCGCACTGGCTGGCCGCGCATGAGCTGATGAGCTCCTACGTGGCGCCGCATCCGGCCTCGGTCTGGGCCAAGGGCGTCCAGGCGCTGCCGGAGGAGCAGAAGGCCAAGGTGGACGCGGTGCTGCCGGATGAGTTCCCGCTGAGCATGTTCTACGAGGCACTGCGCCGTAAGCTGACCGATGTGGTCGAATCGACTAAGGGACTCCGAGCATGATCATTTTGGTTACCGGGGCGGGAGGGCCCACAGGTGAGGCGGTTTCTGGATATTTCCGGAAACATGGTCACACGGTGATCGACGTCGGCAGGCAAGACGTGGACCTGCTCGACCGCGCCGCCGTACAGGACCTGGCCGGCCGCGTCGAACGCGAGCACGGCCGCGTGGACGGCGTGGTGCACCTGGTCGGCGGCTGGCGCGGGTCCGGCTCGTTCGCCGAGACCAGTCTCGACGACTGGGACCTGCTGCACGACCTGCTGATCCGCACCCTCCAGCACGTCTCGCTGGCCTTCGAGCCGCTGCTGCGCCGCAGCGAGGACGGCCGCTTCGTGATCGTCTCCGCCAAGGCGGCCCAGGCCCCCAGCGCCGGGGGCGCCGCCTACGCGGCGGCCAAGGCGGCGGCGGAGGCGTGGACACTCTCCCTGGCCGACGCCCTGAAGGGCACCGGCGGCGCGGCGACCATCCTCGTCGTCAAAGCCCTGGTCAACGACGCCATGCGGGAGGCCAGCCCCGAGGCGAGGTTCTCCGGCTTCACCGACGTCAACGAACTGGCGGCGGTCATCGGCGGTCTCTTCGACCGCCCGGCCGCCGAAATCAACGGCACGCGATTGGATCTCACTTCTTGACTCCCCGGCACGACCCCCGGCTCAAGGCCTTCGCCAGCGACAACTACGCCGGGGTACACCCCGAAATCCTCGCGGCCATCGCCGCGGCCAACGGCGGCCACCAGATCGCCTACGGCGACGACGTCTACACCGAGGCCATGCGGGAGGTCTTCCAACGGCACTTCGGCGAGCGGGCGCAGGCGTGGCCGGTGTTCAACGGCACCGCCGCCAACGTCGTCTCGCTGCGTTCCATGACCGCCCAGTGGGAGGCGGTCATCTGCGCGGAGAGCGCGCACATCAACACCGACGAGGGCGGCGCGCCCGAGGTGGCGGGCGGCATCAAGCTGCTGACCGTCCCGACTCCCGACGGCAAGCTCACGCCCGAGCTGATCGACAGGCAGGCGTGGGGCTTCGGCGACGTGCACCGCGCCCAGCCGAAGGTGGTCTCGATCTCCAACACCACCGAACTGGGCACCCTCTACACGCCCGGCGAGATCACCGCGATCTGCGCGCACGCCCACGAACTGGGCCTGCGCGTCCACCTCGACGGCTCCCGCCTGACCAACGCCGCCGCCGCGCTGGACGTGCCGCTGCGGGCCCTGACCACCGACGCGGGCGTGGACGTGCTCTCCTTCGGCGGCACGAAGATCGGCCTGCTGTACGGCGAGGCGGTCGTGGTGCTCGACCCGGCGGCGGCCACGGGGATCGAGTACCTGCGTAAGACGTTCATGCAGCTCTCGTCCAAGATGCGGTTCGTGTCGGCGCAGTTCGAGGCGCTGCTGTCGGGCGACCTGTGGCTGCGCAACGCCCGGCGGGCCAACGCCATGGGGCGGCGGCTGGCCGAGGCGGTGCGCGGGATCCCCGGGGTGGAGGTGTCCAGGCAGGTCGAGGCCAACGCCGTGTTCGCCGTGCTGCCGCCGGACGTCGCCGAGCGGCTGCGCAAGCGGTTCAGGTTCTACACCTGGAACGAGGCCAGCGGCGAGGTGCGGTGGATGTGCGCGTTCGACACGACGGAGGAGGACGTGGACGCCTTCGCCGCCGCCCTGGCCGAGGAGATGGCGGCGGGCCGCTGACCCGTCAGTGACCCTTCTGGGAATCCTTGAGGGCGAGGCGGGCGGCCTGCCAGCCGCCCATCCCGTGCGCCCCCGGACCCGGCGGCGTCGAGGACGAGCAGAGGAACACCCCCGGCAGCGGCGTGCGCCAGGGGGCGGGCGACCACACAGGGCGGCGGACGAACTGCCCCAGACTGGTCAGGCCGCCCCCGATGTCCCCGCCCACCAGGTTGGGGTTGAACGCCTCCAGGTCGGACGGGCCCATCGCGTGGCGGGCCAGCACGCGGTCGCGGAAACCGGGCGCGTAGCGCTCGATCTGGGTCTCGATGGCGTCGGTCATGTCCACGGCCGAGCCGTTGGGCACGTGGCAGTAGGCCCACAACGTGTGCCCGCCGCGCGTCGGATCGGCCGCGTACGGCTGGACGAGCAGCACGTACGGGCGGGGCGAGTGCCGCCCCGCGGCCATCTCCGCCTCGCTGAGCGCGATCTCCTCCAGCGTGCCGCCCAGGTGCACCGTGCCCGCCTCCGCCACGGCCGGATCCCGCCACGGCACCGGCCCGTCCAGGGCCCAGTCCAGCTTGAACACCCCGGGCCCGTAGCGGAAGCGTTCGAGCCGCCGCCGATACCGGGGCGGCAGGTCGTCGCTCATCGCCAGCAACTGCCGCGGCGTCACGTCGAGCACCACGACGGGCGCCTCCAGCTCCGCCAGCCGGCGCACGCGGTGCCCGGCCACGGCCTCGCCGCCCAGTGACCTGAGCTCGGCCACCAGCGCGTCGGCCAGCACCTGCGACCCGCCCCGCACCAGCGGCCAGCCCACCAGATGGGCCATCGCGGCCAGCGACAACCCGTAGCCGGCCGTGATGAGGGAGCGAAGGTCGAGCATCGAGTGGGCGGCCATGCCCGCGATCAGCGCCCGCCCCTCCACGGTCCTGAACGCCCGCCTGGCGAACGTCGTGGCGGGCAGCACCCCCGGCGGCCCGAACACGGCCGCCCCCGCGAACGCCCGCGGCGTGGCCGGCCACGGCCCCAGCGGCTTGAACAGCAGCTCCACCAGCGGGAGCCCGGCCTTGACCATGGCGCCCACGATCGCCAGCCAGGTGCCGCGGTCACGCCCCAGCCCTTCGGCGGTACGCCGCAGGTCACGGTGCACCAGCACGGCGGGCCGGCCGTCGAGCGGATGCGCGGCGGCCACGGGGGGATGGGCGAACTCGACCCCCTTGAGGTCCAGCTCGCGGAACGCGGGGGAGGCCAGGACCGTCGCCATCGCGGTCGCGCCCAGGTCGTGGATCCGGCCGGGCAGGGTCACCTCGCCGGACCTCAGCCCGCCCCCGAACGTCGGCGCCGCCTCCAGCAGCAGCACCTTGCGTCCCGCGCGGGCCAGCGAGACGGCGGCGACCAGCCCGTTGGGCCCCGACCCCACGACGACCGCGTCGGCGCTCATCGCCCTATGACGTCTTCAGGATCGACGGGAGGGGCTGCGCGCCCCGCTGCTGGAGCAACTCCGTCATGAGCTTGATCTCCCCGGTCTGACCGTCGACGATCTTCTGCGCCATGCTGACCACCTCGCTGCGGGTGGACAGCTTGAGCAGCCCTTCCGCCATCTGCACGCCGCCCTCGTGGTGGCGGATCATGAGCTGCAGGAACAGCACCTCGGCCGGCTTGCCCCGGGCCTCCTTGAGCTTGGTCAGCTCCTGCGGCGTGGCCATGCCGGGCATGGCGCCGGAAGCGGTGCCCGAAGAGCCGGCCGCGGCCGCGGCCGCGCCGTGCCCGTGGCCGGTCATCCAGGCCATCGGCCGCTGGTCGGTCGCCTGGCTCAGGTCCCACTGCTGCAACCAGCCCAGGAACATGCCGCGCTGGTTGGACTGGGTGTTGATGATGTCGAAGGCCAGGTTCCTGACCTGATCCTCCGGGCCTTTGTCCCTGATCGTGAACGCCATGTCCACGGCCTGCGCGTGATGCGTGGCCATGTCACGGGCGAACCCGGCCTCCGGAGAGGTGTCTCCGGGCGTGCCGTCACGGCCGAACAACAACAACGCCGCCACGGCGAGCACCAGCACGCCGCAGATGATCAGAATCGGTTTCCTCACGGGCTTTTCCATGGCCGCTCCAGCGTACCCACCTGCGCCCGCGCTTGTGATCGGACCCTTATCAGGCCCTTATTCTCCACATACGGCCCTAGGGCATAGGGTGACCCGGAGTTGGTACGCCGATGGAGGAACGATGACGAAGGAGAAGGCGCAGGCGAGGCGCGAGCATCTGAACAAGATGCGGGCCGAGCAGAAGCGCAAACAACGCCGCGCCGCACTGCTGATGTGGGGCACGGGAGGCCTCATCATCGTGGTGCTCGTCGGCGTGGTCGGCTTCTACCTGGTCAACCAGGCGCGGGAGACCTCGCTCGACGCCGTGACCAGCGTGAAGTACGAGGCGGGCCAGCACGTGGCCACCGCGGTCACCTACAAGGAGACGCCCCCCGTCGGCGGCTCGCACAACAACTACTGGCAACAGTGTGCGATCTACGACAAGCCGATCCACAACGAGCACGCCGTGCACTCGCTGGAGCACGGCGCCGTCTGGATCACCTACCGGCCCGACCTGGCCAAGGCGCAGGTGGACAAGCTCAAAGAGGTCGCGAGTTCGACCGGCCAGCAGGACTACATGCTGATGAGCCCGTTCCCCAGCCTGCCCTCGCCGATCGTGGTCTCCTCCTGGGGGCACCAGCTCAAGCTGACCGACCCGGCGGACCCGAAGCTCGGCGCGTTCATCAAGAAGTACCAGAACGGCGCTGACACGCCGGAGCCCGGCGCCGTCTGCGGCGGCGAGCAGGCGATCACCACCACGGCCGACCAGGCTCCGCTGCCGCCCGCCCCCACAGGTGAGGCGCCGACGGAGACCCTCGCGCCGACGCCCAGCCAGTCCCAGAAGTAACGGGAACGGATCAGGGCCCGGCCCCCGCCGGGCCCTGATCCATGTTCAGGCGTCGCCGATGAGCAGGCCGTGCCGGGCGCGGGCGTACTCCTCGAAGGAGATGCGCCCGTCCCCGTCGGCGTCGGCCCTGGCGAAGGCCGAGGTGAGGTCGGTGCCCGAGCGGCTCCAGAGGGCGCCGAACTCCGCGGCGCTGATCCAGCCGTCGCCATCGCGGTCGGCCACGGTGAAGGTGGCCCTGGAGATCGGCGACAGCACCGCTTCGAGCGCGCCGGTGCGTGCCAGCGTCTCGAACGAGCGGACGTACTCCGCCTTGCTGATCCGCCCGTCGCGGTCGGTGTCCAGGGCGGAGGCGTGGGTGTCCCAGGCCCTCAGGAAGGCGTCGATCACGGCCTCGCCCTCGGGGCTTTCCACGTGCACGCCGCCGCGCTCAAGCCGCCGCTGGGCCAGGGCCATGTAGTCATACCTGGTCAGGTAGCCGTCGCCGTCGGCGTCGAGGTCGTTGAAGTTGCGCTCCGCGCTGTCGCGGAAGCTCGGCTGGGACATCACCGCTCCGATCGTTACGGTACGTAGTTGATCGCTACTTACCGTAACTCTTCGTGCGCGGAATGAACAGCGGAGCCACGAAAAGGCGAGGCTCAGCCGAGCACGTCCGTCAGGGCCGTCCACTCCAGGCCGTGCGCCTGGGCCACCGGGCGGCTGGTAAGGCGGCCCTCGTGGGTGTTCAGCCCCAGCGCCAGCGCCCGGTCCTCGCGCATCGCGCGCTGCCAGCCCAGGTCGGCGATGGCCATCGCGTACGGGAGCGTCACGTTCGTCAGCGCGTACGTCGAGGTGTGCGGCACGGCGCCGGGCATGTTGGCCACGCAGTAGAAGATCGACTCATGCACCCGGTAGGTGGGCTCCTCGTGCGTGGTCGGGCGCGAGTCCTCGAAGCAGCCGCCCTGGTCGATCGAGATGTCCACCAGCACCGAGCCCGGCTTCATGCGGCTGACCAGGTCGTTGCTCACCAACTCCGGAGCCTTGGCGCCGGGCACCAGGACCGCGCCGATGACCAGGTCCGCCTCCAGGACCGCGCGCTCGATCTCCAGCGTGTTGGAGGCGACCGTCTGGCAGTGGCCCCGGTAGATCGAGTCGGCCTGGCGCAGCTTGTCGATGTTCCTGTCGAGCAGCAGCACCTCGGCCTGCATGCCCAGGGCGATGGCGGCGGCGTTCATGCCGGACACCCCGGCCCCGATCACCACGACGTGCGCCGCGCGCACGCCAGGCACGCCGCCCATGAGCACGCCCCTGCCGCCGCCCGAACGCATCAGGTGGTAGGCGCCCACCTGCGGCGCCAGCCGCCCCGCCACCTCCGACATGGGGGCGAGCAGGGGCAGCGCGCCGCCCGGCGTCTGGACGGTCTCGTAGGCGACCGCGGTGCAGCCCGATTCGAGCAGTGCCCGCGTACAGGCGCCGGAGGCGGCCAGATGCAGGTACGTGAACAGCACCTGTCCCTTGCGCAGCCGGTGGTACTCCTCCGCCACCGGCTCCTTGACCTTCATGACCAGGTCCGCCACACCCCAGACCTCGTCGGCCGCCGGCACCAGCACGGCGCCCGCGGCGGTGAAGTAGGCGTCGGGGATCGCGGAGCCCTCGCCCGCGTCCCGCTCGACGAAGACCTGATGGCCGTGGCGCACCAGCTCGTGGACCCCCGCGGGGGTCAGCGCCACTCGATATTCGCTGTTCTTGACCTCTCGGGGCACTCCGACCTTCATGGGTCAACTCTTCCCGGCGAGCGTGCGTTTCCGCCTCCATTCTTCCTCCTACCTCACGGATGGGTGAGGATTGTCCGGCTGATTACCCCGGTATGGCTTCTCCTCGATAGGCTCACCGGCAGCCCGGAACATCAGGATGGGATCGTCATCGATGGACAAGCCGGAAGAGCCGCCACCCGCGGACCCGGGGGAGCCGAAGGCCAGCAGACTCACCACCATCGTGTTGATCGTCTCGCTGGTGCTCGTCGTGCTCGTCGCAGGCGTGCTCGGCACGGTCGCCGTCCTCATGACCAGAAGCCCCGACACGCCGCTGTTAGGGGCCACGCCCCCGCGCTATCTCGACGTGCCGATCCACTTCGCGCCGGTCAGGGACACCAAGACCGCGCCCTGCCCCGGCGACCCGGCCGTGCTCGACGCGGAGCAGAAGACCTGCTACCTGCTGGAGGACGGCGTCACGGTCCCCGCCGTGCAGCAGATCGAGCCGCTGCGTGAGCGCGACGGGCAATACTCCGTGCGGATCGCGATCGCGCCGAAGTTCAAGGACCGGCTCGTCGAGCTGGTCGACGAGATGGTGGCCGACCAGCGGCAGATCGCGGTCGTGCTGGCGCCCGTGCAGCCCGACCAGCCCAAGACCGTCGTGGCCGCGCCCATCGTCACCCAGCACATGGACGGCGACAGCATGAGCATCGCCGGCTTCACCAAGGAGGAGGCCGACGCGCTGGTGGCCCGCCTGCTGGGCAGCTCGGCGAGCGGAGCCCCGACGGGTCCTGCCACGACGGTCCCCACCACGACGGGCGCTGCCACGCCTCCGGCGGGCCAGCCGACCCCGCCCGTGACCGACCAGCAGACCGGCACCACCGGCACCACCGGGGGGACGTCACCCACCGCGGGCGCAGGCGGGCGACCCCTCGACAAGCGCTACGCGAGCTGCAAGGAGGCCGTGGCGGCCGGCGACGGGCCCTACTCCAAGGGCACCCACGAGGAGTACAACTGGTACACCGACGTGGACGGCAACGGGGTGGCCTGCAACAGCGGCGACATCCGCTAACCGAACAGCTCCTCCAGCCAGTCGATGGCGAAGTAGGCCAGGAAGACCAGCGAGACGATCCAGAGCAGCCATGGGATCTCGGAGAATCTCCCTCTGACCGCCTTGATCAGCGTGTAGACGATCACACCGGCGCCCACGCCGTTCGTGATCGAGTACGTGAACGGCATCAGCGCGATCGTCAGGAACGCCGGCACGGCCAGGTCCAGGTCGTTCCAGGGCACGTTCTTGCTCTGCGTCATCATCAGCGCCCCGACCAGCACCAGCGCGGGCGCGGCCGCCGCCGCGGGCACCACCGCGGCCAGCGGCGTGAACAGCAGGGACAGGGCCATCAGCGCCCCGGTCACCACGCTCGCCAGCCCGGTACGCGCACCCTCCCCGACGCCGGCCGCCGACTCCACGAACACGGTGTTGGCCGAGGAGCTGACCGACCCGCCCACCATGCCGGCCACACCGTCCACGGTCAGGATCCGCCCCAGCCTGGGCACCTGCCCCTGCCGGTCCACCAGCCCGGCCTCGTCGCTGACGCCGATGATCGTGCCCATGGCGTCGAAGAACCCCGACAACACCAGCGTGAACAGCACCACGGTCGCCGTCAGCGCCCCCGCCGTGCCGAACCCGCCGAACAGGTCGAACCGGCCGACCAGCCCGAAGTCCGGCGCGGAGACCAGCGATTGCGGCACGTGCGGCGTGACGACGCCCCAGGTCCCCGGCTCGACGGTGGCCAGCGAGTTCACCAGGATGGCCACGGCGGCGGTCACGGCGATGCTGATGAGGATGGCGGCGGGGACCCTGCGCACGTACAGGAGGATCATCAGGAGCAGGCCGAAGCAGAACACCGCGACCGGCCAGCCCGTGAGGTGCCCGGTCGCGCCGAGTTGCACGGGCGTGCCCGAGCCCGCCGCGACGAACCCCGCGTCCACCAGGCCGATCAGCGCGATGAACAGCCCGATGCCCACGCTGATGGCGTGTTTGAGCGCCAGCGGGATGGCGTTCATGATCAGGGCGCGCAGGCCGGTCACGGCGAGCACGATGATCACGAAACCTTCGAGCACCACCAGGCCCATGGCCTGGGCCCACGTCATGTGCGGGGCGGCCTGGTAGGCGACCACCGCGTTCAGGCCGAGCCCGGCGGCCAGCCCGAAGGGGGCGTTGCCGACGAAGGCCATGAGCAGCGTGGAGATCGCGGCGGCCAGCGCGGTGGAGGTGGTCAGCTCGCCGATCGAGAGCCGGGCGCCCGTGACGTCCTTGGCGCCGGCCAGGATGATCGGGTTGAGCAGGATGATGTAGGCCATGGCCATGAACGTGGTCAGCCCGCCACGCACCTCGCGGCCGACGGTGCTGCCGCGCCCGGTCAGCTCGAAGAATCGGTCGAGCACCGGCACTCCCCCCTCGTGATCAGGGGGAATGCCGGAATGCCTACCCGGCTGGGGAGGTGATCAAGCCTTCTCGTGGCGGCCGTGGCCCACCAGGGCGACGAACTCCTCCAGCTTGATCGTGCCGTCGCCGTCGCTGTCGGCGGTCTTGATGAAGCTCTCGACCTCGCTCTCCGACGCGCCCTGCCCACCCAGCGCGTCGTTGGCCTGCCTGATCTCGCCGGCCGTCAGCAGGCCGTCGCCGTCGGTGTCGAAGCGCCTGAACTCCGCCTCGGCCGCCTCACGCGCGGTTGCCATCGGATGCCCCCTTTGTCGAGCCGTTGTCGAACAAGGCGATATCTTCCGGCCTAATCGGAACGCGAGTCAACCGAAGTCCCGTAGCCGCTCTGACGGCGGCGGCGATGGCGGGGGTGGAGGAGAGCGTGGGAGGCTCGCCGGCGCCGCGCAATCCGTACGGAGCCGACGGGTCCGGATTTTCCAGGATTTTCATCGTCATGGGCGGCATATCGAGGATTGTGGGGATGAGGTAGTCCGTGAACGACGGGTTCAGCACCAGGCCGTCGCGGACCTGGATCTCCTCCATCAGCGCCAGCCCCAGCCCCTGGGCGGAGCCGCCGTGGATCTGCCCCTCCAGCGCCTGCGGGTTCATGATCCGCCCGACGTCCTGCACCGCCGCCAGCTCGACCACCTTCACCAGGCCCAGCTCCACGTCCACGTCCACGACGGCCCGGTGCACGCACAACGCGAGCTGCGTGTGCGAGTTGCCCTGCCCGGTGAACGGATCGAGCGGGTACGTGGGCCGGTGCCGGTATTCGCGCGTCTCCTCGATCGGCCCGAACCGCGCCAGGGCCTCCGCGGCCGGCAGCCCCTCGAACCGCTCGCGCACGGCCTCGCAGGCCGCCCTCACCGCGCCGCCCGTGACGTACGACTGGCGCGAGGCCGACGAGGAGCCCGCCGAGCCGACCGAGGTGTCCGCGGCGGCCACGGTGACGCCGGCCACGCCCAGCTCGGTGCGCGCGATCTGGGCCTGCAACGTCACCAGGCCCTGGCCCACCTCGGCCGCCGCCGTGCGCACCGTGACGTGCGGCTCGCCGCCGATCAGCTCGGCTCGCACGTGGGCCGTGGAGTAGTCGTCGAAGCCCTCGGAGAAGCAGATGTTCTTGATCCCCACGCCGTACCCGACGCCGCGGCGCACGGACTCGCCGTGCGTGGTCTGCGAGACGCCGCCGGGCAGCCCCCGCAGGTCCCGCGTCCTTTCCCGGGGCAGCGGCATCGCCTCCAGCTCGCGGAGCATCTCGGCGAGCGGGGCCGGGGAGTCGATCACCTGCCCGGTGATCAGCAGAGAGCCCTGGGAGACGGCGTTGCGCACGCGGATCTCCACCGGCGACAGACCGCACGCCTCGGCCAGGCGGTCCATCTGCGACTCGTAGGCGTAACACGCCTGCACCGCGCCGAAGCCGCGCATCGCGCCGCACGGCGGGTTGTTGGTGTAGACGCCGGTGGCGTCCACCCGCACGTTCGCCACCTCGTACGGCCCCGCGCCCAGCGACGCGGCGTTGCCCACCACGGCGGGGGAGGAGGAGCAGTACGCGCCCCCGTCCAGCAGGATGTCGGCCTTGACGTAGACGAGCCTGCCGTCCCGGGTGGCGCCGTGCTCGTAACGCAGCCGCGCCGGGTGCCGGTGCACGTGGCCGAAGAACGACTCCTCACGGCCATAGACGATCTTGACCGGGCGGTTCAGGCGCAGGGCCAGCATGCAGGCGTGGACCTGCATCGACAGGTCCTCGCGGGCGCCGAACGCGCCGCCCACGCCCGACAACGTCAGGCGTACCTTGTCCTTCGGCAGGTCCAGGCAGGGCGCGAGCTGGTCGCGGTCCACGTGCAGCCACTGGGTGGCGATGTACAGGTCCACGCCGCCGTCCTCGGCGGGCACCGCCAGTCCCGACTCCGGGCCGAGGAAGGCCTGGTCCTGCATGCCCACCTCGTACTCGCCGGTGACGACGACCTCGGCCTCGAACGTGTCGCCGCGGCGCACCGGCTGATGGCGGACGAAGTGCTGGGACCGGCGGGGGTCGGTGATGGCCTGGCGGGGCTCGTACTCGACCACGATGGCCGCGACCGCCCTGCGGGCCGTCTCGGGATGGTCGGCGGCCACCAGCGCCACCGGCTCACCCTGGTAGCGGACCTGGTCGATGGCCAGCACCGGCTGGTCCTTGTGCTCCAGGCCGTAGAACTTCTCGCCAGGCACGTCCTCGTGCGTCAGCACGGTCAGCACGCCAGGAATCCGCAGCGCGGGGCCCACGTCGATCGAGCGCACCCACGCCGACGGGTGCGGGCTGCGCAGCGTCGCCCCCCACACCATGCCCTCCAGCCACAGGTCGGAGGAGTAGGCGAACTCGCCGGTCACCTTCAGCGTGGCGTCGGGCCGCCGCGCGCTGTCCCCGACGCCCTGCCCTGGCGTGGCGTCGACCCGGATCGTGTCAGCCGTCTCCGTCATCCTCCGAGTAGAGCACCGGCGGCCCGGCCGTCCTATGCGCCCGACGTGAAATCCCGGTCATCGCTTGTCATATCGGGCTTGTATATTCCTCCAAGTGCGCATCTCTGACCTGCTGGCCATCGACGAGCTGGGCCTGACCCTGCTCGCCGGCGACCCGACCCGCGAGTTCGGCACCGTCCACATCACCGATCTGCCCGAGCCCGGCCGCTACCTGGGTGGCGGCGAGCTGGTGCTGACCGGCCTCATGTGGTGGCACGCGCCGGGCGACTCCGCCCGGTTCGTCGCCGCGCTGGCCGAGTCCGGGGTCGCCGCGCTCGGCGCCGGGCAGGCGTGGCTCGGCCACGTGCCCGCCGACCTGGTGGCCGCGTGCGAGGTCGCCGGCCTGCCGCTGGTCGAGGTGCCGGTCGAGGTCTCGTTCCGCACAATGGCCGAGCTGGTCGTGCCCCGCCTGGCCGGCGACGTGCGCGACGCGCTCGGCCGCCACCGCAGGCTGGTCGCCGCCATCGCCGAGGGCGCCGACCTGCGCGAGTTGTTCGCGCTGACCGCCGCCGAGCTGGGCGTCACCGGCGCCGTCCTGTCCCCGTCAGGCGAGGTGATCGTGGGACAGGCCGACGATCCGGTACGGCTGGCGAAGGCGTACCTGACGGCGCCCCGGCTGCCCGCCAGGGTGGGCGAGTACACGATCTTCGCCGTCGGGCGTGGCCACCGCGCCGCCGGGTGGGCGCTGGCGTGCGACGGCGACCTGCTCGACCGGGCCGACCTCGGCTACGAGCTGGCCGCCTGCGTGGGCCTCGAACGCAGCCGCATGGAGGAGGGCCGCAGGGTCGAGCGCCGCCTGGCCGAGCAGCTCGTCGTGGCCGCGCTGGCCGGGGCCGACGTGGCCGAGCTCAACGCCAGGCTGCGGACGTGCGGGATCGACGCGGCGGAGCCGTACGCGGTCGTCAACGTCACCGCCCTCAGGCCGGGCGCCACCCGCGGGCCCGACCCCGCCACCCTCGGCGGCCAGATCGTCGAGGAGCTGCTCGGCCGCGAGGTCGTGGCGGCGGCCGGCGCCGACGGCGCGGTCGCCGTGGTGCCGCTGCGCGAGCGCACGACCGCCGGGCTGGCCGACCGGCTGCGCACCGG
>NZ_JBHSPA010000090.1:0-2280 GCF_042656245.1 Nonomuraea insulae
GCGCTGCTTGTCCAGCTTGAGCCACGTCTCCGGGTCGTTGCGGTCGGCGGCGTACTGGCGAAGCGCCCAGTTGCCCTCCTCCGCCGTGGCCCAGTGCAGGAGCTTTCCCGTCGCACGGAAGAACCCGACCGGGGCGTAGACGGTCGCCTTGGCGGCGTACTTGGGTGAGCGGACGGCGTGGTAGCCGACGACGTACCCGGCGTCCTTGGCCTGCCAGGCGAGCATGGCGCGGGTGCCCTTCCAGGACCGCAGCGTGGCCGGGATGATCGGGGCGCGGCGCTGGTCGTTGGTGGAGCGGTAGGGCACGTCGTCGTCCGGCGGGTCGACCGGAGGCCCGAGGACCGTGCCCTCGATCGCGATGGTCTCGCGGTCGAAGAACTCGTCCTCTTCGCGGTCGGCCTCCTGGTCGTCCGCGCGGCGGGCGCGGCGGCGGGCCGCGTCGAGCGGGACGACTTCGCCGCCGGGTTCGGTGCGGTCGAAGGTGGTCGGCTCGTCTTCTTCGCTGTGGTGGTCTTCGTGCTCGTGCGGGTGATGCGTCATGATGTGGGCACCTCGTGTGCGTACCTGCGGGCGGGGTTACGGGGCGCGGCCAGAGTCTTGGCGGATGAGGTCGCGTCCCGTACTGGGCTGGTCAGGGGCGATGTGCGGTGGGACCGCGTCTCGTCCGTGCGGGCAGTCGTGTTGGTGTCGGCGATCGGTTCGTGCGGTCCGACCGGTGGCGGGTCGCCGGTCGAGGGGCGGGCGAGGCAGAGGTCCATCAGGCGGCCTCGCGTCCCGCGTTCTCGGCGGTCGGACCGGTCTCGGACCGCAGGCGGGCCAGCAGTGCTCCGGCGCGGTCGGTGGAGAGGGATTGGCCGGTCTGGCGGATGGCGTCGCGGAGTCGATCCCGGGTCAGGGTGATGCCTCGTGCGTCGTGGTCGGCGGCGACCTGCCAGCCCAGCGGCATCAGGTCGTCCACCTCGGACGGGGTGACGGTCGGGCGGGTGGTCTTGCGCGGCTTGGGCTTGCGGGGCGGTGCGGTGGTCAGGGCCGGGCGCTTGGGAGTCGCGGGCGGTGTGAGCCGTACTGACTCAGCCCGGATAGGTGCGCTGGCCGGGGCCAGCTCGCCGAGCTTGTACAGGGCGCGCTCGCGGCGGGTGGCCTTGAACTGCCACAGGAGGCCGTAGTGGTCCTGTAGGTCGGTCTTGGCCAGGATGCGGTCGCGTTCGCGGTTCAGGGCGTCGGGGTACGAGCGCACCTCCCAGAGCACCATGCGCCGCCATAGAGCGAACGTGGGAACCGGAGACAGCAGCCAGCGCGAGAGGCGGATGCTGTCGAGACGGCGGGAAGGGTTGGCCAGGTTGGCGCGCTTGCGTACGGCGTGGGTGCCGATCTCTACGGCCACGACCCACAGGCCGGGCAGGATCGCGTGGGCGATGACGGCGAACCAGTCAGGCCCGCCGGGTGCGTTGGCGTAGGCAGCGACGTTCAGGTAGACCGTGACGGCCGTGAGCGTCCAGGGGACGAACCGTAGCCAGCGCACCCGCATGTTCAGCCGGGCCAGGACGATGTCCAGCGCGGAGAACACCCCGATTCCGAGGTCCACGCCGAGGGGCAGCAGGAAGGCGAGTGATCCGAAGGTGGGCTTGGCCGCGTCCATGACGGTGGCGAAGGAGATGACGAACCCGATCAGGCCCAGCACGCCGACAGCGGCGGCGGTGACCGAGATCAGGGTCTGTCCTCCCTCCGATAGTGGGCGCGGGGCGGTGGCTGATGAGTCGTTCATGGCGGGTGCTCCGTTCGGTGAGTCTGCGGGGCGGTCGTGGGACGGGTTCATCGGCTCCACCGCCGTCCCCAGCAGCGCGGGCAGCCGGGCTTGTTGCACCAGTTCCGTGGGGAAGCGGCCCAGCCTTGGGCGATGACTTCGAGAGAGCCGCCCTGGCGAACGGTGACACGGGAGACCTGCCACAGCCGGTAGCGCCCTTGGCCCATGCGCACCAGCTCGATGAAGAGACCTCCGATGAGGAAGGCGAGGATGTAGGAGAGGACTGTGATCATGGCTAGCTCCACTTGCGGTTCTTGAACTGCTGGGCGGACTGCTTGCGGTGCTTGATCGCCTCCAGTTTGGAGAAGCGATCGAGATGCGGGTTGGCCTTGCGGGCGTTCTCCTGGAGTCGCGCCCACTGCTGGTCGCTGATGGTGTTCGGGGGCTGGTCGTGAGACATGTGCTGGTGTCCGCTCAGTGGCCGGAACGGACGAGCATGCGGCAGACGCGGCAGCCGGGCTGGCAGCGAGCGCCGT
>NZ_JBHSPA010000090.1:2328-12601 GCF_042656245.1 Nonomuraea insulae
GGCTGCGGGTTCGCTTGCCGCACTCGCAGCACTGGAAGCGGGTAGCCATCACGCCACCTCGTTCGTACGGTGGCGCGGGAGGAAAGTGAGGAGCGGACGTACTTCCCGCAGTTCCTCTGCGGTGTAGCCCGCCCAGACACCCTCCTCCGGGTCGAGCGCCATGGCGTAGGACAGGCAGGCGGCGCGGGCCGGGCAACGTGCCTGGCAGATGGCCTTGGCGATCGCCTCCCGCACCCATCGCTCTTCGTCGGTCTCGATGTCGGGACCGGTGAAGAGCACGGCCTTGGTGGAGTCGCACGCCGGTTCGGCGTTGATCAGGTCGTCCAGCAGATCGGCGACGTCATCGGCCTCGTACTGGTCGGTGTGCTGGTTGTTCACAGCTTCACCCCCAGCGCCCGAAGGGACTGGACGAGGGCGAGGCGGATGCAGGTGGGGCAGATCGACGGCGACGGCGGCTCGGCACCCGGCGCGGACTCCTCCACGCCGTCACACATGAGACAGAACCACTGGATGGGCTCGGTGAGGTCGTCAGGGACGACCTGCATGGTCTTGGACCCGTGGGTCATGATGAAGACACCTCTCTAGAAGGGGCGCCGGGGTGCGGACTGGTTTGGCGACTAGGGACCGCATCCCGGCTTCTTCGTTGTTTGGCCTGGTCAGCTGAGCTGATCATGCCCTGGTGCGTCTTATTTAAACAAGGCGAACAAGGCCCGTCAACCACTCTGGCATACTTGTTTAAACAAGGAGACTGAGAGGGGCCCGAACATGCCCAGCCAGAGGCGGCGCGACACGCTCCGCGGGGACGTGTCGGCACGGATCGCCGACGACCTACGACAGGCCATCCTGAGCGGCGAGTACGCCGAGGGGGACCGGCTTCCCAGCACGTCAGAACTCATGGAGCAAGAGCAGGTGTCGTCGTTGAGCGTGCGACACGCCTACCAGGCGCTGATCGGCGAGGGCCTGGTCGTGGCCGTGCCGAAAAAGGGCTTCTACGTCCGCGAGTCGCTGTGCATGACGTGGCACATGACGAAGTGGCAGGACCCGAAGCGCCTGGAGAACGTCGAGACAGACGGCTGGACGGCGGACGTCGAATCCGCCGGCTACTCCCACCGCCAGACCATCAGCGTCAGCATCCTGCCCGGCAGTCATATGGTGGCTGGAACACCGATCGCGGAGCGGCTGGGCATCCCAGAGAGTGAGCGGGTCGTCGTAAGGAGCCGCGTCCGTTACATCGGCCCCGGCCCCGACCAGCCCGCCAACGAGCCGGAATCGCTGGCCGACTCCTACTACGCGTACAACTGCGTCAAGGACACCAGGATCATGGAGCCGAACAGCGTCAACACGGCCCAGGTCCTCGCCGACCGCGGATGCCCGATGCGCAACCACATGGACGAGTTGACCCCGCGCATCGCTTCTCGCCAGGAGACAGACCGCTTGCAACTGGCCGGCGTGATGGCCGTGCTCGAAGTGGTGCGGACTACGTTGACCACCTCAGGGAAGCCGGTGCTGGTGCTGCACCAGATCAGGCCGGGGAATGGGTCGAAGTACGTCTACCAAGTGGGGTACAGCGATGCCTGAGCGTCCCGTCCTGGCAGCCCGTCTCGCCGTCGAGAGCGACACGGACCGCGTCATCGAGCTGCGTGCCGAGTCCGAACGCTGGCTGGACAAGCGCGGCATCCAGCAGTGGACGGCCAAGTGGGACGACATCGGCCGGGAGAAGATCCGCCGCAACATCGCCAACCGTGAGACGTGGGTCTTCGAGCACGGCGACGAGACCATCGCCACGGTGACCCTCAACACCCGGCCTGATCTCGACTTCTGGGACTCGGACGTCGATGGACCTGCTCTGTACCTGTACAAGCTGCTCCTGGCCCGCGACCGTGCCGGTGAGGGCCTGGGAGCCGACATCGTGAACTGGTCGGTGGATCAGGCCGCCCAGCGGGGGCTCCCCTGGCTCCGGCTGGATGTGTGGAAGACGAATCACGGGCTACAGCGCTACTACCTGGAGCAGGGGTTCGAGCACGTCCGGACGGTGGAGGTGCCGGGGCGTGACTCGGGGGCCTGCTTCCAGCGGCAGGCCGTTTCCACGAGGGTCGAGAACATCGTCACGGCAAGTGTCCAGGCAGAGCGGTGACGTGGGCAGGTGGCCTCAGGACGCGCGTTCCTTGTGTCTGTGGGTGCCCACGAGTGCGGCCCAGACGAGGCGAGCAGCGGCGCGGTGGCCCCGGCCGGTCTCCTCGTACCCGACGCCCTCGGTGTGGCGCAGGACGAAGAACTGCCCGGCCTCGCAGCACCACTCGTACTCACCGCAACACGAGGTTTCCGTCACACGGACCGGACGCGAACTGGATGGGACGTGCGGTTCCCATGCGTACATGGCGTCGTGCTTTCGGTTCACGCAGCGAGGGCGGCGCATGCGAACGCCACCCTCCGCGATAGCTGATCTGGCGTACGAATCCGCCGGCCTCACTCGGCGGCGGCGATGGCCTTCTCCCTGCGCAGACGCAGCAGGGTCGTGCCATAGACGTAGGAGGGGTCCGATGCGTAGCGGTCGAGACGTACGAACTGGACCGCGCCCGTGGCACCTGGCGCTAACGACTGCAGTGCCTGCCGCAGGAGCGTGGCGGCCCGCTCAAGCTCACCGGTTATGCCACACGATCCCCGGCCGTCGTTGTCAGAAGCCGTCCACGAGTAGAAACCATCGGTGTCCAGGTGCACGACTACATGAGAGCTACGCGCGGTACTACGTCAGAAGAGGACACTGAGAGGCGACCCCTGATGTCCGCTCCCGTGTCTGCCCGTCCCCGGAGGTGCACTGGATGAACGACTCTCCAGAGGTTCCCGTCTGGGCCACCCGCCTGCTCGCCGCGCGTACTGCCCGCGACTGGTCGCAGCGCGACCTGGCCTGCGAACTGACCAAGGCCTCCGACAAGCCCCTAACCGAGCTGCCGAACCTCATCCGCCGCATTCGGGGCCACGAGACCGGCGAACACCGCCCGGATGCCTTCTACACCACGCTCTACTGCAAGGCGTTCGGCCTGACGGAAGACCAACTCTTCGGCACCGTCATCAAGCCGGTCCCCATTCTCGCCCTCCCTGCGCTGGCCCCCGATGCCGATCTGTACGAACGCATCACCCGCGCCATCGAACACCCCTCCCGCGTCGATCTGGCGACCGTGCAATGGCTGGAACACTGCCTGGCCGAACACCGCCGCGTCGAAGACACCATCGGCAGTCGGCCGCTCCTGCCGCTCATCCACGCCCAGCTCTCCACCGTGGCCGACCTCGCCCGAGGCGCCCGAGGCCCGCTCGCCGATCGGGCCGTCGCCGTCTTGTCTCAGTACGCCCAGTTCATCGCCTGGATGTGCCACGACTCCCGCCAGCACGCAGCCGCCCTAGCCTGGTACGACCGCTCCCACGCCTGGGCCCTCGAAGCTGGCGACGCCTGCCTCGCCTCCACCACCCTCAACATGCGCGCGCACCAAGCCTGGAGCCTCGGCGATGCCCCCCGCTGCGTCCGCCTGGCCGAAGCCTCCCGCTGGCACGACGGCCGCACCACCCACGGCGTGCAAGGCATGGCCGCCCAGATGGCCGGCCGAGGCCACGCCCAACTCGGCGAAGCTAACCAGGCACGCAGCAGACTCGCCGAAGCCGAAGACCTCATCCGAAACGCCGCCGAACACCCCGACGACGAACCACCGTGGATGTACTTCTACGACGAGGGCTGGTTCCTCATGCAACGCGGCATGGCCGAACTGGAACTCGGCGACGGCCGCCGCGCCGCTGACTACCTTGAGCAAGGTCTGTCCACTCTGCCTGACCACTATCGCCGTGACAGAGCCTGGTACGGAGCCTGCCTCGCACGCGCCCAAGTCATCCAAGGCGACGCCGAAGCCGCAACCGCCACGGCGCTGGACGTCGCACCGGACGCTACAGCGCTCAACGTCTACGCCGTGACCGAACTCCACCGTGCAGCCCATGACCTGGCCGCCGCTGGCGCTCCGGGCTTTCAGGCGATCAAAGCGTCCTTGGGAGGCTCAACGCCGTAATCATGCCCCTGCTGTCCCCGCTGTCCCTAATTCCCTGCCGAAGTGCGGAAACCCCTTGGAGACAGCGGAGACAGGCCGGGGACAGCGATGCCCATGCTGTCCCCCTGTACTGCTGAAACACTGGTTACGAGCTGACGGTGACCCTGGTGTTTCAGCACTCGTGCATAGATGGCTCTGGAGACGGGCCTATCGACGGTGACGGCGCCTGACAGCACGTTTGTGTCGTTGGTTGCCTGGACTCCGTCGCCGGTTCATCGCCCAGGCAACCAGGACTGTGGCGAGGTTGATGGCACTGGTGGCCAAGGGAATCCACTCAGGCAGATCCTGCATCGGCGGATCCTTTCGCTGTTGGGTGTGGAGTCCTATGGGATCCGCATCAACAGATTCCGGCAGCAGATCCGTAACAGGCCGGACAAAATGTCTGCATGAGAGTGTGAGTGAGGCAGCCTGACCTTCTAGGGAGGTGGCTGACCCGACAGCCGTGCAAGGCTGTCCGGCTGCATCCGGCGAAGATCGCCGTACAAGGAGTGAGTCGACGACGGTGAGCAGGGGTAGAGACGGTGATCGATCCGGATGAGGTGTCCACGCCGGAGGAGTTAGCGGCGGCGTTGGAGGGGCTAGCCAATGGGCGTTCCGTTGCCCAATTGAACCGGGCTTTCGAGCGTGACGACAGACTGTCGTCGAGCACGGTCTCCGACGCTTACAGGAAAGGACGGCCGAGCGAAGAAACCCTGGAAAAATTTCTACGAGCCTGTGGTGTTCCACAGGAGGCGTGGGGTAAGTGGCGGAATGCGCGTAGCCGCGCTGTGACTGCGGTCGCGCCTTTATCTACAGCAATTCGCGTTACGCAAACTGATGCACGGTCCCTCGGCGTTCATGTACCTATCGAGGTGACAGGAGCCACCAGCGACCTTCCGTCCTATATGGCGCGAGACATTGATGGCGGAGACCGTGGTGCCCGTGCGTTGGTCAAGCGGGCAATGGGGAGAGGCGGGCTAGTGATTCTGGTCGGCGGATCATCCGTCGGCAAGACTCGTTGCGCCTACGAAGCAATACGCGCGTTGGTGCCGGATTGGTGGCTGCTTCATCCTGCCAGCATCCGTCAACTCGAGGACGCTGCCGAGGCGCTTACAGCATCCACTAAGCTGGTGGTTTGGCTTGACGAGTTGCAAAACTATCTTGCGGGCCCAAGATGTCTCGGCGCTGGGACTGTGCGTGCCCTGCGAAGGCCAGGGATCATTATGATCGCGACAATATGGCCGACGCGGTATAATCTTTACAGCAAGCCTCCACGTGACTCTGGCTCCGTAGATCCACACGCAGCCGCTAAGGAAGTGCTAAAGCTCGCAGATGTCGTTCACTTGGATGCTCGGCTCAGTCCTTCAGAGCTGGACCGTGCGCGTTCTCTCGCAGCCGACGGAGACCAATACTGGCGTACGGCGTTGGAGTCGACGGATTATGGCCCCATTCAAGTCATCGCTGCAGCCCCCCACCTGGTAGCTCACTGGAGAGGCGCCAATACGTACTCGGCTGCCGTGTTGAACGCTGCCATCGATGCGACGAACCTTGGCGTCAGATCTCCACTCAGCGCTGATCTGTTACGGGAGGCGGCGCATGGCTACTGCGATTCACGAGAGCGGGCCAAGGCTCCGCCTAATTGGTTCCAGTCGGCCTTAACATATGCCACGCATGAGCTACATGGGACCGTTGCCGCGTTGGCTCCAGTCTCTGACTCGAACTCCATGGGACAGATCGCAGGCTATGTTGTGGCAGATTATCTGCAACAACATGCAGGAGATGCGCGCCATGGCGAGGCGATCCCCGACTCAACATGGCAGGCACTGTGTGACCACCTTAAGAGCCCTCATGACCAGGCTATTGTTGGCGAAAAGGCCTACGGTGAGGGATTGTACGCATATGCTGAACAGCTTCTCCGTCGAGCAGCGGACGCCGGTATCCATTACGCAGTTTCCGACCTTGTGAGGTTGCTGGGGCGACTTGGGCGATACGAGGAATTGCGCAAGCGCGCCGACGAAGGGAATGAAGATGCGGGTAGACATTTAGTCTACGTACTGGCTAAGTTGGGGCTTGAGGAAGAAATTCGCGCTCGTATCCGCGCTGGGGATTATTATGCCGAAACCTTTTTGGCGCAGCTACTGTCTAAAGGAAAAACTTCTGTGGGGCAACGTATCAAGGCTATTCGCCTAATGCGTGGACTTACGCAGGAAGACCTGGCTCATCCAGAGCTGACCTATTCCTACTTGAGTTTGATCGAGAGTGGAAAGCGGAACGCTCCCGACCCGCTGGTTGAACTGTTCGCCAAAAAACTTGGATGTTCGGTCTCCTATCTCCTGAATGGTGTTCCAGGTGGCTGCTTGGCAGAGCTCGACAGCGAGCTCGCATTTAAGCGCTGAGCCATAACTAGACGGCCGGACAGCAGATTGGGTGGTAGATATCTCCCCTTTAGGGCGAGCCTCTGGTCGCAGTGTGCAGAAGGCGCGCTGCAGCGCGCCTGTGCGAAGCATGATCGTATGGTGCTGTCCACGGACGTTGGTCTTCACAGGCGTCGCGCTCGCAAGGGCGCCCGAGTGACTATCTGCGTGACAACCGCGACCGACGATCACGGACGCTGACGGACGTTGGCGGCCCCTTCTGCCAGGTCAACATGTCGCACCCGGTGATCGATACATGTATTCGAGTTGCCTGATAAGGAAGAGGTCCCAGGTTCAAGTCCTGGTAGCCCCACAGGGTTTTCCCAGTTCAGAGGCCGCTTTCCGTGAATCGGAAGGTGGCCTTTTGATCGTTTGCCATCAATTTGCCACCAAGATCGTCCGTCACTAGGTGAGCGCTGCCGGTTGACCGGGGTGCAGCGGCAGGAGCCGGCGGGGCAGGGGCACGGATGGGTGGCCAGGACGAGGTGGAAGCGGGCGGGCAGGCGCACGATGCCGCCGGTACCGGCGAGGATGATCTCGCCGGTGTCCAGCGGGTAGCGCAGGCCGTCCAGCACGCTGCGGGCGAACTCCGGGGCGTCGTCGAGGAACAGCACGCCTGTGTGCGCCAGTGACACCGCGCCGGGGCGTACCACGTTGTCGGTGCTGCGGCCGAAGATCGCATCGACGGTGGTGGTGTAGTGCGGCGTGCACAACGGCCGGTGGCCCGGCGACAGGGTTTCGGTGAGTGCGTACAAGCCGTAGATCTCGGCCTGGGCTGCGGCGTCCAGCGGCGGGAGGAGGGCGGGCAGGCACGCGGCCAGCCCGGCGGCGGGGCCCCTGCCATGCAGGAGCAGGTGGTGTCCCCCGGCGGCGGCGATCTCCAGGGCGCGTTTGCCAGGCTGGTTGCCGGGCAGGTCGGCCAGGTCCAGGCCGGGGGCGTGTTCCGCGATGGCGGCGGGTGGTGGTGCGGTCAGGGTCGGGCCGTTGTTCAGCTGGTCGACCAGGTCGGCCAGGCAGGCTGCGGGGATGACCGCCCACTGTCCGGTGTGGTCGGTGCTGGCGGCGGGTACGGCGATGGCGCTGATGCCGGAGCCGGTCAGTGTACGGATGGCGCAGGTCAGCCCGCGGACATGCCGCAGGCTGCCGTCCAGGCCGAGTTCGCCGAGGAACGCGGTCCGGGCCACAGTGCTGGTGGGGACCAGGTCGGCGGTGGCCAGGACGGCCATCGCGATGGCCGCATCCAGCGCGGAGCCGTAGGCGGGCAGGCCGAAGGGGAGCACGGTGACCGTGACCTGCTGTTCCGGCCAGGTGTAGCCGCTGTTGAGGATCGCGGCGCGTACCCGATCCCTTATCGGGGCCGTGGTGGTGTCCGGCAGGCCGATCAGCTGGAAGCCGGGCGGGCCGGGGCGGACGTCGGCCTCGATGCGGACGAGGTGGCCTGCCAGGCCGATCACGACGGCCGAGGAGGTGACGGCGAAGCCCATCCCCCTTCACCGCCCTTCGACCGGAGCGGGCAGCCGGGGCAGGGCCGCCGTGGGGCAGGTGATGAGCTGGGTCTCCAGCTCTTCGGCGGTCATGGTGGCGTGCATCTGGTGCACCGCGGAGGGCGGCACGCCGTGGCTGAGGGCGTAATCCAGCAGGTACGCCATGCTGTAGGAGGGATTGTCGGCGCGGGCGCGATCGACGGCGATGCGCGCCAGGGTTCCGGCGCCGGAGCCGTAGGCGGCTATGGCCAGCAACGTCGCGGGGGCGGCGACGTAGCCGGGTTCGACGCGGCGGGCCACTTCGCTCAACAGCGCGATGTGGGCCGCGGCGGGGTAGGTGCCGACCATCAGGCTCGCGGCATCACGCACCAGGATGGCGGTGAGCAGCAGGCCGAGCCACGCCACCTCCCCGGCGGGGATCGGCTCCCCGGCCTGGTGGCGGGCGAAGGCGGCGTGGACGCATCGCAGGCCTTCCTGGTACCAGAAGCGGGGCGCGGCGGTGCCCAACGCGGTGGCCTGTTGACGTGCGACGCGGGTGGCTTCGCGTACGGCGTCACGGTCCGCTCCCTCCAGCGGCTGCAGCAGGGCGGCGAACGCGTCCCGGTCCGGCAGCGCGCTCAGGCCCGCCACGACCGCGCCGACGGCGGCCTGACTGGTCGTGATGTCGTACGGAACGCCTTCGGCAGGGCCCGTGTCGGGGTGGGGCCAGTAGCGGTTGTCCGCACACCGCAGCATCTGGGCGAGCAGAACGCCGGTCGGCTCGATCGCCTCGCGCAGGCCAACCAGGACCGGGGTGACCAGGGCGGCGGGACCGTAGCCGATCACGGCCAGTTCGCTGGCGGCGTCGTGCGTCAGGAGGTCGAGGCAGTGGGCGATGACGTCGATGGCCTCGTCCTGGCTGCTGGGCAGGTCGTGGCGGACGCTGGTGATGAGGGCTTGAGCGTGGAAGGTAAGGACGACGAGGCTCATCGTCGGGTGGTAGCCGAACAGGTAGGGCACGATGGCGATGTAGTCCACGGGCTGGGACAGGCGCACGGTTTCGGTCACGGTCAGATACCTCCAAGGGGCGTCGCGGGCGGAACGAAACGCGCTATGAGCCCCGGGCCAGGGGCTCATAGCGCGTGAGGGAAGAAGCGGTGAGACGGTCAGACGGGAATGCAGGCGCAGCCCGCCACATGAGTTCGGTGAGCGACACAGCACAAGCCGTGGACGATTACGACGGTGCCTGCTCCTCTGGTAGCCAGGTGCGGCACAGCCGCTGGTGGCGGGTGGTGGTGAGGGAGTAGCAGCAGTCGGGGATGATCACCCGGTTGTCGTCGCGGACCCAGGCGATGGGGGTGGCGTAGGAGAGCACCACATACACGATGCGCGGCACATCGGCGCGGTAGCGCTCCGCCCACTCGGCGGGAAGGCGGCCGGTCTCTTCAGGGGCACGGCACACCGCCGACAGTCCACCGCTTGTGCGGAACGCCGCGCGCTGTGCCAGGTGCAGCCCGGGGAAGCGGCTGGAGCTGCGCGGCACGGGCTACCCCGTTCCGCAACCGGGCGAAGCATGCTCCCGGCCGCAGTAGCCGCAGATCTCCTCCAGCGCGTACACCGACAGTTTCTCGGCGAACCCGTCACGCCATGCGAGCTGGGCGCGGCTGTAGTCGTCGAAATACTCGGCGTCGGTGTCTCCCGGACACAGGGTCAGGAACGACAGGACGGTTCTCGCGGTGATGATCAGCGTGTCCGTGGACAGCGTGGTGCCGATCGGCGAGCTGATGTCAGCGGCGGAGAAGATCGTCCGGTTGTGGCGCGACAACCGATACAGCCATCGGATCCGCCCGTCCTGCGTGCGGCCGTGCGGCCAGAGTTCGAGGAGATGATCCTCGTCGATCGGCCAGCCGGGCGTCAGCCGGGACGTGACGCGCCACCTTCGGGGCAAGGTGATGCCGTCAAGGACCGTCATAGGGGTGTCCTCCTCGCGGCCGGCGCTCCGGATCGGGTGCGGTGGGTGGTGCGGGCTGGCCGTCCGTGCCTTGCGCCCAGGTGTTGGCCTGGGGGAGCTCGTCCCGCAGCGCGTCATGCAGGCACTTGTGGAACAGCACGCCGGGAAAGCACGCTCGGATCTCGCCGAGGTCGGGGACCGTGCCGGACCAATCGCCCGGCCGGTCAGGGCCCGGCGAGAGGAACAGATGCCGAAACGAGCACCCAGACGCGTGGGCCACAGGTGCGAGCTGCGGGCACAGCACGATGCAATACCGCTTGGGTGTAGCTCTTTTGTAGTGAGTTGCTGAGCTGGGCGTTTGCTGTCCTGGCTGTTTGA
>NZ_JBHSPA010000091.1:0-48495 GCF_042656245.1 Nonomuraea insulae
GTGGCCGCCTACCCCGCGCAACCGCCGTAAACAAGGCAACAGGACTACCGCGAACCACGAGCCCGTCGACCGGCCGGCCGAGTTACGGACGCCTCTAAACCAGTTTAGCGAACAGGCGCTCGGGCAGCCGCTAGCAGCACAGGGCTTGAAGGGAGTGCGCATGGTTCGTGATGCCTGTGTTCTCAGGCGTGTCCCTATCGATCCCATGTGGTGCCGGGAGGCGTGATGCGGCTGCCACCGGCTCGAGGGTCGATCACTGAGGCTCTCTTCGACCTGCTCCGCGGCCCGGCCGGGACCGGCCCGCCCGATGAGGTCGTGGCGACCGCCGCTGCCGGGCTGGACGATGACGATGCGCAGCTGGCCCTGTTCGCCTGCTACGAGCTCCACTATCAGGGGTTCGACGAAGTGGACGATCGGTGGGAGTGGGATCCGGCGCTGCTGGGCTTTCGGGCTGTGCTCGAGCGGCGCTTCGAACGGTCCCTCGCGGCGGCCGTCCCGCGTCCCGACAGCCTCGATCCCGCCGGTCTGCGGGCGGCGCTGACGGCCCTGACCTGCCCGGAGGAGGAGCCGTTGCTGTCGCTCTTCCTCCAGCGCGAAGCCAGCCTGAACAACTTCCGTGAGTTCGTCATGCATCGCTCGATCTATCACCTCAAGGAGGCTGACCCGCATACGTGGGCCATTCCGAGGCTCAGCGGGGGCCCCAAGGCCGCGCTCGTGGAGATCCAGTCCGATGAGTACGGTGGCGGCAGGCGGGAGCGTATGCACTCCGAACTGTTTCGCGCCACCTTGCGCGGTCTCGGCCTGGACGACGCTTACGGGGCCTACCTGAATCGGGTGCCTGGTGTCACGCTGGCGATCTCCAACGCGATGTCCCTGTTCGGGTTGCACCGCAGGTGGCGCGCGGCGCTGCTCGGCCACCTGGCCGCGATCGAGATGACATCGTCCTTGCCCAACCGCCGCTACGCCGCGGGGCTTCGCCGGCTCGGCGCCGGGCCCGTGACCGTGCGCTTCTACGACGAGCATGTACAGGCGGACGCCGTACATGAGCAGATCGCCGCGAACGACATGTGTGGCGCGTTCGCCACCGCCTTCCCCGCGTGCACGGGCGACATCGTGTACGGCGCCGCCTGCGCGCTGGAGCTCGAACGACGGTGGGCCGAACACGTGATGAGCTGCTGGCAACGTGGGACCGGCTCGCTGCGGGCGCAGCCCGTTCCGGCGTGATCGGCTCGGCGTCCATGCGGGCAGCAACTGGACGGCCTGGCCGCTTGGATCTTGACTACGTGCTGCCGCTGCGCTGGCATGACGACGCCGGGCTCGACGAGCTGACCGCTTACCTGCGCTGGCTCTCCAGGCACGTACGGGTGATCGTGGTGGACGGGAGCCCGGCTGAGCTGTTCGGCTGCCACGCCCGCCGCTGGCACCGCCTGGTTCGGCATGTCCGCCCGGCGGCCGGGCTCCGCTTCGCCAATGGCAAGGTCACGGGCGTCACCACCGGGCTGCGGCTCGCGACGGGTGAGCGTGTGGTGATCGCCGATGACGACGTCCGCTACGATCTGCCCGGCCTGGCTGCGATCCATGCTTTGCTGGGGGACGCCGAGCTGGTCAGGCCGCAGAATTACTTCGCTCCGCTGTCGTGGCACGCCCGCTGGGACAACGCACGGACGCTGCTCAACCGCAGCTTCGGCGCCGACTACCCGGGCACGTTCGGCATACGGCGCGGATTCTTCCTGCGAATGGGCGGCTACGACGGCAACGTGCTGTTCGAGAATCTGGAGCTGATCCGCACCGTCCGCGTCCATGGCGGGCGCGAGGTGCGCCCGCTCGGCCTGTACGTCCGGCGGCTGCCCTGCGACACGCGCCGGTTCTGGTCGCAGCGGGTCCGGCAGGCCTATGACGACCTCGCGCAACCGGTGAAGATGACGGCATTCCTGGCGGTATTGCCCGTGTTCGCGCTCATACGACGGTCCGGCGGGCTCCTGGCGGGCGTGACTCTGGCCGTGACTCTGGCCGTGGGGCTGGCCGAGGTGGGCCGGTGGCGGGCGGGCGGGCGCCGGATCTTCCCCGTCTCCGGCTCGCTGCTCGCGCCTGTGTGGATAGTGGAGCGGGCCATCTGCAGCTGGCTCGCGCTCGGGGCCGCTCTGGCCGGCGGCATGCCTTACGCGGGCGGCCGGATCCGGCGGGCCGCCCATTCCACCCGGCAGCTACGCCGGCGAGTCGGGTTCGCTGGTCGCGCGGAAACCGGCGGGCTTATGCGAACCGTCACAGAATGGCTTGGCCGCCGACAAACCGCAACGGCACAACGCGACCGTCGCACGACCGGCCTCGATCCGCTCCCCGTCCTGGGTGAGCAGCTCGAACGGCCCTCGTAGGAGCAGCGGGCCGTCCTCGCAGGGTGTCACGGTGACCACTTCACTCATGCGCCTCACCTGCCCACAACCCGGGCATGGATGCTCCCTCTCGACGCAGGGCCGGCAGGCATGGTTCCGAGCACTCGCTTCGCGGCGGTGTCCCGACCGAGTCGAGTTGCGCCGCTGACCGGCGCGAAGTTCTCACCGGCGTGTGCCGACGGCCGTGACAAGCCGGCTCTGGCACGAAGATCGTGAAGACTTTCAGGCCAGCAGGATCCGTTTCCGGAGCAGGTCGAGGTTGGCTCTGCCGAACATCCAGCCCTTCGGCGAAGGGACGCAGTTGTCGCAGGTCGCCGGCCCGAACTTCGTCGATCCAGCCGGCCGGCCGGTGTCCCTGGCGCTGGGGGAGCAGATCGGAGAAGGCACGCACGTGTCCGGCCGCTCGCTTCAGCTCCCGGGCAGCAGCTCAGCACCTTCTCCAGCGGGGCCGCGCGGCTGGGACCGAGGTCGGCCGGGTCACTGGACGACGTGGTCGCGATCTTGGCCGCCGGGCGTACCGCGACCATGATGATCCGGGCGACCGCACCACAGCCCGGGGAACGCCGGCGGCCGGCGGCGTGGGCTCGCTCCTCGTGCAGCTCGCCAAGTCGGCGGGCGCCACCGTCGTCGCGGCGGCCGGGGGCTCGCGCAAGACCGGTGTGGCTCGCGACCTGGGGGCCGACGAGGTGGTCGACTACACGGCTCCGGGCTGGACCGATGGGGTCGCCCCCGTCGACGTCGTCCTCGACGGGGTCGGCGGCGATATCGCCCGGGCCGCCTTCGACATGCGGCGTGCCCGTGACGTCGGCCACCGGGCCGCGCTGTGTCAGCTCGCCAACCGGCTCGTCGGCATTCTGCCCGGCTGCCTCAAGACCAGGAGCCCCTACGAAGCAACCGCTTGGTCGCATCGCTCCGGAGAATGCGCAGCTTGACATGTTTTCGTGGGAAGGTCGCAACGTGACATGACCGTTTCGATTGGGTTGGCGGCGCCGGCGAGGATGCGCGCCAGTATCCGACTGGCCGGGCACTGCGCTTCAGCCTCAATGCACGGGGCCGGTGGGGCCACGGTAATGCCAGCGCTGAGGAGTGCCGTGTGTGATGCGACTATTCACAGATTCGACCTTCAGCAGAGGGCCGCATTACTCCCATTCGGATAGTTACACAGGTAGGTCAGGGCCTCAGGTCGGGGACCTTGGGGCAACGGCCAGGCAGCCGCTGCATCGGGGGGAGCAGCGGAAGCGCCGCATGATGCCGGGCCGGGCAGACGGCTGTTCTGCCCGGCCCGATGATTGCCGCCGAGCACGGCGAGCTGTACACGGTCGTCGCCTCCGCCAACGGGGTGGGCTGAGTCGCCCGCTCGCATGGTCGTGCACGGCCGGAATCGCACTCAGCAGCCTGTCGCACATGCGCTGCCACAGCGCGAAGTGGCAACTGATCGGCTCTGGGCCTCCGCTTCGGCGGGAGCCGGAGTCGCATCCAGCCGAGGGCTCGTGCCGAGCCGGACTTCGCAGCATCACCGAGCGGCAAGCAGGTCGAGACGAACCCGATCGATGTGCGGGCCAAGCTGAACACCACCGAGGAGCAGCACACCTTCCACATTCACGTCAACGACTTCCAGCTGATGAGCGTGAACGGCAAGCCGTACCCCTTCCACTGCCACATCCTCAACCACGAGGACCGCGGCATGATGGCCAATGTCGAGGTCGTCCGCTGAGTACAGCGAGGGCGCTATGCGGGCAGGCGCAGCCGGAACTCGGTCAGGCCCGGACGGCTTCGCACGTCCACCGATCCGCCGTGCGCGGCCATCACCGCGCGGACGATCGCCAGGCCGAGCCCGGCTCCGCCGCTGGCACGCGACCGGCCGGGGTCCGCGCGTGAGAACCGTTCGAAGATCTCCTCCTGGAGGTCGGCCGGAATGCCGGGGCCGTCGTCCTTGACGATGACCTCGGCCTCGCCCGGCAGCCGGCGGACTGCCACGGTCACGGTTGTGCCGTCCGGGGTGTGGATGCGGGCGTTGCTCAGCAGGTTGGCGACTACCTGGTGCAGCCGGAGCGGGTCGCCGGTGACGGTGACCGGGTCCTCCGGCAGTTCGAGCCGCCAGTGATGGCCGGGGGCGGTGGCCCGGGCGTCGCCGGCGGCCTCGATGGCCAGGCGGGTCAGGTCGACCTCCTCCCTGGCCAGCGGGCGTCCCTGGTCCAGCCGGGCCAGCAGGAGGAGTTCGTCCACCAGCTCACTCATCCTGCCGGATTCGGCGTCGATCCGGCTCAGCGCGTGCCGTACCTCCTGCGGCATCGGGGCATCGCCGCGCAGCGCGAGCTCGGCGTGCCCGCGGATGGCGGCGAGCGGCGTGCGCAGCTCGTGGCCCGCGTCGGCGGCGAAGACACGCAGCCGCTGCTCGACGGCGTGCCTGCGGCCGAGGGCGGACTCCACGTGGCCCAGCATGCGGTTGAACGCGGCGCCGACCTGGCCGGTCTCGGTTCGCGGGTCGGTGTCTGGCACGCGTTCGGCGAGGACGACCTCGCCGCTGGCCAGCGGCAGCTCGCTCACCTTCCGGGCGGTCGTGGCGATGCGTTGCAGCGGCTGCAGCGCCAGCCGTACCCATACAACGCCCGCGAGACCGGCGGCGGCGAGCGCTCCTGCGAACATCACCAGCTCGAACAGCTGCAGGCGTTCCAGAGTCTCCTCCACCCCGTGCAACGACAGCCCCGTGATCAGGACGTCGCCGTCCTGGCCCAGGGCGGCTTGGACCCGATAGTCGCCCAGGCCGGACAGGGTCACGGTCCGCGGCGGGCCGTCGACCGGGAGCGCGGCCAGCGTCACCTCCTCGCTGTGGCTGAGCTTGAGCGGGACGGCTCTCTCCTGCGACACGACCGCCGCGTGGGTGAGGCGCCCGTCGAGCAGTCGCGCGCCGAACGTGCCCCGCGGCTGTCCGCGGGTGTCCTCGTCATGCTCCAGGCTGGCGGGGAACTGCACGCCGTACACGGCGAGTTGCTGATCCAGCCGGCCGATCAGGAAGTTCTCCATGGCCACGGAGGTGGCGACGCCGACGGCCGCGCACGACAGCGCCAGCAGCACGAGCAGCCCGGCGATCAGCTTGGCCTTGAGGGTGCGCGGCAGGAGGTTCACGGTTTGAGTACGTATCCGACGCCACGCACGGTGTGGATCAGCGGCTTGCGGCCCGCGTCGATCTTCTTGCGCAGGTAGCTGATGTAGAGCTCGACCACGTGCGCCTGGCCGCCGAAGTCGTAGGACCACACGTGGTCGAGGATCTGCCCCTTGGTCAGCACTCTGCGCGGGTTGCACATGAGCAGGCGCAGGAGCTCGAACTCGGTCGGAGTCAGGTCGATCGGTGTGCCGGCTCTGCTCACCTCTCTGCTCTCCTCGTCCAGGGACAGGTCGGCCACGACGAGCCGCTCGCCGTCGGTGGCGCGGGCCATACCTGCGCGGCGTAGCAGGCCGCGCAGCCGTGCGAGCACCTCCTCCAGGCTGAACGGCTTGGTGACGTAGTCGTCGCCGCCTGCCGTGATGCCCGCGACCCGGTCCTCCACCGCATCGCGCGCGGTCAGGAAGAGCACACACAACTCCGGCATGCGCTCCCTGAGCCTGCCCATCAGCTTCAGCCCATCGAGGTCGGGCAGCATGATGTCCAGGATCGCCGCGTCCGGCGCGAACCTCTCGGCCGCCTGGATCGCCGCCTGGCCGCTCCCCACGGCCTCGACCTGCCAGCCCTCCTGGCGCAGCGTGCGCTCCAGCACTTCCAGGAGGTCCGGTTCGTCGTCCACGACGAGCACGCGGATCGGCGTGCCGTCCGGACGCGACAGGTTGCTCATTCTCACCTCCTTTGCCAGGAAAGGCGAACTTCCTCTGAGAATCCTCTGAAAGGGCTCTCTCAGAGGGAAAACATAGGCTGACCTGGAACGGTGGCCTCATGGCCACTCTTCACGCTACAACGCGGCACAGCGCCGGCAGGGCTCTGCCTCGCCGTCCGATGCGCCCCGAGCGGCTGCTCGCCGCCGTGGCTGCGGGCGCGGTCGCGGTCCTCGTCCTGTGGTGGCGCGGCACGCCGTCCGTGGTGGGGCTCGACGGCTGGCTCACCGAGGCGGGTCGCATCACAGGACTGCTGGCCGGCTACGGGCTGGCCGTGTTGCTCGGGCTCATGGCCAGGATCCCGGCGCTGGAGCACGGAGTGGGCAGCGACCGGCTGGCCCGCTGGCACGCGATGGGCGGCCGGTACGTCATCGGGCTCATCACCGTGCACGTGCTGACGATCATCTGGGGGTACGCCCTGGCTGACCAGGCCGGCGTCGTGGCCGAGACGGCCACCATGGTGCTGACCTTCCCCGACATGCTGAAGGCGACCGCGGCCCTGTTGCTGCTCCTGGGGGTCGGTCTGGTCTCCGCCCGCGCCGCGCGTCGTCGGCTGCGTTATGAGACGTGGTTCTACCTGCATTTCTACACCTATCTGGCGGCCTGGCTGGCGTTCGGGCACCAGCTCGCGACGGGCGCCCAGTTCACCGGCGACCGCATCGCCCAGCTCGCCTGGTGGGCCCTGTATCTCGGGGTGGCGGCGCTGCTGGTCTGGTACCGGTTCCTGGGCCCGGTCCGGCTGTGGGCGCGGCATCGCCTGCGCGTGTCCCGCGTCACGACCGATGCCCCGGGCGTCGTGTCGGTTCACCTGACCGGCCGGGCCCTGCGAGGGCTCGGCGCCGAGCCCGGCCAGTTCTTCCGCTGGCGGTTCCTGACCCGCGGGCTGTGGTGGTCGGCCAACCCGTACTCGCTGTCCGCCGCGCCCGCCGGCGACGAGCTGCGCATCACGGTCAAGGCGCTGGGCGACCACAGCGCGGCGCTCTCCCGGCTGCGGCCGGGCACGCCGGTGCTCGCCGAAGGCCCGTACGGCGGCTTCACCGCGCGTCTTGGCCGTGGCGGCAAGTCGCTGCTGATCGCGGGCGGCGTCGGCATCACCCCGCTGCGCACCCTGTTCGAGACGCTGCCCGGCAGAGTGACACTGCTCTACCGCGCCCGCACGCCCGAAGAACTGCTCTTCCAGGGCGAACTGCAGGAGATCGCCCGAGCCTGCGGTGACGCCACGCTCTACCTCTCGACCGGGCCCAGGGCCCCTGGCCTGTTCGACGAGCTCGACCGCCTGCTGCCCGACCTGCGCGAGCACGACGCCTACGTGTGCGGACCGCCCGCCATGACCCGCGCGGCGATCAAGGCGCTGCGCTCCGCAGGGGTGCCCAACCAGCAGATCCATCACGAGTCGTTCGAATTCTAAGGAGATCCGCCATGCGCAGGATGGTGTTCGCGGTGATCGTCACCGCCATCGGCCTGGCGCTCCTGCTGTCGTTCAAACCACACGACGTCGCAGGCCTCGCCCCGCCGCCCGCAGCCGTCCAGACCCGTGAGCCGGTACGGCCGGATCTCGGGAGCGGCGGCCAGACCCCTGCGCCGTCCTCGCCGTCCGCGGCTTCCGCCGGCATCCGGAACGTCGACGGGGATACCGTCGACACCCGCTGGGGCCCCGTACAGGTGCGCATCACCGTCACCGGCAGCAAGATCACCGACGTTCAGGTGTTGCGCTCCCCGGACGGCAACCGGCGCGACCTCGAGATCAGCGACACGGCGCTGCCCATCCTGCGCCAAGAGACGCTCTCAGCCCAGAGCGCCAAGATCGACGCCGTCTCCGGCGCCACCTACACCAGCGACGGCTACACCCGCTCCCTCCAGAGCGCCATCGATCGGAGTGCGCTGTGACCCGGCACGTCGAGCAGGCGATGGGCACCGTTTTCTCCTTCGACGTACGCCACGACGCCGACGAAGCGGTGGCACGCGCCGTCGCCTGGCTGCACCACGTGGAGGAGGTCTTCTCCACCTACCGGCCGGACAGCGCGATCAGCCGCCTCGCACGCGGCGAGGTCGGCCTGACGGGCTGCCCGCCGGAGGTGGCCCACGTCCTTGCCCTGTGCGCACAGGTTGAACTCGACACAGACGGATATTTCGCCACTTGTCCTGGCGGCCGGTTGGACCCGTCCGGCCTGGTGAAGGGCTGGGCCGTGGAGGAGGCGTCCCTGCTGCTGACCGAGGCCGGCGCGCCCCGCCACTGCCTCAACGGCGGCGGCGACATCCAGCTCGGCCCCGAACCCGGCCCCTGGCGGATCGCCGTCGCCGACCCCCTGCGGCCCGACACCCTCCGCACGGTGGTCACCGGCCACGACCTGGCCATCGCCACCTCGGGCAACGCCGAACGCGGCCCGCACATCCTCAACCCGCACACCGGACGGCCCGCCGGGGAACTGCTGTCCATCACCCTCATCGGCCCCCGCCTGACCACCGTCGACGCCTTCGCCACCGCGGCGTACGCGATGGGCGACGACGCCCGCGACTGGGTCGAGAAGCGCGACGACCTCGAAGCGTTCGCGGTGACCAACGGCGGTCACACCTGGCAGACCACCGGCTTCGCCGCGTACACCGACCTGGCCCCGTAGTCCGCCGGCGAGCGCGAAGGGAGCTCCTGAGCGTCAGGGGAGAGTTCGGGCGGAACCTCTGCACAGTGCCGAACGCCTGGACCCCGCATCCTCCACGGCGAGCCACCCGCCTCGTCGCGGTGGCCGGGGGCTCTGCTCCGAAACCCGTTCGTCGGCGAGCAGCCCCAGGTCCTTGAGCGGGAATCCGGGCGGGTAGCCGCGGGCGCGGATCTCCTCGGCCTTCTGCATCGCATACGGCATGCGCAGTGGGCCACCTCACCCACATCGCCGGCGCTGCCATCCATGGCCTGCTCATGGACGTGGTCATGCTCGGCTGGTACCAGAGCCTCGACTTCGACTTCACCGCCGACCAGCCGGGATTGTCGCTGTTCCACTGCCACCAGCAGATCCACATGGACTACGGATTCGTGTTCCTGCTGCGCTGCGCCTGACTCGGAGCCGTTTCCGCATCTCAACGACGGCAAGCCGAGGCGGGAGGGAAGCTGACGTCATCCGAAGGGGACCCGTCGGAGCTCAAGCGCCTTCCGTCGCCGTGCCCTGTGGGCTGCCTTGCCATCTTCGCATCATGACGAGCGGGTGATGATCGCCCGTCGCAGGCCGTATGCGGCGGCGCCCGCGGCCAGCACCGCGGCCCCGGCGATCACCGAGGACCGCGGCAGGGCGAAGGCGAGGACCAGGCAGCCGGCCAGGCCGACGGCAGGGATCAGCCGCATGGGGCGGCCCTCGGCGGGGGTGAGGGTCCAGGCGCTGGCGTTGGCGATGGCGTAGTAGACCAGCACGCCGAAGGAGGAGAAGCCGATCGCGCCGCGCAGGTCCGCCGTGCCGGCCAGGATCGCCACGATCGCGCCGATGACCAGCTCGGCACGGTGAGGGACCTTGAAGCGGGGGTGGACGGCGGCCAGCACGTGCGGCAGGTGCCGGTCGCGGGCCATGGCCAGCGTGGTGCGGGAGACACCCAGGATCAGCGCGAGCAGCGAGCCCATCGCGGCCACCGCGGCGCCCACACCGACCACTGGCGCCAGGCCGGACAGCCCGGCGGCGCGCACGGCCTCGGTCAGCGGGGCGCTCGCCCGGCCCAGGCCCGTGCTGCCCAGCACGGTCAGCGCAGCCACCGCGACCGCCACGTACACCACCAGGGTCAGTCCGAGCGCGAGCGGGATGGCCCGGGGGATGGTCCGGGCCGGGTCACGGACTTCCTCTCCCAGCGTGGCGATGCGGGCATATCCGGCGAAGGCGAAGAACAGCAGGCCCGCCGCCTGCAGGATCCCGGCGGCGGTGGCATCGGAGGTCACATCCAGGCGGGCGGCGTCCGCGGCACCGGAGCCGAGGCAGGCCACCGCGACCGCGGCCAGCACGGCCACCACCACGGCGACGATTCCCCTGGTCAACCAGACCGTCTTGGACATCCCGGCGTAGTTGACCGCGGTGAGCGCCACCACGGAGGCCACCGCGACCGCGTGTGCCTGCTCCGGCCACAGGTAGGAGCCCACGGTCAGGGCCATCGCCGCGCACGAGGCGGTCTTGCCGACCACGAACCCCCACCCGGCCAGGTAACCCCAGAAATCCCCCAGCCGCTCCCGCCCGTACACGTAGGTGCCGCCGGAGGCGGGGTAACGGGCGGCCAGCCGGGCCGAGGAGGTCGCGTTGCAGTAGGCGACCACCGCCGCCAGCGCCAGCCCGACCAGCAACCCCGAGCCGGCCACGCGCGCAGCCGGCGCGAAGGCGGCGAAGACACCGGCGCCGATCATCGAGCCCAGCCCGATGACGACCGCGTCGGCCAGACCCAGACGGCGCTCCAACAGCCCCTGACCGGTGCCCGCCACGACTATCTCCGGTTGCGGTGTTCAGGCGCCGGTGGGCACCAGCTCGGCGAGCAGGGTCTGGACGCGCCGGACGGTCTCATCGCGGCTCGGGCCAGCGTCGCTCGACGCCTTTGCCGACCGGGTCGGCCAGGTCTCAGTGCCCGTACCGCGTGCGGGGAAGATGGGCGTCGCGGCACCGCAGGGGTGGCGGACATGGTCGCTCCTGGGATCTTGGGAAGTGCGGTGAGCCGGCCAGTGGGATGTGAGGCCGTCACATGGAGGCTTTCCTCAGGGAGTGGCGGCAGGCTGGTGGGCGGGCTGAAACAGCTCGATCAGATTGCCGGCCGGGTCGCCCAGCAGGATCTGGCGCCCGCCGGGGCCGGCGACCACGTCGCTGTGGAACGGTAGGCCCGCGTCGCGCAGCCGGGCGATCTCGGCGTCCAGGTCGTCGACGATCAGGTGGATACGGTTGCGGCCCGCGGTGGCGGCCTGGTCGGGCGTGGCGCGGGCGCCGGAGCTGGCGGGACCGGACAGCAGCAGCCGCAGCGGTCCGCGTACCACGTCGGCGAAGGCGGGCGCGGCGCTGAAGTTCACGGTGAAGCCGAGGTGAGTGGTGTAGAAGTCGATGGCCGCTTGGACGTCGTCGACGATGTAGCGGACGCTGGCGACCTGGTCGGCTGGCATCATGGCTGGACCTCCCGGTACGGGGTGGGGAACAGGATGGGTTGCAGGTGCCGGATGCGGGTGTCGATCTCCGCGGCGGTACGGTCGAACTCGGGGTAGCTGGCCTCGGTGGTGTCGTCGCCGCTGGTGGCGGCTGGGTCGGGGATGCTCCAGTGCAGGCGTTGCGGCCCTCCTCGCGGATCGTCGTCGAAGTCGGGACTGACCTCGCGGACCTTGTCGCACAGGCTGATCACGTAGTCGAAGCGGCGGCCGGTCATCATGTCCAGATGGCGTGGACGCTGACCGGTGAGGTCGATGCCGTACCGCCGGCGTAGCACGCGTACGGCGTGGGGGTGCAGGCGCGGCTTGGGGTGGCTGCCGGCGCTGGTCACCTCGGCGCGACTGCCGACGCGGTGGCGCAGCAGGGCCTCGGCGATGGGGGAACGGGCGCTGTTACCGGTGCACATGAACAGCACGGAGGGCGTCACAGAGGTTCCGGCCGCGCGTGCGGCTGCGATCACTTTGGCTCCAGGAGGTTCGGCTGCGTTGGCCGGCCCGGTGGGGAGCGGGCGCAGCCCGGGATGCAGGGCGGCACCGGCGGCGGCTAGCGCGTCCGCACAGCGGTCCAGGTCCAGGTGGTAGTAGCTGTCGCGGCCGTCGAAGCTGCTGCGGCGGGCGGTGACAAGCTCGCCCGAGCGCAGCAGTCGCAGATGGTAGGAGACCAGGTTCTGCGGCTCGCCGACCAGGGTGACGAGTTCCCGCACGCGTAGATCGCTGCGCGCCAGCTCGCTCAACAGCCGCCAGCGCACCTCGTGGGCGACCAGCCGGACGAACGGCGGCGGAATGCTCTGACCAGACTGGGTCATGCCCACACAATACATCAAACTGATTTGATGGAACGCGACCGCCGGCTACGTCAAGCACCACCTGAACCTGGTCGGCTGTCCCGACCAACTCTTCGCCGAGGACGCCATGACCTTGATCCACACGACCGCCCGCGGCTATCCCCGCGCGGTCATCAACCTCGCCCTGCGCTCGCTCGTCGCCTCTTCGCGGCCGGCAAAATACCTCGTTGACGAGCCCGCGGAGCGCTCCGGCGTCAGCGAGGTGGTCGACTAATCACCGGCATCTTGCCGACGACCGACGACACGTCACCGATGAACACTCCGCCGGACCAACCCACGACGGGGTGTTCTTGTCCCAAGGCCCGCTCGTACGTCGGTGATGCCGGTCTGGCCGGCCACCAGGGCCGCCGCGCGGGGGTTGTCGCCGGTCAGCAGGACCGGAGCGGTGCCGGTCAGGTTGGTCAGCTGCGTGACCGCGGCTTCGGAGACGTCGTTACGAAGGGGGTGCCCTCGCCCCGCTGGCAACCGGCAACCCCCGTGGTGACCGCGGCCACGGCACCCATGCGCGGCGCCGGGGCCGGCCGCGCGGGCGGTGGCCTGGCGCACTCCCGGCGCATCACTACCCCGTACGGCCGGAAGAAGGGCGGGTGATGCGCAGGGGATCGTCGAGGATGGCATTGGTGGCGGATAGGGCGGCGCCATGAAGAGGAGCGTCGACGCTCAGGGCGCCGGGGCGGATGTTCGGGGACATTATCAGGGGGGCCGCCTGGCGGGTCATCGCGGAGATGAGCCATGGGGCAACCTGAGCGAAGTAGCCGCCGAGCACGATCGTGTGCGGGTTGATGATCATCTGGGCGGCGGCCGTCACAACGTTCAGGTGCCGGGCGATGTCCGAGAGCGCGTCCAGTACTGGAAGGGTTCCTGCTCGTGCCAGGCGGACCAGTTCCGCCAGCGAGGCGTTGGCCCCGCGTTCTCTCAGTTGCGCACGCAGCCCGGTCCGTTCCAGAAGCACGGGAAGTGAGGCATACCGCTCCAGGCAACCGCGCTGCCCGCATAGGCAGGCCGGACCTTGCGGATCGACTACCACATGCCCGAACTCGCCTGCGGCCCCTGCCGCTCCGAACGCCTGGCGGCCATCGACGATGACTCCGCCGCCGATGCCGACCCCACCCTCCATATAGACGAGGTCGCGCACGCCGGTCGGGCGCAGGAGTTGGTACTCGGCCAGAGCGCCCAGGTTGCCGTCGTTGGCCAAGCTGAGAGCGCCGGTCGGGCAGCCGAGATGCGTCCGCAGATCGTCGAGGAACGGATTTCCCGCCCAGCCGAGTGTCGGCGAGACGACGAGACCCTCGTGCGGCCAGCCGGGAACCGCGACGGTGACCGCGATGGTGAGCCGATCTCCGCCGGCCGTGTCGAGGGCACTGGTGATGTGTGCCGCGGCGGCGCGGGCCAGCGCATCGTCGGAGAAGTCCGATACGGCGTGTGCGTGGCGGCCGGAGTAGAGCTCACGCCCGACGAGGTCGATGATCCGCACCGCGACGGTCTCGGCGTCGACCTGGACGCCGACTGCGGCGACCGAGCCTCCGGCCAGTGTCAGAAGCCGGCGCGGGCGGCCGGCAGCGCCGCTGCCGCTCAGTCCTGCCTCTTGGACCAGTTCGGCGTCGATCAGCTCGGAGATCAGGCTGGTCACGGCCCCGGCGGCCAGGCCGGTGTCGGCGGCGACCTCGATCCGGGAGCTCCGGCCGCGGTCGCGTAGATGGTGCAGGACCTGGGAGAGGTTGCGCCGGCGAAGGTCGAGGACGTCGGCGGGCGCCTGCCGGGAATCGCTGCCGACCTTCATGGCGTCGAGTCTAGCGGCATCCTCATTGACATTATTTCACAGTCAGAATTAATCTACGGGCAACACTGTACGACCCGGCGCCGCCTCCGCGCCGGTCAGGAGATCCCCATGTCATCAGCGGATGTCACCCCTGACGCGCCGCCCCTCCCGTCATCCCCCTCGCCGCGCGTGCCAGGCCGGTTTCTCGGCCCGCTCCTCGTCGGCAACCTCGCCATGTTCGGCCTGTTCCAAGGGATCCAGCAGATCTTGCTGCCCGGCCAGGTCGCCGACATCGACCCGGCAGGGAAGGTCGCCGCCTACGGCGTCCTGGCCAGCCTGGGGGCGGGCGTCGCCGCCGTGGGCAATCCGCTGTTCGGCGCTCTGTCCGACCGTACGCGCGGCCGCTTCGGCCGCCGGGCCCCGTGGCTGCTGGCCAGCGCGATCGTGGCCTTCCTGGCCATGCTGCTGCTCGGCGGCATGGGGAGCCTGTTCACGCTCGGAGTCGTCTATGTGGCGGTGATGGCCGCGATGAGCGCGTACCAGGCGGTCATCGGCGCACTCGTGCCTGACCGCGTCCCCGAGGCGCGCCGGGGCCTGGTCTCCTCGCTGGTCGGCGTGGCCACCACGGTTGGCGTGCTCCTCGGCGTCAACGGGGCATCGGCGCTGGCCGGAAACAGGATCGCTGGGTACGCGGTGCTGGGCGCCGTCCTGGTCGTCGCGACGATCCTGCTCGTCACGCTCAGCCGGGACCCGGTGCCCACCGCCGCCGCCGCTGCCGCGGACACCGGGCATGTGCCTCTGCTGGTGCGGCTCGGCCGGTTTTTCTCCGGTCTCGCTGACCGGGACTTCCGCTGGGCGTTCGTGGCCCGGGTGCTGATGATGGCCGGTTACTGGACGATCAACACCTACCTGCTCTACACGCTCACCGACTACATCGGTGCCGAGGCGATCCCCGCAGGCGACGCCTCCGCCGCGGTGGCCACGCTCGCGACGGTCAGCATGGTCACGATGTTCGTCACCACGCTGTTCAGCGGTGCCTTGTCCGACCGGCTGAACCGGCGCAAGGCGTTCGTGATCGTCTCCTCGATGGGCATGGCCGCCGCGGCGGTGATCCCGCTGGTCTGGCCGACGTGGACGGGCATGCTCCTGTACAGCGCACTGTCCGGACTGTTCTTCGGCATATACGGCGCGGTGGATCAGGCCATCATGACCCTGGTGCTGCCCAAGGCCGAGAACAGCGGCCGCGACCTGGGGTTGCTCAACGTCGCCACCACCGGACCGCAGATCGCCGGCCCGTTCATCGCCGCCGCGATCATCGGCCTCACCGGCGGCTACGGCGGCCTGTTCGCCTTCGTCATCGTCACGGCCCTCCTTGGGGCCGTCGCCATCGTGCCCATCCGCAAGATCCGCTGACCCCTTATCGCTATCTCAAGGAGATCGACAATGCCCCGATACGTGACCGTCAAGACGGAGGCGGGCACCCTGCGCGGCGTGGAAAGCCTCGGCGTCACCGCCTTTCTGGGTGTGCCGTACGGTGAGGCCGATCGCTTTCTTTCTCCCGAGCCCGCCAGAGCGTGGACCGGCATACGCGACGCCGTCACCTTCGGCCCGGCCGCGCCCCAGGTCGACACGCGCGTCTACGCCAATGGCAGCATGCCCGAGGTGCTCTCGCTCATGTACCCCCGCACGGGCACACCCGTCGAGGGCGGCCCGATGAGGGAGGACTGCCTGGCCCTCAACGTCTGGACTCCCGACGCGGAAAGCGGCCCCGCTCGGCCGGTGATGGTCTGGTTCCACGGCGGCGGATTCATCCACGGCACCGGCGCCGAGATGATGTTCAACGGCGACCGCCTGGCCAGTAGCGGTGATGTGGTCGTGGTGACCGTCAACCACCGCCTGGGCCTGTTCGGGCATCTCCCGCTCGATGCCGCTCTGGGAGAGCGGTTCGCCGGTTCGGGCAACGCGGGCCTCTCGGACCTGGCGCTCGCCCTGGAGTGGGTCCGCGACAACATCTCCGCCTTTGGCGGCGACCCCGCCAACGTGACGATCTTCGGGCAGTCCGGCGGCGCCGGCAAGGTGGCCACGGTCATGGCCATGCCCCGGGCCGCGGGCCTGTTCCACAAGGCGATCATGCAGAGCGGCCCGATCACGAAGGTCGCCACCGTCGAGGACGGCGACCGGCTGCTCGATCGGGTGCTGCGCGAACTCGACCTTCCGAGAAGCCAGGCCGCTGGCTTGTTGGACATCTCCATGCGTGACCTTCTCGACGTACAGACCGCCATCTTCTACGGCGAACCCATGCGCTTCGGCGCGGGCCTGTTCTCCAACGCCATCGGCCTCGGACCCATCCTCGACGGAGAGGTCCTCCCGATACACCCTTTCGACCCCGGCCCCGCCGCCCAGGCAGCCGACGTTCCGCTGCTGATCGGCTCGACGGTCCATGACGCCGCGCTCCTGCTGAACGAGGATCCCGAGTACCTGGAACTGACGGAGGCCGGCCTGTCGACGGTGCTCCGGCGCGACCTCGGCGACCAGGCGGGGGAGACGGTGGCGCGCTATCGCGCCGAATATCCCGGCGAATCCCCCCGCCTGCTGTGGTCCCGCATCATCAGCGACCTGTCCTTCCGTCAAGGCTCGATCGCGATCGCCGAACGCAAACTCACACAGCCCGCAGCGGTCTACATGTACTTGTTCGCCCAGGAAACTCCTATTCTCGGGGAACTCCTAGGCTCCTGCCACAGCCTTGACCTGCCCTACGCGTTCAACGTCGTCGACCGTGTCCCCTTCGTGGGACAGCAAGCCGATCGCCAGCAGGTCGCCGATGCCATGAGCCGTGCCTGGGCCGCCTTCGCCCGAACCGGCGACCCCAGCCACGAGACGATCCCGGCCTGGCCCCGGTACTCCCTGGAGGAACGCGCGACGATGGTCATCGCGGGGGAGTGGCGGGTCGATAAACCCCAAGCCTGAGCAAACCAGTCCGGTCAATCTGAGGTGGCACTCAGCGCTCCGTCACGAGAATCAGGTGCTCCGTCGTCAACTTGGGGGCCGGCCGCGGTGGAGTCACGCCGATCGGCTCTGGTTTGCGGCGTCTGGTTGTTGGATGACGCGGGAGAACCTGGCCTGGGGTCATAGGGGAATCCAGGGCAAGTCGGGCTGCCTGGATTGCAGGATCGCGGCCGCCACGGCGTGGGAGATCCTGCACGTGGCTGGTATCGGTCCGCCGCCCTGCCGCCCCGCCCTGCCGCCCCGCCCCGCCCTGCCGCCCCGCCGGGCCAGGCCGGCGGGGCGGCGGTTCCTGGCCGCTCAGGCCCACGCGATCGTCGCGTGTGATTTCCTGGTGGTCGAGACCATGTTGCTCAAGCGGCTGTATGTGCTGGTCTTCATCGAGCACGGCACGCGGAAATTACCGCCGTCCCCGGCGCCTCCGGTCCGCTGTCCCCGGCGCCTCCGGTCCGCGGGCCGTCGGCTCCCGCCGACAGGGCGACGGCGAGGAGGCGTTCACGAGGAGAGGGTGATGATCCGCACGCCCGGGGCGACAGCGCCGACGGTCGTCGCGCGTTACTGGGCCCGCTGGTCGTACAGTCCCTCCAGCATGCGCCGGAGCGGCGCGGGATAGGCGCCCTCACCCTCGTCGCTGAAATCCCCGCCGTACGACGCCTGCCAGTCGCCGATCGAGGTGTTGCGGATAGAGGTGTGGCTGAGTGTGCCGCCATCCGCGTCCGAGCCGTAGAGCGCCCAGTGGTGGGCGATGCGCTTGTTGGTCGCAGAGTCGGAACTGACCGTGTCGTCGTGGCTGGAGGCGAGGAAGGTGTAGTCCGTGCCCATCTGTGAGGCCGGCTGTTTACCCAGCCAGCTCAGGAAGCCACTGCCCGGACGCATGTCGCTGCACTGCTCGTGGGTGATGGCGCACGCGCTCACCACCGCGCTGCCGATGCCCTGGTGCGGGGTGGCGAGCGTGACCATGTCCTCGATGTACAGGAACGGGGGCCAGTCCCTGGGCCACTTGGTCGCGCCGATGTTGTTCGGGTCGACCGTCAGCCCGCTCAGGTCGGGCGGCGGCTTGCCCACGCCGTACCTGTTGACGCCTTCGATGGCCGCCTTCGCGACCAGGCCGCCCATGGAGTGCGTCACGACGTCGATAGCCACGTCATGGCTGGAGTACAGGTAGTAGACGGTCCACGCGAACTGGCGGCCGACCTCCTGGATGCGCGTGTCGGTGGTCCCCTGCAGCCGCAGGTCGCAGTTGGTGGCCTTGTTGTAGTAGCCGAAGGTGACGACGTCGCCCCAGCCGTTGGCGTTCAGCAGCTTCTTGGCGCTGTTCCAGGCGCCGGCGCAACTGATGTCGGCCTCACGGTCGAACCCGTGGACCATGACGGTGACCCGGTGCCCGTCGGCGCGGGCGGGCGCGGCTGACGCGGCCGGTGCGGTGGCGATCAAGACGGCCGTGACTGCCACCCCGACCAGGGACAGGGCTAAACCGGATCTGGCTGATCTGCGCATCTACGCTCTCCGTTTCCGTGAGTTCGGAGGCAGAGTAACGCGCAGACGATCACCTGTGAATCCGTTGATTTACGGCGTAGCGCCAGTTATGTCGGCTCGCGACTAGAGCGTGTCCCGTGGATCTTCGGATTGCTTCGGAGCAGAACCGGATGGCGTGACGGGGCATCGGAGGTAGAAGAAAGGATGAGTGATGATGGAGCGCCGCCTGCGCCGGAGGAGTACCCGGAATGGCCGGACCCTGTTCTGCGGCGACATCCTGTATGCGGCGACAGTCGGAGCTGCAATCGGACATGACCCAGTCCCTTCCCTGCTGGCCAACGCCACTTGTGAACACCCCAAGTGGAAGCTTCGGTGGTGGCTTCGAAAGCCGCTAGAACCGAGCCCTGCCTCCTTGGTGTGCCGCAGCATGCAGACCACTCGCGCATCCGTGCAGACGACTTCGGAAACCGACAGACCCGGTACGGGCCGTAGATCTCCTTGGGCCAGCGCCGTTCGTGCTCGCTGGCGTGCTGGTCCGGAGTCTGGGTTTCGGCGATCGACTTGGCGTGGGCATCCTTGGCTCGGTAGGTGGCGGCCTTCTGGCGCGCGGCGGCAGCGTGCTTCTTCGCGTCCCGCGAGGGGTGCAGGTTTTTGATCTTGGTGTGGCGGGTCATCACCGCGGGGAAGCGGAGGTTGGCGCGGATGACGGTAAAGCTGTTGTCGCGGCTGTGGCGCACACGCTTGAATCGGCAGGCCACCACGGCCAACAGCGGATGAGCCGGAAGGAGGAGGCGCTTGATGAGTGAAGCGTTCTACTCGCACGCGAGGCTGTACGACCTGATGTTCCCGGGCGGCGGGCCCGCAGTCGACTTCTACCGGGCCGAGGCCAATCGGCAAGGCGGGCGCGTGTTGGAACTCGGGTGCGGCACCGGGCACAAGCTGATCCCCATCGCGTCTGACGGGCATCCGTGCGTCGGCGTGGACTTCTCGTCGGACATGCTGGCTGAGGCTCAGCGTAAGGCGAATGAGCGCGGTGTGGCGGTGGAATGGGTGCAGGGCGACATGCGGGCCTTCGATCTGGGCCGCACATTCGACTTCGTGTTCATCACAGCCAATTCCCTGCTGCATCTGCATGATGCCGAGGATCTGGTGAGCTGTTTCCGGTCGGTCCGACGACACCTGGCGCCTGGAGCACGGTTCGTCTTCGATGTGTTCAACCCGAGCGTGCGCCTGCTTGCCGAAGCCGATGGCGTGCGGCGCACCCGGGAGTCGTTGTCGTTCATGGATCCTGACCGTGGCAACGTCAGCGTCGATGTCGCTGAGATCTACGATGCGCCCGTGCAAGTCACACGCGGGACGTGGCACCTCTCGACTGACTCCGAGCCCGACTTCGTCGTCGCACCGCTCGAGATCAGGAGCATCTTCCCGCAGGAGTTGCCGCTGCTCGTCTCGCTCGGCGGCCTTCGGCTCGTCGAGCGCTTCGGCGACTGGTCCGGTCGGCCATTTGCCGTGGACACGCCGCTTCAACTCTGCATCTGCGAGTCCGCGTGACTGAAGGCGAGAGCACAGTCTCGGTCAAGCAAACTCGTCCTGGCGAACGACACGCATCCCGCACCGTCGACAGGCACTTCTACAGCCCGCGTCGTACCGGGGCGCCGGTAACGAAGCTGCCACCGTGGCCGGAGTAGCTTTGTGTAGTCGTCTCGGGGCTTGGGGTCAGCGTTCGGGGAGTCGCGGGTTCGGCCAGCCGCTTTGACATAACGCCGGGTTTACTGCGTCAGGACCCGGACCTGATCGGCTGGAGGAGCGATCACCGTCGTATCGCCCCAATCGGAGAAGGTGATCTCCACTGGCGTCTTCGCGGTCAGTCGTTGCCGCGCCGGGCGCCCTTGGGCATCGAGCCAAAGCTCGTACGTGGCCTGCGTGCCGAACTCCTTGAGCAACTCGCCGCGCAGCCGCGCCTGCGCCGCCCGGTCGCCGGCCCGTACCTTAACGTATTCGTCCTCGGTGTCCTGCATGAGTGGCAGCGTGTGCCGCTCGAATATTGAGTTACGTGCTTTGAGCTGTGGTTGAGCGGCGTGGTGGTATTCGTTGATCGCGCCCCCTGATCAGCTGGCGATCCGGTACTCGTTGATGAGGCCGCCGAGGATGGCTCTGCGGTGGACTCGTCGGCTGGCAAGGTCGATGGGGGTCGGCGGTCCTGTTTCGGCTTGCGATGGGGACAACTGTCGGATGCCGCGGTGGGGTCGGGCTGTGTTGTAGTGCTGCAGATAGCGGGTGAGGGTCCGGCGTAGATGGTGCGCGTTGAGGATGAGCGTGCTGTCCAGGAGGACGCGCAGGAGCACGCTGTCATTGGCCGCGGTGATGACGGCTCCGGGTCCATGGGCATCGAGTACGTACACCGCCATCCAGTTCCATCAGTACCTTATTAGGAGACGAATTGGACCATATAGGGTACGGACAGTACGCCGCAAGGTCACCGCGACCGTTGGCGGGGGGCCGTCACTGCCGACCGGGCCGCCATCGACCGGAATGCGGATCGGCACGTCAAAGCGGTCCTGATCGAACCGCAGGGCTCCGGCTGCCCATGATCTGGGCGGATGTCATCATCGGCAGGCACAGCGCCGGGGAACCGTTCGTCCCCCGGCGGTCCGGTCACTTCAGAGCGAGGTTGAAGTACCCGCCGGCCGAGATGGCAGTCACACCCGACGTGGCCACCTCCGGCACCGTGCTCTGTCCCTGCGCGTCGTACCACCAGCCGATGACTTGGCCGTCGTCCTTGAGTGCGATGCCGTGCATGGATCCGGCGGCGATTGCGATGACGTGGTCGTCCACCTCGATGGGCAGGTCGAGCTGGTGGTAGTTGTTGTTGCCCCAGCCGATCACCCGGCCGTCCTTGAGGGCGAGGACGAAGGTGGAGCCCGCGGAGACGGCGTCGACGCCCGACTGCGCTTCTTCGGGCACGTCGCATTCCCCGTCATAGTTGGGACCCCAGCAGATGACCTTGCCGTCCTTCAGAGCGAGGCTGTAGTACATCCCCGCGGAGATCGCGTCGACGCCGGAGCGTGCCTCCTCCGACACCGCGGTCTCACCGTGGCCGCCGAAGCCCCACGCGATGACCTCGCCGTCCTTCAGCGCCATGCTGTGCATGTAACCAGCGGAGACCGCGTCCACATTCGACTGCGTCTCCGGCGGCGGCGCCAGGGCTTCACCTGGCGTCGTGTAAGAACCCCAGGACCAGACAGCGCCATTCTTGATCGCGAGACTCTGGTGGTAACCGGCCGAGATCGCGGTCACCCCTCCCCGGCGCAGGTCGATCGGGACGAAGGTACGGTCTTCGTAGTCGTTGCCCCATGCGATCGGCACGCCGTCCTTGAGAGCCAGCGCGTGGGTGAGCCCGGCGGAGATCGTGTCCACGCCCGACTGGACCGAGGCGGGGGGCGTGGCCTGGCCGTAGTAGTCACTACCCCACCCGACGACTTGGCCGGTGGCGGTGGTGGTGTCGGCGGCGGCCCCATGCATTCCCGCCAGGGACAGAACCAGCGCGGCGCATAGGGCGATTCCGGTCCGTAACGGTCGCCGACCAGGCCGGTGTGGCGACGTCAACAAGATTCGTTCGGAGATGTTGAGCATGGCGTATGATCATGGCGAGTGTCGCCGTCTCTGTCAAAGCAGCGAAAATTGTGACAGTCGCCATGGGATGAAAAAGCCTCAGTATGTGTCGCGCCGGAAGGCGTCTTCCATCAGATGCCAGAATGACCGAAAGCGGGTAGCGCCGAGCATGTACGAGGTGTCGAGATACCACGCCTCCCATTCGTCGCCCGAAGTGACGATGTGCGGAGTGAGCAGGTAGACGCTGCCTTCGACGTTCTCGGAAATGCACAACGTGTGCGGCAGAAAGTCCCCGACCTCGAAGAAGTCCTGGTCCTGAGGGGCGTCGTAGTCGAAGGAATAATCGTCGGGTAATTTCGGAATGGGGGAGCCCGACGGGGGACCCCATGAGTGCGCGAGGTGTGGGTCCACGTCGCGCGTCCAGCCGACCTCGGTGATGGGGAGCAGGTGAAGGCTGGTGGCGGAGTCCACGTCCCAGCCGTTGCTCACCTGGAGGAACTCCCGGTAGCTCGGTGGCAGGCGGCGGCCGAGGCGCTTCTCCTGCCGGCGGATCTCGGCTTCGTCGGCGGGAGTTGTTCCCAGCCACTCGGGCGGATAGGACGAGGGGTCTTGATCGGTGTAGAGATCGTGGTCTGTGCCGCTCATGGTGTGGAGACGTTCAGCCCATGGGTAGCGGGGGATGTCGGTGCCTTTCATGGGGGACGTACTCTACGGCAGTTTGCGATCTAGCGACCAAAGATTGCTATGCAGCTCCGCCGGTGGCGGAGGGTTGAGGGAGGACCGCTGAGGCCCTCCCTCGGTTAATGCGTGTGGGCTGGCAAGCTAGGGTTCGATCGAAACCCAGAACTGGTTGTCGCCGCCGACTCGGTAATGTGCATAGAAGGATCGCAGCACATGACCTTGGTCGATATTTTGCTGGTGATTGACAGCGTGCACCGAGAAATGCCCGTCGGCGTTCGCTGCCCCTTGAATGGTGGAGGCGAAGGGGAACTCGTCGCAGGGCGGGTACGAGGGTTCGTCCCAGTCGTGCCCGTCCCTCAGCGGCGGGAACGTGGCCGCGTTCTTCGCCGGATCCAGTGCCTCCTCGATATGCTGGATGACTTCGGGTAACCGGGTGTCCCGTTTTTTCGACATCACGAAGATGCGACTGGCGTAGTGGTTGAGGCATCCGCCGGTGTGGACATCCGACTTCTGGAAGCTTCCTCTGAGGACCACCGGCGTGCCCGGGCGGCCTCTGAGCACCCGGTCTGCCGGTGGGATCACAGCAGCAGTTGACTGAGCGGGTACACGAAGTACCGCAGTGAGTACGCCTCCCACACCGCGCCGACGATGAGCAGCGCGAGTGCCGGCAGCGCCAGCAGGCCGATCCGCTGCAGGCCTCCGACATAGCCCTGGCGTCGGTTCTCCGCGCCGATGGTGCGGGGGAACAGCCAGTGCCTGCCCAGGAGGTACGCGCCGAGCAGAAGAAGCACGTACGCCTGGAACTCGATGACGAGGGTCAGCGAGTGGGGGATGAGTGCCACCCACCCCTGGGGGGATGCCGGAACGAGCGTGATGCCGGTCTCGACCGACCAGTAGCCGAAGAACGCGAGCCCCGCGAAGGGCACGATGAGTGACGGAAGCACGATGGTCAGCGCGCTGAGGCGGAAGAGGTTGACTCCGAGGATCGTGAGCGCGAACAGCGGCGGGGTGTTCACCAGCCAGCGCACCAGCTCGCCGGTGCCGTCCTCCTCCAGGGACGCAGACCGTGCCGCGCTGAGGTCGGGGAAGACGAGTCCGATCACGAACCCGATGATGGCGAGGCCGTAGGCGGCCGCGTTGATGACGAGATAGGCGCGCATGTTCTCGCGGATCACCAGGAGGGGTCGTCGCCAGAACGGTACGTGTGCGGGGTGCTCGATAGGGGCCGACTGGGATGTCATGCCCCCATCGCATCCCATCGTCCGCCGCGCGTGCAGTGGCGGGGTGTCACCGGACGATGTGACACCACGTCACTACCCCGGGCAGGCGACGGACGCGATCGTGGAGGAACTATGAAGATCCTCGACCTGGTGCTCACCGCGGTCATCCTCCTGTCCGTGACCGTCTTCCTCGCCTACATCGGGCTGTACTACTTCGACTTCGGCCTCTTCACGACGCTTCCTGAGAGCATCACGGGGTTCTTCACCCGCAATGGGGCTCTGCAATATGTAGCGCTCGGCCTCCTCGTCGCGGCGCTGATCGCGAAGCCTTTCGTCGGCCGCGCGATCAAGCGACGGGAAGCCGAGAAGCGGATCTGATCATCGACGACCACACGCAGGACGACGCCCCGACCGGTACACGGATGCGTCGGGTGGTGATGGTGACCGCCGTCGCCGCGATCGCGCCGCTGAGCGTCCTCGGCGTGGTGCTCACGGCGACGTCCTGGTGGGAGGGGCTGACCATGGCGGTCACCGCGTTCTTCGACGCCGCGTAGGCGATGTTCGGGGCGACCGGCCCGAACAGTCGCAGCGTCCGCGCCGCTCGATCGATCTCACCGGCGCGCAGGGCGCGGATCACCCGCCGGGGCACTCCAGGGGTGACGCTCGCTGAGTTGCTGCCGAACACCACGGTCCGGGCATCGCCGCCGTGCCCCTCCAGCTCCGCAATGGTGATGGCGTGCGACGCCCTCCCACGATCTCGCCGTGGCGGCCGTCGCCGAAGTAAGAATTCGACTGCGGGGTACTTTTATTCTAATCGGTACAGAAGTCGACCGGGGCGCGCCCCGTCAGCTCTCGTAACGCCCCCACGAGCGTGATGAGCAACGCGGATGCGTTGTTGGCACCGGAGGGACGCCTTCTACAAGCGGTAGCCGCCGGTGGCGTCGATGACCTGTCCCGTGACCCACCGGGCGTCATGGGAGGCGAGGAGGCCGACGACGTCGGCGACGTCGTCGGGTTCGCCGATGCGGCCGAGGGCGTTCTGCGCGGCGATGTCGGCGATGAGGTCGGGGTTGCCGCGCAACCAGGAGGCGTTCATGTCGGTGTCGATGGTGGCGGGGACGACGGCGTTGACAGTGATGCCGCGGGAGCCGAGGTGCTGGGCGAGGGGGAGGGTGAGGGCGTCGATGGCGCCCTTTGTCATGGTGTAGCCGATGATGTCGGGCAGAGCGACGCGGGTGGCGCCGGAGGAGATGTTCACAATGCGCCCGCCGTCGGCCAGGCGAGGCAGGGCAGCCTGAATGATCAGGAACGGCGCGGTGGTGTTGATCTGCTGCTGGCGAATGAAGTCCTCGGCACCGAACTCCTCGATGGTGCCGTGCAGGGCGATCCCGGCGTTGTTCACCAGCACCCGCACGGGAACGTCGCGCAGCGAGCCCGCAGCCGCATCGTAGGCGGCCCAGAACGCGGTGCCGGTGTCGGGCGCGGCCAGGTCGGCGGCGAAGGAGAACGCCGCACCGCCGGCCGCGATGATCTTTTCGACGACGCCGGCCGCGGCGGCCGAGTCCTGGCGGTAGTGAACGGCGACGGTGTACCCGTCGGCAGCGAGACGGCCGGCGATGGCCGCGCCGATGCCACGGCTGGCGCCGGTGACCACTGCGATGCGGTCGGACTCATGGGCGTCGAGCGCCTCGATGTTGCGCAGGTCGGTGTCAGACATGATGGCCTTTCTGCCGCCCCGGATCGGGGCTCTGTTCGGGTGTTGATGACTCGCGACGCCCTTCCACGCTCTCGTCGCGGCGGCCATCGTTGGAGGGGCTAACTTCGGGCCCGCTACTTCTATTCCGATCGGTACATAAGTCGGCGTGTCGCTCCGGGACGCGGCACCGCGGCAGCGTCAGCGCAGCGCGCCGGTTTCGCTCGCCCGACGTCGTACGGACATGCGCAAGGGCTCGAAAGAACGGGCCCCGCAGTCCTCACGCGCTGCACCGCCGACGCACCCGCGCCGACGGATCTCCTCACGCCCCCGGCGAGTGGGACGAGCAAAGCGGTCGCGTTGTTGACGCCGTGCAACACAACGCCCGGCCATCGAACCCGACCAGCGGAACAGCAGGGCGGCGAGCACCCCGACCACGAACGCCACGGGCGGGATGGGGTTGATGCCGTGGGCGACGGCGAAGACCGCCGCGCTCGCGGCCTCGCACGGCGAACGCCGAAGGCTGCGAGCCCGCGTATACGGATGAGTACGGCGGCTGCAAAGGCCATGAGCCCCATCGCACCCGAGACGAGAAGCCCGACGACGCCTGCTACGGCGGCGTCTTTGACGAGCGGCAGCAGGACGGCCACAAGGAGAAAGGACGCGCCTAAGCGGCGCCTCCCGCCAGGATCTCCGCCCACGCTGGCGCCCTCAGTCGAACACCCCCTGTCGCGGTTTCGCCAGTCATGTCCTCTCCTTTGTCCCCCCGTGGGTTGTCTGAAAGGAGAAACCAGGTAGTCGGGACACGGTCAATACCTCGCTCGTACGGCAGGTTCAGAGCGAGCACGTCACCGGTCCGCCTGGCGAGTGTCTGCGCCGGATTCGATCCGGGACAGCGTCCTCGTGCCGGAGGGCGATTCTGTAAGCGTGGCCGACGTGGCCCTCGGTGAGGCTCTGCGCGAATGCGTGTCGGACGTCTTCGCATCCTTCATCTCGACAGAGTCGCACGCCCCGCTATGGCAGCCAGCTGCGCAGCGCCGTGTCGGCGATGTCCTGGAGTTCGTCGTGACCGAGGCCGCTGGCGGCCTGGACAGCGATACCGAAGGCCACCGTCATAACGTATCGGGCCAGTCGCCCTGCGTCGGCGTCGCGCGGGAGGTCGCCCTCGTCGACGGCGCGCTGGAAGCGCTCCTGAAGGCGTAGGCCCGCATCGTTCCGCCAGCTGACGAGCAGATCGTGCGCGGGTCGACCTCCGTCGCTTGCCGCCAGCGCGCCCTGCACTGTCAGGCATCCAGGATGGCCTTCGGAAAGGGTCGTGGTCCGAACCGCTCCACGCAGGAGCGCCTCGGCCACCCCTCGTGCGGTCGGCTCCTCCAGGGCGCGCGTCGCGTAGGAGGCCGGCCCCTCCGCGTAGCGCTCCAGTGCCCTGCGGAACAGCTGCTCCTTGTTACCGAAGGCCGCGTACATGCTCGTCTTGGTGATCCCCATGGCGCCGGTCAGATCAGAGAGGGTCGCCCCCTCATACCCCCGCTCCCAGAACACCTGCATGGCGCGCTCCAACGCCTCGTCGATGTCGAATTCCCGAGGCCGGCCCATGACAGTACTCCGGGAACCACCCATGCCTCAATTGTAGTCCTCGGTACCGATCGCTACTGAGATGCTGGTCATGCTGTGTGCTCTCTGCCGGTGTCCCCGGGCTCAGTGCGAGGGTGTCGCGAGCCTCGGCTTCTGATCGTTGCGTGAACGCCCGGAATCGTAGAGTACGACCGCCCGTGGCATGGGCTGCGCCCGGCGACGAGAAACTGACGTTCCTTGGTCAGAGCTACGGCATTTCGTCGGCGACATGGGCGACGGGTCTGCCGGCACGAACGCGGTCGACCAGGAGCCGTCTGCCGTGGAGGGTGCGGTACGGGGGCGGGTCTCGTTGGTCATCAACCGCAGACCAGCGACTGAAGCCGAGTCGTGACACCCTTCAGGTCAGAGTTCGGCGAGGATTGCGGCGACCAGGGCCGCGCGCTCGGGCAGCGAAGACAGAAGGATTTGCTCGTGCAGCGCGTGCGCGCCCGCCCCGAGGGGACCGAATCCGTCGAGTGTGGGCAGGCCCAGCGAGCCGGCCGTGTTCGTGTCGGCGGCCCCCGCGGCGGGTTCGGCGGTGATGTCCTGGCCCAGCCGCTGCCCTGCCGCGCGTACGGCGGCGCTGAAGGGGTCGTCGGGGCCCTCGAACGCCCAGGTGGGCCTGCTCGACAGGATCTCCGCCCAGACCCGCGCCCCCTCGCGCACCGGTGCGAGGGCGGTCAGCTCGGCGAGCACCGCGCGTTCGACGGCGGCGTCGGCGAAGCGCAGTCCGATGTCGGCCGAGGCGCGTTCGGGCACCACATTGGTCTTGCCGCCGCCCGACAGCGCGCCGACGTTGCACAGGACTCCATGGGAATGCCTGCCGACGACCTCGCGCACCCTGACGAGCTGGTCGACCAGCTCGTCGATCGCTGAGATCCCCTTCTCAGGGTCGAGCGCGGCGTGCGCCGCGCGCCCGTGCACGCTCAGCCGCAGCCGGGTGCTGCCGCGCCGCCCGCGCTTGAGCGCGCCGCCGGGGTGCGGGGACTCGAAGCCGAGTGCGGCGAACGCGCCCTGCGCGCGTTCCCTGACCAGGGCGTTGGACGTGGGGGAGCCGATCTCCTCGTCGGCCACGACGACCACCCGTACCGGCCGGTGCCGGACGCCGGCGCGCGCGGCCACTTCCAGAGCCGTCTCCATGACCACCAGGCCGCTTTTCATGTCGAAGACGCCGGGCCCGTGCGCGAGGGTCTCGTGCTCGGCCGACTCCGTCAGCCGCCACGGCATCGGCCCTGCCAGATGGCCTTTCGGCCACACGGTGTCGTGGTGGCCGATGAACAGCAGCGGAGCCTCGTCCGCTCGTCCGGGGGAGCCGGGAAGGTCGGCCGTGACGTGGTCGCCGGTGGGCTCGGCGACCCGGCGGGCGACGCCGCCGAGCTCGGTGTAGCGGGCCACCAGCAGGTCGGCGAGCGCGTTGAGCGCCTCGGCATCGCCGGTGGGGGTCTCGTGCTCCACGTAGCGGCGCACCCGTTCCGCCATCTCCGCCGCGCGCGCCTGGGCTGCCTCAAGAAGCCCGGTGGCCGGGGTGTCCGCCGTGCCGTCGCCGTGGGGGGATCCGACGCTGATCATCTGCTGTCCTCGGGGTTGGAGGGCGGGCGGCCCAGCGCGGGCCGCCCCTGCGTTGCAGAGCATGATACGTGACGTATATCCGCCGCAATGGCCCACCTTTCACAGGCTTTCAGCGTCTACGTCACGACTATTCGCAGTTCAGCCCGGTATTGACAGTATTGTCGATGCCTTGATACCTAATCTAGATGCGACTTTAAGGTACGAATCCCGACATCACCTCGTTCGCAGCAGGAGCACCCCGTCCTCATGACGTCAACCACCACGCCCGTGGTCAGGACCCTCACCACCCCGGACGAGCTCGGTCAGGCGACCACGCTCTACCGGGACGTGTTCGGCTACACCGACCTGCGCCAGGGCGCCAGCCCGCGACTGCTCACCGCCCTGCGCGACAACGGCGGCTCCGTCGTCGGCGCGCGCGACGGCGACCGCGTCATCGCCTTCGCCTTCGGTTTCCAGGCCACGGACGGGACCAGCTCCTACCACTACTCCCAGGCGGCCGTGGTCCACCCCAGCCACCAAGGTTGCGGCCTGGGCCGGGCGCTCAAGTCAGCCCAGCGCGAGGTCGCGCTGGGCTGGGGCGCCACCCGGATGCGCTGGACCTACGACCCCGTGATCGCGCGTAACGCGCACTTCAACCTCGACGTGCTGGGCGCGGTCGCACGCTGGTTCCACGGCGGCTTCTACGACGACAGCTCCGACCGCCTCCTTGTCGACTGGGATCTCAGCAGCGCTCCCGGACCCCGCACACCCGCCCAGGATCCCCCTGCGGACCTGGTCGACTGGGCCCGCCCGATCTCCGACGGCGACCGGATATGGCTGCCGATCCCGTCCGACTTCACTGCCCTCGCCAAGCGAGACCCGCTCCACGCGGAACGGGTGCGCACCGATCTGGCAGCCGTCCTCGGACCACTGATGGACGACGGGTGGGCGGCCGTGTCCTGCTCGCCGTACACCTCCCAGACCGCCCTTTACCGCTTGGAGCGTGCCCTGTGACGACAGGCGACCTCGAACTCGCCCACGCCGAAAACCGGCGGCTGAGCAGCCCCGGCGAGCGCTTCGGCGCCCGGTTGCAACGCCGCTCGTCGGCCGAGGCGTTACAGCAGAAGGTCATTGAGCAGGAGACCCGCAATCTCGCCGAGGCCCTGGAGCGGATCGCCGCCGACGGCTCCGCGACCCGGGCCGCCGCCGCCGTGGTGGCCGCGCGGCGGCGCTTCGTCACCGGGTACGGCAAGTCGTTCGCCTACGCCTCGCTGCTGGCCACCGACCTGTCCGCCGGACTCTCCCATGTCACCCTCGTCGACGGCGCCGTGGTGCGGGCCCTCGACGTGCTCAGCGAGGTGAGCCAGACCGACGTGCTGGTCGCGGTGTCGCTGCGCAGGTACCGCCGCGAGACGGTTGTCGTCGCCCGGCATTTCGCCGAGGCCGGCGGCGCGGTGGTGGCCATCACCGACGACGCGCGGGCGCCACTGGCCTCCATCGCGGCCGAAACCATCGTGGTACGGACCGACAGCGCCTCCTACGCCGACTCCCCAACGGCGGTCGCCGCGGTCGTGCACCTGCTGACCACTCTGGCCACCGCCAGTTCGAAAGGCGCCCGGCGCAGGCTCGCGGAACGCGACCGGCTCAGCCACGCCCTCGGCAACTATCTGGAGGACTGAACCATCCGCATCGTCGAAGCGTCGCTGCATCTCGTCCGGCTGCCGCTGGTGCACGCGTTCCAGACCAGCTCCCACCGTAAGACCCATCTGGACCACATCCTGGTACGGCTGGTGGAGGAGTCGGGAGCCGAGGGGTGGGGCGAGATCGCCTCTCCGTCCGACCCTTTCTACTGCCCGGAGACCACCGAGACCTGCTGGCACATCGCCGAACGCTATCTGCTGCCCTCCGTCGTCGACGCCGTCTGGGAGCACCCGGCGGAGTTGCCCCGGCTGTGGCGCAAGGTACGCGGCAATCGCTTCGCGATCGCGGGCGTCGACGCCGCCGGCTGGGCCCTGTGGTCGGGGATCCGCGGCGTCTCGCTGGCGAAGGCACTGGGCGGGACCCGCAGCGAGGTCGTGGCGGGTGTGTCGCTGGGGATCGAACCCACCTACGACGCACTCCTCGACCAGGTACGCCGCCAGGTCGACGCCGGATACCCGAGGGTCAAGCTGAAGATCGCCCCCGGCTGGGACACAGAGCCGGTACGGCTGGTCCGCGAGGCCTTCCCTGATCTGGCGGTCCACGTCGACGCCAACGGTGCCTACGGCGAGACGGCGGAGGAACTCGCCGTGCTCCGCGGCCTGGACGACTTCGGGCTGTTGATGATCGAGCAGCCGTTCGCGCCGCGCAACCTGGTCGCCCACGCCGCCTTGCAGCGCAGCGTGCGGACGCCGGTGTGCCTCGACGAGTCCGTCGACACCATCGACGACCTGCGCACGGCGCTCGCGCTGGGAGCCGGCCGGGTGCTCAACATCAAGGTGTCGCGGATGGGCGGGCTCACCGCCGCCGTGGCGGCCCACGACCTCGCCCGGGAGCACGGCGTGGATGTGTGGTGCGGCGGCATGCACGAATTCGGCATCGGCCGCGCCGTCAACGTGGCCCTCTCCAGCCTCCCCGGATTCACCCTGCCCTCCGACGTGTCGGCCTCGGCCAAGTACTACGCCCGCGACGTCGTCCAGCCGGAGGTCGTCGCCGACCAAGGCGTCGTCCGGGTACCGGACGGGCCGGGACTGGGTCACACCGTCGACGTCGCCTTCATCGGCGAGAACCGGCTGAAGGAAATCACGATCACCGCCCCCGGCTGAGTCCTCCCCATCACAGCTTCCAGAACCGCAACGGGCCCTGCCACGGCGGGATCAGTTGCCCGAACCCCCCGCAGAGAGAAAGCACATGAGCGCCTCCCCCGGCACCTCTCCTGAGAACGACACCAACGCCTATGACGTCGAAACCTCCCCCAGGCGTCGCAGGCTGACCAACATCATCGCCCTGATCGGCCTGGTCGCCTCGGTCGGCGCCGGTTTCCTCGCCAACGGCCCGACGCTCTGGGGCCTGTTGCCGATCGCGCTGTACGCACTGCTGTCCCTGCTCGGCATGGACATCGTGATCGCCACGGTCATCGCCCTGCTGTCAGGGGTGCTGGTCGCGCAGATGCCGCCGATCGACATCGGCGCGCTGCTCGGAGACTCCCTGGCCGACCAGGTGACGATGATCGGACTGATCATCATGCTGGGGTCCGGCGTCGGCGAGATCCTGAAGAGCACCGGCGTGGCCGGGACCATCGTGCGCGGGGTCATGCGCGTCGTGGGCGAGAAGAGCCGCTCCGCCGTGATCCTGGGCGTCATGGTGGCCTCGTTGCTGCTGGTGGCCAGCCTGGGCACGCTGGCTGGGGCGCTCGCCATCGCGGCTCCCATCCTGCTGCCGATCACCGCCAGAATGGGCTTCACCCGGTCGGCGACCGCGTCGATGATGTTCATCGGTGGCTGCGCCGGGCTGACCATCGCGCCCTTCGCGGGGTCCAACGTAGCCATCATGGACGCGGCCGGCATCGGCTACCTCGGTTACCTGGGCTACGGAGCCGGACCGCTCGCGGTGCTCTCGCTGATCATGGGACTCATCGTGGTCCCGTGGATGCAGCGCAGGACCGAGCGCATCGACGACTTCTACAGCGAGGCCGAGGTCGGCTCGGCGAGCGACGCCGACGTGCCGAACGCGGGCGCGGGCCGGGCCACGGCCGCCTTCCTGATCGCGCTGCTCGCCGGCGTCGCCTACGCGACGGTCACCATGGCGGGGACGGCGTTCCCGCTGCTCGCCCTGCCGGTGCTGGGCGTCGTCACGGGCCTGGCGAGCGGCCTCGGCCCCAAGGAGATCATCGAGCTTCTCTACCGGGGCGCATCCCGGCTGATCAGCATCTTCCTGCTCTTCTGGCTGCTGGCGGCGCTGTTCATCACGATCGACAAGCTTGCGCCCTTCAAGGTGATCCTGGACATGTACGGCGAGAGCCTGGCGGGCAGTTCCCCCTTCGTGTTCACGATCCTCATCGCGCTGCTCGGCTGGGTCGGCGTGCCGGGGGCGACGGCGGCCCAGGTGGTGCTGCTCGACAAGGTCTTCGGCGACCTGGCCGCCACCATCGGCGTCGGCGTCGGCGCGTGGACGATCGTGCTGCTGTTCGCCTCCAAGGCCGACACCTACGGGCCCTTCCCCAATGCCAACATGGTCGGCGCGATGGGCCTGGCCCGCTCCTCGAACCTGCGGAACATGATGATCACAGGTTGGGCGTTGCTGGTTCCGTCCTGCCTGATGTACACGGCCATCCTGCTCTTCCTGTCCCCCTGAGACCGGGGGAGGGCCTGCTGAAGCACCGAATTCCCGTTGGAACACCTGGAGGACGAGCACAGTGACGGAGCACGACACCGTTGTGCGTGGCGGCACCCTGATCGACGGCACCGGCGCCCCCGGCTACCGGGCTGATCTCGGCCTCGACGGCGGGCGGATCACCCGGATCGCCCGCTTCGCCGACGGCGACCCGCCAAGGGGCCGCACCACCGTCGACGCGTCAGGTCTGGCGGTCACGCCGGGCTTCATCGACCTGCACTCGCACGCCGACTTCAGCGTCGAAGGCTGGCCCCAGGCCACCACCCAGCTCTACCAGGGAGTGACGACCCTGGTGACGGGGAACTGCGGGTGGTCGCCGTTCCCGCAGGATCCGGCGGGCCTGCTGCGCGATTGGAGCGACTTCCTCGCTCCCGAGACCGGGTGGGACTTCACCGATATCGGGGGATTCGTGGCCACGGTGTCCAGCGCGCGGCCCGCCGTCAACCTGGCGTTGCAGGTCGGGCACGCGGCACTGCGGATCGCCGCGATGGAGGGAGCCGAACGGCCCCCCGAGCCCGCCGAGCTCGACGCGATGCGCACGCTGCTCCGCGAGGCGGCGACCCAGGGCGCCTACGGCTTCTCCACCGGCCTGATCTACGCCCCGGGTTCCTTCGCCACCGAGGAGGAGGTACGCGCCCTGGTGGCCGAAGCGGCGGCGGCGGGCCTGCTGTACTCGACGCACATGCGCAACGAGTCGGGGGCGCTGCTGCCCGCCGTACGCGAGGCGCTGGGCGCGGCGCAGGCCGCGGGCGGCCGACTGGAGATCTCCCACCTCAAGGCGATGGGACCGGAGAACCACGGTTCCGTCGCCACCGCGCTCGCCGAACTGGACCGGGCACGGGAACGCGGGGTGGACGCCGCCGCCGACGTGTACCCGTACACCGCCTCCAGCACCACCCTGACCTCGCGGCTCCCTCTGTGGAGCATGGACGGCGGCCCTTCCGCGCTGCTGCATAGGCTGGCCGACCCCGCCGATCGCGAACGGGTGGCCGAGGGCCTGAGATCCCGCTTCGGCCGTGACGTCGACCCCGAGGGCGTCATCCTCGCCGGCCTGGCGGACGGGCCCTATGGCGGCGCCGTCGGCCACAGCATCGCCGAGATCGGGCGGCGTGAGGGCACCGATCCGGCGGAGGCCGCGCTGCGGGTCCTCGCGGCCCACCGGGCCTCAGTGAAGATCATCAACCATGCGATGAGCGAGGAGGACGTCATCACGGTGCTGCGCCACCCGATGACGTCGGTCGCCAGCGACGGCTGGGTGCTGCGGCCGGAAGGCGCGGGGCTGCCGCACCCGCGCAGCTTCGGCACCTACCCGCGGGTGCTGGGACGGTACGTTCGCGAACTTGGCGTGCTCGACCTGCCCGAGGCCGTACGCAAGATGACCGGGCTACCGGCCCAGCGGCTGGGAATGGCCGACCGTGGCCGCCTCGCCGAGGGAGCGGTGGCCGACATCGCCGTCTTCGATCCCGAGACCGTCGCCGACCGTTCGACCTACACCGATCCCTGGCAGCTGTCCACCGGCTTCGCCGCCGTCCTGGTGGCAGGCGTCGCCGTGCTCGCCGACGGCGCGCCCACCGGCGCGCGGCCGGGCACGGTGCTGCGCCGGCCCCGCCCCTGACCGCTCCTGAACGGGCCGGCCCGAACGCGGGTCACCACCTGGAGAGCCGGATCGACACCGTAGATCACCGCGACACCCTCCGGCGCCGCATGGGGCATTCCTGAATGTCACCGCAGTGAGCGGCGGAGTCCGGTCATCCGCTCCAGGAGCAGCATGATCCCGATGGAGAACAGGATGAGCAGCACCGACAGGGCGGCGACCTCGGGGCCCGCCTGGGTTTCGACGTGCTCCAGCAGGGCGACCGGCAGCGGCTTGACGTAGTAGCCGCTGAGGAACAGGGAGATGACCGCCTCGTCGAAGGAGACCAGGAACGACATGATCGCCCCAGCCACGATGCCCGGCCGGATGAGCGGGAGGGTCACCCTCCTGAACGTGGTCCAGCCGTTCGCGCCGAGCACCCGGGCGGCGTCCTCGCAGGCGGTGTCGGCCGTCGACAGGCTCACGCTGATGGTCCGGATCGCGTACGGGATGCACAACACCAGATGCGCCAGGATCAGGCCGGTGAAGCCGTCGGTGAGTCCCATCGGCGAGAAGAGCAGCAGCAGCGCCAGGGCCAGCACGATGTGCGGGACGAGCAGTGGCGAGACGAAAAAGCCCTGCACCACGCCCGATCCGCGGAACCGGTGCCGGTGGAGCGCCAGGGCCGCGGCGGTGCTGACCGTGACCGCCAGCAGCGTCGAGCCCGCGGCGACGACCATGGAGATCCACAACCCGCGGCTGAACTCCGCGGTCTGGAACACCTCGACGTAGGGGGCGAAGCTGAACTCCCTCGGCGGGAAGCGCAGAAAGGTGGAGGTGTCGAAGGAGACGATGAAGACGACCAGGATCGGCGTCCACAGGAAGAGCAGAATGAGCCCGACGACGGTCCGGTTCGCCGCGCGGGAGGCCCAGCTGGTCATTGTCCGCTCGCCTTTCTCTCGGCCCTGCGCTGGAGCGCCTGGTATCCGGCCATGGCCACGCCGAAGATGACGATGAGCACCACCGAGAGCGAGGCTGCCAAGGGCCAGTTCAGCCGGTTGGTGGCCTGGTCGTAGATCTCCGTCGCGAGCACGACGACCCGTCCGCCGCCCATCAGGCGCGGGGTGACGTACGCGCTGATGGCGAGCACGAAGACGAGCAGCGCCCCGGTCAGGACACCGGGAAGAGTGAGCGGCAGGGTCACCCGGGTGAAGACCTGTCGCCGGGAGGCCCCCAGCGAGGCGGCGGCCTGTTCGACGTTCCGGTCCAGGCGCCCGAACCCGCTGGTCATGGCGAGCACGGCGTACGGCAGGAAGATCTGCACCAGCGCGATGACGACTCCGGTGAAGTTGTTCGAAAGCTGCAGGGGGCGATCGGAGATGCCCAGCATGCGCAGGAACGAGTTGACCAGCCCCTGGTTGCCGAGCACGATGACCCAGCCGTAGGTGCGCGCCACCGACGACACCAGCATCGGGGCGATCGCCAGGATGGTCAGCAGGCCCTTGAACCGGGACTCCGTACGTACCAGGAACATCGCGAGCGGGTAGGCCACGACGACGGTGAGGGCCGCCACGACGACGCCGAGCCACACGGTCGTCCCGGCCACCTGCAGGTAGTAGGAGTCGGTGACGATCTCGGCGAACGACTCGCCGGTGAACGTCTGCTCGATGCCGCCTCCGTCGACGAACCGGTTGACCGACATGCGGGCGACCCACGCCATCGGCAGCACGTACGCGAAGATCAACGCCGCGATTCCGGGCAGCAGAAGCCCCAGGGCCGCTGGAGGGCGGCGCCGCAACCTGGCGGGCTGGGGGTTCGTCATCGCTCAGCCCTCCAGGACGCGGACATCCGCGGCGTCCCAGGAGACCGCGACCGGCGTGCCGGGGGCGAGGATCGTGGCGCCGGCGCTGGAGCGTTCCGCGTCGATCGTCCGCCCGCTGACGTCGATGCGGTAGGAGATCTGATCTCCGGTGTAGCTGGTGGAAACGACCGTGCCGGGGAACGCCCCGTCCTGGCCGGCGGCTTCGTGCACGCTCACCAGTTGCGGCCGGAGCATGGCCGACACCTTGCCGGGAGCGACCGTCGTCGGCGCGACGGGGATCCTGCCGAGCCCGTCGGCGTCGAGGACTCCGTCCTGGCCGAGCGTCCCGGTGAACAGGTTCGCGCGGCCGATGAAGGTCGCCGCGAACACCGTGGCCGGCGCCTGGTAGATCTCCTCGGGCGGGCCGAACTGCACGACCGCGCCCTCGTGCATCACCGCCACCTTGTCGGCCATCGACAGCGCCTCGTCCTGGTCGTGGGTGACGAAGACGGAGGTCGTACCGGAGGACTGCTGGATCTCGCGGATCTGGGTGCGCAGCGACTCGCGCAGCTTGGCGTCCAGGGCTGACAGGGGTTCGTCGAGCAGCAGCAGGGTGGGGTCGACGACCAGGGCGCGGGCGAGCGCGACCCGCTGCTGCTGCCCGCCGGACAGCTGCGCCACGCGGCGCCGGGCGAACGCGCTGAGCTCCACCCGTTCCAGCACCTCGGCGACCCGGCGGCGGCGTTCTGCGGTGCTGATCCGGCGCAGCCGCAGGCCGAAGGCCACGTTCTCGGCGACGTCCAGGTGCGGGAACAGAGCGAAGGACTGGAACACCATGCCCATGCCGCGTTTGTGGACGGGCACGCGGGTCACGTCGCGTCCGGCCACCTCGATGTGGCCGGAGGTCGGCTCGACGAGCCCGGCGATCATGCGCAGGGTCGTCGTCTTGCCGCAGCCCGAGGGGCCCAGCAGCGCCAGCAGCTCGCCCTGGGCGAGGCTCAGGTCGATGCCGGCCACGGCCGGCCGCCGTGTTCCTGGATAGGTCTTGTGCAGCTCGCGGATCCGCAGGTAGGAGTTGTCAGCCACCGATGACCTCACGCTGGATCCGCTGCACCCAGTCGGCGTACTTCGGTGAGATCCACGCCCAGTCGATGGGGGCGGCGTCGGCGAGCAGGCCGTCCTTGGCCGCGACCCGCGACTTCAGGTTCTCGGGCAGGGTGACCCGCTTGTCGACGGGCCCGTAGAAGCCCCTCTCCGCCAGGCCCTTCTGCGCCTCGGTGCCGATCGCGAAGTCGATGAAGGTGTTCGCGGCGGCGGTCTTCTTCGAGCTCGCGACGCGGTTGATGGTGCTGATCTGCGCCACGCCGCCGCCCTTGGGGACGGCCACGGCCAGTTGCTCGGGCGACTGGTCGTGCAGGGCCTGGGCGCGGGCGTTCCAGCCGGCCCCGATCGCCGCGCTGCCCGAGCGGATCGCGTCGTACAGGTTCGGCTGGGGCTGGAAGGTCTGGACGTTCGGCGCCATGGCGGCGAGCTTGCCGAGCTGGGCGTCGATACTGTCCTGGTAGTCGCGGCCCATCTCCTTGGACAGGCCCGCGATCAACGCGATGCCGCGGGTGTCGGCGATCTGCAGGACCAGTTGCCCGGCGTACTGCTTGTCGCCGAGGCCCTGCCAGTTGGTGGGAGGCGTCTTCACCAGCGACGGGTTGTAGACGATCGCGAGGGTGTCGATCGACAGCGCCGGGCCGTAACCCTTCTGGACGACGGCGTCGTCGACCAGGTTCGCCAGGTTCGGCACCTCCTGCTCGGTGAGCTTGGCGAACAGGCCCTCTTCGTTGGCGGTGCGCTGCACGGAGGAGTCGATGATGACGATGTCGTCCGTGGCCCGCGCCTTGTTGGTACGCAGGCCGGCCAGCATCTCGGCGGAGTTGGTCGTCGGGCGGTACTTCACCGTGATGTCGGGGTGCGCCTTCTGGAACGGGTCGATGACCTCCGCCTTGAACTGGTCGGCGAAGGCTCCGGAGAAGCCGGTGACGCTCAGGGTGTGCGCGTCGTCACCACCGGCGGCCGGCGACTGGCCCGCCGGGGCCGCGGTGGAGGAGCATGCGGTGGCGAGCACGAGGGAGGCGGCCGCGACGGCGAGCTGGGCAAGTCGGATACGGGACATAAGGCATCTGGTCCTATGAGGGGAAGCGAGAGCGGGGGATTACTGCTGGGTCGGGTTCCGCAGCTGGCTCAGCCTGATGCCGAGCGGCAGCGGGGCGCCGGGGTGCACCGCGCCCGAGCGCAGCACCCAGCGCGGCCGGCGCAGCACGTCCAGGCCCTCCTTGATCACGTCGCCGTCCGCGACGAGCACCTCGGCGGCGAGTCCGGGTTCGAGCATGCCCGTCACCCCGGCCAGGCCCGCGACCTCCGCGGCTACGCGGGTCGCCGAGGGCAGCACCTCCAGCACCGACGCGCCGGTGGCCTCGGCGATGAGTTCGAGCTCCTCCACCACCTCACCGTTGGTGTCGGTGCCCGTCGCGACCGGTACGCCGGCCTGCCACGCGAGGGCGACGCCGGCCATGTGGGGGCCGACGATGTCGTCGAGGATCCGCTGGTAAAGGTACTGGTCGCCGACGAGCCGATGCTGGAAGGCGATGGCGATGACGCTGGACAGGGTGGGGACGAACGCCGTGCCGTGTTCGAGCATCGCGGCGACCACGGCGTCGTCCGTGAAGGCCCCGTGCTCGATGGTGTCGGTCCCCGCGACGATCGCGTTCATGATCGCTTCGGTGCTGTACGCGTGGGTCGCGGTGCGCTTGTGGAACTTGTGCGCCTCCGCGATGCCCGCCGCGAGCTCGTCGGGACCGAGTTCGGGGATGCCCGGGTCCTCCTCGGGATAGGTGCCGAGTCCGCCGGACCCCATGAACTTGAGCACGGCCGCGCCCGCGATGATCTGCTTGCGGACCGCGGTCATGACGCCGACGGGGCCGTCGGCCTCCATGGCACCCCAGTTGCTGGCGTGGCCGCCGGTGATGCAGATCGGGTCGCCGCCCGCGATCAGACGGGGGCCGGGGATGATGCCCTCCGCGACCGCTCGCATCGCCTGGATGCCGGTGATCCCGGGCAGGCCGAAGTCCCTGATGGTGGTGACCCCGGAGCGAAGCTGAGCCGCCAGGTTCGCGGCCGTGTGGTAGGCCAGGAAGGGCAGCGGCTGCCGCATCAGCACGTCGCCCCGTCCCCGGTAGCCGACCCCCGACCCGTCCGGGAACCGCAGCGTCTTGCGCGCGACGTGGTCGTGGAGGTTGTGCAGGCCGGGCAGGACCGTGCAGCCGGTCGCGTCCAGGACGGTGGCTCCGCTCGGAACGGCGCCGGTGTCGGGGCCGACCTCGACGATGCGGTCGCCGTCGGCGACCACCCGCCCGTCCTCGATGACCTCTTGGTCACGGCCGGTGATGATCGTGGCATGGCGGACTACGACGGTCATGACGCCGCCTTCGCCGGCGTCATGACCAGGGCTCGCTGGTAACGCGCGGTCATGGACACCTCCTTTCGTGGTTCCTCGTCTCGGCGGAGACGGAGGCGGGCTGGACGATCGGGGTGAGCGCGAGCAGGTGGCGCGCGATCATCTCCGCTTGAATCAGGGTCCGGGCGGACTGTCCTGGTTGAGGAAGGTTGGCGATGTTCCATTCGAGGGGTTGAACCGGGAGGCCGATGGCCAGGCGGCGAGGGCTCGCCGTGCCGTCCGCCGCGATGAGCCGGCAGCAGTCCACGGAAGGCGTCCGAGCCCCCGTACGGGTGACGTCCAGGCCGCCCGTCGTCACCCGGCCGCCGTCGGCGGTCCGCAGGGTGGCAGGCCGGGCCAGGCCCGTGGCCAGCAGGTCTCGTACGAGCGGGTCGGTGGTCCTGCGCACGTCCTCCTCGGGCATGCGGGCGTCGAGGAGCGCCCGGACCCGATACGGCGCGGACGGTTCGCGCGCCGTGACGAGGAAGGCGCTCCCCTGCGGGTCGGTCGTGGCCCGCGTGCCCGGCCCCAGGAAGCGGACCAGCCCGGCGTCGATGAGGGCGATCAGCTCTGCGACGCGCCGCGCGGGAGGTCCAGCGGCCAGGAATCCGCCCACGCTGCGGAACCAGCCGTGCAGGTCCGACAGCACGGACCGGCCGTCGATCACGCCCTCGGCGACGAGGTCGCGGACGACGTCCTTGAGCTTGGCGAGGGTCTCGCCGACCGCGGTGGCGGACCCGCGCGGGGTGGCTGTCGCCGAGGCCAGGTCGGCGGCCAGCAACCCGCGCAGCCTCCCGGTCAGCGAACCGGGCTCCTCCCCACCGGCCAGGGGGTCGATCATCGCGGCCAGCTCGAAGGGGCGGCTCTCACCGGAGACGGCCGCCTCGCGTTCCCAGGTGCGGCGCAGCTCCTCCTCGATGACCGGCCACACGTCGCGTTTGACGTCCAGCCCGTCCCGTGCCGCCAGCCAGGCGGCCTGTACCTGCGGCGTGCAGACCTCCAACGTCACCGGGCCGGGCCGCACGGCCCGCGCGAGGTACGGCATGCCGCGCCCCGACCCGACGAGCAGGACCGGTTCGCGACCGGAGGGCACGTAGTGGCCGGCTTCATGGCGTCCGCCACGGCCGACGGTCAGCAGCGCCATGACGTCGTAGAAGTTGAGCCCGGATCCGAGGACGGCGACCTCTTCCCCCGGCCGGATGGCGGCAAGGTGCGCCGCCGTCGCCGGTCCCGGCGGCACGTACAGCAGATCGTTCTCGGCGGCGAACGCGGTCAGTTCCCGTTCGCGCTCCGTCGCGGCGACCGGCAGGTGGCCGAGGGCCAGCACCACGGCATCGACGACCAGTTCCGGCGTGACGGCGTCGTCGAGGGCGAGGACCTGGGCGCCGTCCGCCCGCTCGGCCAGAGCCGTGGCCCGGACCGCGTGGACGTGCGCCGGCACGGACCCGGCGGTCAGGCGGTCCAGCACCCAGCGGGTGTAGTGGCCGAACAGCGCGCGGGACCCGAACCCGTCGGGGGTGAGCGCCTTCGCCTCCTCCGCCGCCGCCCACGGCAGATCAAGATGCGGGGCGACCTCCGCGCACCAGTCCAGAAAGGACGGCCCGCGGGGTGGCCCGGTGACGCCCGGAACGCTGTCGTCGGCGAAGAGCGTCGCCTGACGGGTTCGCGAGTTCATCAGGAGCGCCGGATCCTGGTCGGCCTGCCAGACGCGCCCGCCGGGCATCGGATCGATGAGGTGCAGTTCGAGCGCGGGGGCGGAAGCCGCTCGTTCGCGGTGGACGTCCACCAGCCGTGCCGCGACGGCCAGTCCACGCGGCCCCGCGCCGACGACGGCGACACGCAGCGTGCCGGTGCCGTGCCCGGCCGTCGCCCGGCTCTCCGGCAGGTCGCCGGAGGACGTGGGGGGACGGAGTTTGTGACGCATGGAGGTCCGATCTGACAACACGGGGGGAAGACGGCTGGCCGAATTTCGGTCTAGGGAGGTCACCCAGTGTTGTCAGACGATACCTGGAAGGGCAAGGCCGACTTTCTTGGGGTCGGCATAAGATGAACTTATGCTCGTCCCCTGAGAGCCCTACGAAGGGACGTCGGCAAGATCGACCGCGGCCGCCGACTCGCGCAGGGCGGCGACGGTCTGCGCGACGCCGGGCACGCCCATCAGCGCGGCCGTGGACACGGCGCTGACCACGCGCACCGACATGGGGTGCAGGCGGCGCAGGGCCAGCCCGGGTTCGTGACGCGCGGCGGCCCGCATGAGATCGGGTACGAGCGCCACCCCGAGCCCGGCCGCCGCGAGCCCCTGCAACGCCACGTAGTCGTCGGTCTCGAAGGCGATGTCCGGCGTGAACCCCGACGCCGCGCACGCCTCCAACAGGTTCCCGCGGCATCCGGGGCATCCGGCGATCCACCGCTCTTCACGCAGTTCGCGCAGGTCGACCCAGCGTTTGGCGGCGGCGGGGTGCCCCCGCGGCATCGCCACGTGCACGGACTCCTCCAGCAGCTGGGTGCGGATCTCCTCCGGCTCCAGGGTCAGGGCGGACGGGCAGTCCGAGCCGGCGGTCACGTACAGATACACGATGGCGATGTCGCATTCGCCGCGCCTGAGCATCTCCAGAGCCTCGGGCGGCTCCGTCTCCGCGAGCGTGAAGGACACCCCGGGATGCTCGACGGTCATCGCGCCCAGAGCCCGTGGCAGCAACATCGCCGCGGCGCTCGGGAAGCAGGCGATCCGCACCCGCCCGGCACGCAGTCCCGCGATCGCCTCCACCTCGGCCTGGGCCAGCGAGACCGTCGCCAGCACCGTCGCGCCGTGCCGGAGCAGCAGCTCACCGGCGTCGGTGAGCCGGAAGCCGGTCCGGTTCCGCGTCACCAGCGGGGTGCGCATGGACCGTTCGAGGCTCTGGATCTGCTGGGTCACGGCCGGCTGAGTGTAACCAAGCTCACGGGCGGCTCCGGACATGGTCCCGTGCCGGGCGATCGCGCGGAGCAGACGGAAGTGCTTGAGCTCGATCACACCGCGACTATAAGCCAATGTGATAGGCAGGTGAATAGTTTCGGTCTTGAAGACTTGACCGAAACGATGCGACGGTATCCCGGCGGAGGTTCGTCCCCCACACTCCGCGGTCCGCCATCCCGGCGGACATCTCGGCGATCACCATCGGCGCCCGGTATCTCGGCCCTCGACGGACAGGAACGTTTCATGCTCATGGACACCACACGCGCTCGGCGCGCGTGGGTCGAGGACGCCATCCGCCGGGTGGAGGCGGAGGCCAACCGCAGTGCCGACACCCATCTGCAGGTCTTCCCCCTCCCGCCTTCGTGGGACATCCAGCTGTACCTGAAGGACGAGTCCGTGCACCCCACCGGCTCGCTCAAGCACCGTCTGGCCCGCTCGTTGTTCCTGTTCGGCCTGGCCAACGGCGACATCGACGGCAGGACGACGCTCGTGGAGGCCTCGAGCGGTTCCACCGCCGTCTCGGAGGCCTACTTCGCGCGCCTGCTCGGACTGGAGTTCGTGGCGGTCGTGCCCGAGGGAACCTCGGGCGCCAAACTGGAGCTGATTCGGAGGTACGGCGGGCGGTGCCACCTGGTGGCCGACGCGGGCGCCGTGTACGCCGAGGCCGAGCGGCTCGGCAGCCAGGACGACTGGTTCTACCTCGACCAGTTCACCAACGCCTCGGTCGTGACCGACTGGCGGGGCAACAACAACATCGCCTGCTCCATCTTCGAGCAGATGGCCCTCGAACAGCACCCGGAGCCCACCTGGATCGTCGTCGGCGCGGGAACGGGCGGCACCAGCGCGACGATCGGCCGGTACTGCCGCTACAAGCGGGTGTCGACGCGGGTCGCCGTGGTCGACCCGGAAGGGTCGGTGTTCCACGAGGCATGGGCGACCGGGCGGCGCGACCTCGTGGGCGCCGGCTCACGCATCGAAGGCATCGGCCGGCCCCGCGTCGAGCCGTCGTTCGTGCCCGGCGTCATCGACGAGGTGTTGCCGGTCGGCGACGCCGCTTCGATCGCCGCCATGCGCGTGCTGGCCGAGGTCACGGGAATCCGGGCGGGAGCCTCCACGGGAACGAATCTGGCCGGCGCCTTCGAACTGATCTCGCGGATGCGCGCCGCAGGACAGAGCGGCAGCATCGTCACGCTGATCTGTGACGGCGGTGAACGGTACGGCGACTCGTACTACAGCGATGACTGGGTCGCGCGGCAGGGGCTGGATCTTGAATCCGAGCGCCGCCGCCTGCTCGGCTTCCTCGAAAGCAGCGTGTCGTCCGCCGGTTCGCCGGGCTCGGCCGAGGCCGCGGGGCCGCCGCCGGACTCGGCCGCCGTCCAAGGTGCGCCGTCGGAGTTGGCGGCGGTCGCGGGTACGCGGCCGGACGTGGCGGCGGTCGCAGGTGCGCGGCCGGACGTGGCGGCGGTCGCGGGTGCGCCGCCGGACTTGGCGGTGCTGCGGGAGGACGTCCGTGCGTTCACCGACTCGGTCGATGCCACGGTGCTGCGGCCCGCGGACGAATCGGCGCTCACCTGGGCCGACCGAGCCCGGATCGCGCTGCGGGTCGCTCAGGTCAACCGGCATCACGGCCTGGCCGGCGAGCTGGCCGACCGCCTCGACTCCCTGGCGGGCGCCGGCGCCGCGCAGATCGTCGGCGATCCGGAGCGCTGGGACGAACTCGGCCCCGCCACCGCCGGGCTGCTCGCACACGCCGAGCTCATGGCCATGGACCCGGCCGACGCCGGCACCGCCGAGATCGCGCTCCTTCGGGCCCACGGCTTCACCGCCGCGCAGATCGTCGCGGCGGCACAGGTCGTCGCGTACACCAGCTACCGGGTGCGGCTGCTCCTCGGCATGAGCCTGATCGAGACATCCCGGCGTACGCCCCGTCCACCGGTCCCGCCACTCGCCCAGCCCGCCCCGCCGCCGGAACCTCGTGCGCTGCCGCAGGCGAGCGAGCGGTTCCCGGTCCTCACCTGGCACCCCTGGGTCGAGGCGGCCGCCCCGCCCGCCAAGGAGGCCGGCGCCGATGACAAGACCCCCGCCAAGTGGTCGCCGTTCTATCTCACCCTGCTGCACGATCCGGCGGTCCTGGCGGAACGCACCGCGCTGTACAACGCGATCATGACGGGTACCGGTTCGCTGGGCCGGGCCGACCGTGAGCTGGCAGCCCTTGCCACCTCCCTCGTCACGGGCTGCGAATACTGCGCGTCCGTGCACGGGCGCCGTCAGGTCCAGCTCTCGAAGGACCAGGTCACCGCGGTCGCCCTCGCGGAACGCGGCGCCGCCGGCGTGACCGACCAGCGGCAACGGGCCATCGTCGACGTCGCGGCCCACGCCGCGGTGACCCCGCCGGCGCTCACCGTCGACGACATCCACCGCCTGCACGCCGCCGGCCTCGACGACGACGCGGTCCGCGACATGATCGCCGTCGCCGCGATGTTCGCCTGGGCCAACCGGCTCATGATGACCCTCGGATCCGCTGATGCCGGCACGGCAGCACTTTCCACCGCGATGACAGAGAGGAATCGATGACTGACACGCAGCCGACGGTGCGTACGGACTCCGGGCTTCTGCGAGGCCGCGTCCAGCATGGGATGGCGAGCTTCCTCGGCGTCCCCTTCGCCGAGGCTCCGACGGGAGCACAGCGCTTCGCGGCTCCCGAACCCGTTCGTCCCTGGTCAGGAGAGCGAACGGCCGACCGGCTCGGCCCCGTGTGCCCCCAGGTCGCCACGTACGGGCCGGTGGGCACCGCGGCCACCTCCCACCTGGAGCAGGGGGAGAACTTCCTGACCCTCAACGTCCGCACTCCCGACCCGGACGGCAGGGCCCCGGTGCTGGTCTGGGTCCACGGCGGGGGATATGCGGTGGGGTCCGGGGCGGAGCCGGTCCTCCAGTCGGGGGCGTTCGCACGCAGCGGCGTCGTGGAGGTCACCGTCAACTACCGGCTCGGTGCTCTCGGGTTCCTCTACCTGGGAGAGGACGTCCCCGCGAACCGAGGGCTCCTGGACCAGATCGCCGCCCTCCGCTGGGTTCACGAGAACATCGCCCAGTTCGGCGGAGACCCCTCCAACGTGACACTCGCCGGCAGGTCGGCCGGCGGTTTCGCGGTCGCGACCCTGATGGCCATGCCCGGGGCGAAGGGCCTCTTCCAGCGGGCCCTGGTGCAGAGCGGGGCGAGCCCGGCGGTCATCACCGTCGAAACGGCCGAGAACATCACCTCGCTCTTCTGCCGCGAGCTCGGCGTGAAAGCGCGCCAGATTCCCGACGTGCCGACCGAGGACCTGCTCCGCGTCCAGAAGAGCCTCTGCGACGACGCCTACACCCGCTTTCGCCCTGAGGTCTATGGCGACGTCGCCGTTCTGGGTCTGCCCTTCCAGCCGGTCGTCGACGGCGTGACGCTCCCGGAGACCCCGGAGCGGGCGATCGCCCGTGGGTTCGCCTTGGACGTCGATTTGATGATCGGTACGACGACAGGCGAGGCCGTCACCCATACCTCCATCCACGACGAGATGACCGACGCCGAGGCCGCCCGTCTTGTCCATCCCCGGCTCGTTCCCCTTGGCCTCACCGGTCAGGACATCGTCAGCGCGTACCGAGAGCTTCTGCCCGAGCACACCGGCAAGGGCCTGTTGACCGAGATCACCGGTGATCTCGTCTTCCAGCTTCCGACCTCGCGTTTCGCCGCGGCCCAGTCCGGTCATGCCCGCGTGTTCAAGTACCTCTACGGCGAACACGAGCCGAACGGGGCGGGCGCACGCCACGGGGCGGAAGTCGGCTACATCTGGCGGAACCCGGACGGCCCGGCGCCCGACGTGCCCGAGCGATTCGTTCCCACGGACCCGGAGCTCGCCGACTCCGTCCACACGACCTGGGCGGCGTTCGTGTCCGGCGGCTCACCCGAGACGCCGCACATGCCCCACTGGCCACCGCACTCACCCAGCGAACCGACCCTGGTACGCATCGACGGGACCGGCTTCCACCTGGAACCCGACATCTACTGGCCGCGACTGGCCATGTGGGAAAAGGGCGGCGCTGCTCATCCCGGGCAATGACCCTGTACCGCCCGGCTGCGGCCCAGCAGCATCAGCCAGCCGAACACCCGGACCGTGATGAGATAGAGCAGGCGAAAAGGCGCAAATCGCAGATCGTCGCGCGTTCTCCAGTCGAGACCTCTACGATCCGGCCGCCGCGGAGACGACGCACTTCACGAAACCGGCCGGCCGCTCCAGCAGGAGGCCGAAGCCACTGTCGACGCCGTCCAGCGGCACCCGGTGGGTGATCAGCGGTTCGAGGGTGAGCATGCGCTGCTCCATCAGCCGCAGCCCCTCCTCGAGGGCGGCCAGGTGCCGCCACCGCTGCGGCGTGAACCCGTTCACGATCGTCACCCCGCGATACCACAGGTTGACGTCCAGTTCCCGGGGACCCTCGTGGTGGTAGCCGCCCACGCAGAGCACGCCGTGGGGCCCGGTCAGGTCGCCGGCCAGCTTGAGGCCGCTCGCCGTGCCCGAGAACTCGGCCACCACGTCGAACCGGCCCTCGGCCTGCTCCGGCGCGAAGGTCTCGTGCGCGCCCAGCGCCGACGCGAGCTCCCGCGAGTGCGCCACCGGGTCCACCCCGGCCAGCACGGCCGGCGCGTGCGCGGCGGCGGCCTGCACCGCGATCAGCCCCATGAACCCGAGCCCCACCACGGCGACCCGCAGCCCGGGACGCAGTCCGCACCGCGACAGCGCCTCCACCACGCACGCGACGGGCTCGCCGAGCGCCGCCCACGACGGGACGTTCGCGGGCACCGGCAGCAGAGCCCGGGCCGGGACGTTCACCACGTCGGCGAACGCGCCCGACGCGAACCCGGTCACCCGGTCGCCGGGCGCCCAGCCGTGGACGCCCGCGCCGATCCCGATCACCTCACCGCTCACCTCGTGCCCGAGCCGCACCGGAGCCCCGCCGTCGTGCCCGGTCCAGGCCGGGAGCTCCGAGGAGCACACGCCGGACGCGAGGATCCGCAGCGCGACCTCGCCGCCTCCCGGCGGCGGCGTGTCCACCCCGACGATCTCCGAGGTCCGTGCCCCGACCACCTGTGCGTACCGCATTCATCCTCCACAGCTCCAAGATCCGGCAGCCCGCCATCGGCGCGCGCCTGAGCGGCGGCGGGCCGTCCGCATCGCGTTCAGTACCGCATCGCTCGCCTGGCCAGCTCGATCGCGCCGCTGACGGGCGGCTGGTCCAGCAGGCGCGCTCCGGTGCCGGGGAGGAGCGCCGACAACTCCTCCTCGAAGGCGGCCATGAGGGCCGGCCGGGCGGTGATGACGCCGCCCGCGACGACGACCGCGCCGGCCGCCGCGCCGCGGGCCGCCAGCAGGGCGACGAGCCGGGCGAGCGCCCGTCCGCCCGCCGCGATCACCTCGGCGGCGAGCGGC
>NZ_JBHSPA010000092.1:0-17410 GCF_042656245.1 Nonomuraea insulae
CAATCATCACCAAAAACGATCAAGAAAACACGGCTTGACATCCATAGGAGCATCCCTTCACCGGCAGACCGCCGTCACGCGAGCCCACGTTGCCCCGCTCGGTGCTTCAGTGTTCGATCTTGTGTGCGAAACAGCCGCGACCGGAGGGGCAAATGACTGACAGCGAGCCTGCCGTTCCGCTAAGATTCGAACGTCAATTCGATCCGAGGAACGGTGATGGAGTGGGGGCGCGCGATGGGAGAGCTTTCGGCCGCGATTGACCACCTGGCCACCGAGGACGTGTCCGAGATCCCAAGAATGAAGCTCGCCGAGCAACTCCTGGAGTTGCACTGGCAGATGGCAAGACTGCAGGCCCAGATAGCCCGCCGCACAGGCGTCCGCATCCCCTGACGCCATCCGGCGCCCTCAAAACGACCACAACCACGGTCCGAGACGCCAGTCGAACCCTCACCGGACCCCGACGACACCACAAAGCCACCGAGCAGCCCCACAGGCTCCACCAGGCCGCAGACCCCGACTTCGACCCAGGCCCTGACCCAGGCCCCACCCCGACCCCAGACCCCAGACCCCAGACCCCAGACCCGAGCCCCGACCTCCGGCCCCAGACCCGAGCCCCGGCCCTATACCCAGCCCAAGGCCCAGAGCCCTAGGCCCAGGCCCCAGGCACGGGCCCCGCCCCATCCCGGGCCCAGGCCGCAGACCCAGACCTCAGGCTCAGGCCCAACCCCGGAAAGGCAAGGCGCCTAGGCAAGCCAGCCAGGGCGTCCAGAGCCCCCACAAGGCCGCTCCAGGTGCCGGGAAATGCCATGGGGAGGGCTTAACCGGCGAGAGGGCCCTGAAAGCTTGCAGCGGGAGGCGGAGGTTGCGGCGGGGCGGGGTGGTTCTCTCGGTGACAAGTGACAGCGTTTGCCGGTTCTCTGCCCGGTGACAGTGCACCTTGAGCTTGCGACATCGAAGCTTCAGCGGCTCAAGGTGCGCCCTGCTCGTGGGTCTCGCCGTAATCGGTGTCCGGCGCCATGACCTGGATACGAGCCTCCGCGACCTGCCGCATGATGCGGCGGTCCCCGCACGCCTCGGCGGTGGCATACGCCTCAGCGGCCAGCGCCACGGCGTCGTCCTGTCGGCCTTGCGCGGCGGCGATGTAGATCAGCCCCACCTGGTTGGCGGCGACACCGGCCAGCAGTCCGATCTCCCGGCGTAACCGTACCGACGCCTCCAGATGTTCCCGGGCGGCGTCCAGCCGGCCTGCGGCATGGTCGGCGATCCCCAGGTGCCGCAGCGCTTCCGACTGGGTGTATCGGTCGCCCGCCACCGTCGCCAGGTCGTACGACTGCTCAAGGAGAGGAATGGCGCGGCCGGGGTCGCTCCGTACGACCTGGTGGAAACAGCCCTCCCAGAACACCGATTCCGCCTCGCCCGCCACATCGCGCAGCGTCCGGTACAGGTGTGTCGCACGCTCGAACAGCACCAGCTCACGCGGATCCTCGCGCCGGTCATCGAGGAACCGCGCGTGCAAGATCCGCCCCCGGGCCAAGGCGAGATCGGCTTCGACCTTGTCCAGCTCCCGCTCCGCCGCTACCAGCTCACCGACATCGCCGACGAAGACAGCGTGCTCATAGGACAGCTTGGCCTGCTCGATGCGCCCCTCCATGCCTGCCCCGCTCATTTCGGCGATGCCCCTCGTATGCGGTCCATGAGACCGTACGCCGGCGATCTCAACAAGATCTCAGATCCATCCAACCAAAGCCGTCGTGAGCTGAAGGCCGGACTGGTGTGGGCGGCGATTCCGCCTTAGGTGGGCAACTTGGGCTCGCGTAACGGCGGTCTGCCGGTGAAGGGTCAGAGACCGTTTCCTGGAGGGCCGCCGGCCGGAGTGCGGCGGGTGGCCGGCCACGGCAGCGCGTAAAGGATGGGCGTTTGTGTGGGGCGGAGGCCGGAACGTCAGCCGAAGGGCCGCGCAAAGGATAAGCGTCTGCGTGGGGCGGAGGCCGGGACGTCCCCCGAAGGGCCGCGCAAAGGACGGGCGTCTGCGCAAGACAGAGACCGGGACCGTCAGCCGAAACGTGGCGCAAAGGATGGGAGGAAAGAAGATGCCGCCGACCCCTTGGGGCCGGCGGCGGGGGCGGTCGCGCCGCTGCCCTGCAGTGGCGGCGCGAGCGCCCTGGGCGATGGGCGCGTCCGCCCAAGCCCGTCATGAGACCGCCCGCTTACACGGGAATCTCGCAATACATGCGCGCCAGTGCCTCGGGCGCCCGGCACCTGAGGGCGCCCCGTTGGCCTGCCGCGTCAGTGCGACGGCGTCCCATGGAGACCAACCGCGTCAAAGCGGCGCTCCGATAAGGACCGGCCGCGTCAAAGCGACGTCCTGACAACGACCTACCGTGTCGTAGCGGCGGAACCCGCGCGAGGAAGTCCATCGCGTCAGCGGCGTCTCGAACGAGACTCCGCCGCGTCGAAGCGAACGCTCCGACGGAGACCCGCCGCGTCATCACGACGCCCGCCAGAGACCTGTCCGCATCAAGCGCGACGACACCGCCGCGGGGACCTACCGCATCAACCGACGGCACCCCGGCAGAGACCTAACGCCAAAGCGAGCGTCTCGATAGGGCCGCCGATGGAAGACACCATCGGGATCACCGAGGGCTGAGAACGGGGCCGGATCCTGGCCGGCGGGCTGGTGCTCGGGCGTCGGCACCTTGGACGCCCGCGTACCTTCCTGCCCGGCCACTCGACCGGCCACGCTCATCAACACCTCTGTCACGGTCCAGCCGCGAACCTGACGCCGCCGTCACGGTCCAGCCGTGAACTCAACGCCGCCGTCACGGACCAACCGCGAACCAGCACCGCCGTCACGGACCAACCGCGAACCAGCACCGCCGTCACGGACCAACCGTGAACCCAGCGCCACGGTCCGGCCGCGAGCGCAATGCCGCGGTTCGGTCGCGAACCCAGCGCCGCGGTCCTGCCGCGGGCACAACGTCACCATCGAGGTCCAGCCACGAACCCGAACGCCGCGGTCCGGTCGCGAACCAGCGCGGGTTAGTGGCGCACCCAGCGGTCACGCACCGAGCTCGTCAGCGCGTCGGAGCTCCAGCCGAGGGCGGCGACGACGTCGCTGTAGGAGCGGGCGGCCTTGGTGCCGCCGGAGGTGACGAGGGCCGCGCTGTCCTCGACGAGCGGGGTGAGCTCGTCCATGGAGGCCGCCTGGGAGGTCCCGGGCAGCGCCTCGATGACCGGGGCCATCTCGGCGGGTGCGACCTGCCCGATCATCGGGGACAGCTCGCCGCTCGAGGCGGCCGGCAGTGCGCGCCTGGCGGCGTCGGAGAGCCCGCCCAGGACCGACTCGGCCGACAGTGCCCCAAAGCCCTTCGCGCTGGCGCTGGTGGCCGGCAGCAGGCCGGTGCCGGACAGCTTGCCGACCGCGCCCCCGACGGACGAGTCCAGCATGCCGTTCACCTGACCGACGGCCCCGTTCACGGTCGTGCCGTGGGTCGTGGTCTCGGTCTTGCCTGCCTTGACCGACGGCGTCGCGGGCTGCGCCATGCGCGCCGCGCCCAGGACGGGCAGGGAGCCGGTCAGACCGCCCCCGGCGGCGAGCGGGATGCCCGCGACGAGGGGCGACAGCTCGGGCAGCGGGCCGCCCAGGCGGGTGACGTCCTCGGCCCCGTTGGCCGAGATGCCGGGCTCCGCCTGGTTCTCGCTGGCGGCGTCACGCTCGGCCTCGGTCATGGGGGCGCCGGCCTTGGCCTTGGGGGCGAGCAGGCCCTTGAGCAGGCCGCCCCCGATCAGGCTGCCCAGGAGACCGCCGAGCGGGCTGCCAGCTGTGGTGCCTCGGGCCGCCGTGCCGTCGATGGGAGCGTACCTGGCGGTGTTGTGCTGAACTTCCGCCTGTGCGGGCACGGCCATTGCCGCCGCCGCCAGACCGAATGTTGTGACGGCTATCGCCGTCTTGACTACGCGATTCATGATTGCCTTCCCGGCTCGTGATCGATCGCTCTCGAATGCGGTGGAAATGCGAATCGATAACCCCCGTATGCCGTGGCGGGCGCGCTATGGGCACCACACGAAGCGTGCCGCTACGGCTGAGCTACGAAAGAAGTTCTACCATCGGCCGCAGGCGCATGAATGCCCATGTAGCAGGGGTTTGCAGCCCGGTTACCGAGTAGAGGGGGAGCGTTGAGCGGGATGACAAAACGGAAATAGGCGGGCCTTGTTTCCGATATTGCGCGCTTACGCGTGGGCGCGCTCGCGCGCAGGGAGGAGGGCCCCGGCGGCCCGTGAACAAAGGGTCGCGAAAACAATGTCACGGGCCGGGGGCGCGGATTTACCGGTCGCGGTGGACGCGCGCGGCCGGGTCAGATGGGCAGGAGCGCTTCCTCTGCCTCGAACGGAAAACGTTCGGCGAAGGCCGGCCGCAGATCCGTCAGCCAGACCGCGGTCGGGTCGTAGCGGGCGAAGAACGGGCGCCCCACCAGCGAGGGGTCGCGGGCCTGGATGAGGTGGAGCATGAAGACGCGCTCCCCGGCTATTTCCGTGACGCCGTCGACGCACACCTTGCCCGGTGTGGCCGACATCGATGGCCCGCGGACTGTGCGCGCCAGCCCCGAGACGGTCGAATAGGCGTCTCTGAAGATCTCGTACGCCCGCGCCAGCGGCACCGCGAAGTAGTCCTGTGGTCCGGTGTCACGCTCCACGAACATGTAATAGGGAATCATCCCCATCCTGAGCTGCCGCCGCCACATGCCCGACCACACGGCGGGATCGTCGTTGATGGACTTGATCAGCGGCGCCTGGGTGCGGATCGTGGCCCCGCTGCCGAGGATGCGCTTGACGGCCGACTCGACCAGCGGCGACTCCAGTTCGCGTGGATGCGTGAAGTGGGCCATGAACGCGAGGTTCTTCCCCGCGGCCACGACCTCCTCGAACATGCCGAGCGTGGCGTCGGCGTCGGGGTCGGTGGTGAAGCGCTGCGGCCAGTAGGCCAGCGCCTTGGTGCCGATCCTGATGGACTCGAGCTGCTCCAGCCCGATCAGCGGCTCGATATACCGCCTGATCACGGGCTCACCCATGATCATGGCGTCGCCGCCGGTGATCAGTACGCTGGTGACCTCGGGATGCCGGCGAATGTAGTTGACCATCTGGTCGATGTCGTCGGAGGCGAACTTCAGGTCCGCGTCGCCGACGAACTGCGCCCACCGGAAGCAGTAGGTGCAGTAGGCGTGACAGGTCTGCCCCTGCTTGGGGAAGATCAGCACGGTCTCTGGATATTTGTGCTGCATGCCAGGTACCGGCTCGTCGTCCACCTTCGGGACGTTGAGCTCTTTCTGGCCTGCGGGATGTGGGTTGAGCTGTGCACGTACTCGGTTCGCCTCCGCCTGGATCTCGGCGTTCGGCGCCTCGGCCTTGAGCAGGTCAGCCAGCCGGGCGACGTCAGCGGCGGGCAGCATGTCCTCCTGTGGGAAGACAAGCCGGTATATGGGGTCGTCGGGCGCGGCCGACCAATCTATGAGTTCATCCACGACGTAGGCGTTCGTCCGAAAGGGCAGCACCGTGGCGACGGCGCGGACCTTGAGCCGCTCGTCATCCCCCAGCCCCGCACGCTGCAGGAGCTGGTCAAGGTGCTTGGACGTGTACGCCCGAAAGCGTCGGGTGCCTGCCTGGTTCAAGATCACTAGGCCTTTCCCATCTTTTTTGTTCGATCGGGTGTAAACCTCACGACCCTGTCGCGCGTCTACGGTTCTTAATACCCGGACGCGCACACTGCCGTCACCGGTTCCGCTGGTCTCCAAGTTTTCCTTGAGGTTCACGGACACTCGCGACATATCGCGTCCAGGCATACACTGATTAATCGTGACCCATGACCCCGACCTGCGCGCCTCAGACGCCGACCGCGACCGCGTGGCCGCTGTGCTGGGCGAAGCGCTCGCCACAGGACGACTGACCAGCGTCGAGCACGCCGACCGCCTCGACGTGGCCTACACGGCCATGACCGTCGGCGAACTCGTCCCCATCACCCGGGATCTGCCCGAGGTGTCCGCCTCCAACGTGCCCGCCGCCATCGAGCGGCAGGTCATCGACTCCACGTTCAGCAAAATGGTGCGCAAGGGCCGCTGGGTGGCCTCCCGCAACGTCAAGCTGACGGCCCGGTTCGGAGCGCTCATCATCGACCTGTCCGACGCCGTACTGCCGGGACGCGAGATCACGCTGGAGACGAGCGCGTGGTTCAGCAAGGTGATCATTCGCGTCCCCGACGACGCCCACGTGATCGACGAGGGCCGGTCAATCTTCGGCAAACGCAATATAACAGGAGGTTCCGCGGCGGATGGGCCGCTGATCAGGGTGACGGGGGCGTCGAAGTTCTCCAAGGTGATCGTCACCCGCGGAAAGGACGACTGGAACCTGCACTGAGCACCCCGGCCAAGACTGAAGCGGGCGCTCACGGGAACCAAGAGGGCCTACCCGCCGGTTAACCTGGCACCTGCCTCGCCTGCGATGCGGACATACCGAGCCCGCGTACCGGCCAAGCCGTGACGGCGGGCTCGATGCCGTACGAGGTGATCATTGTCCGACAGCAGGCCCATCGCGCTCGACGCCATGGGCGGGGACCACGCACCGCACGAAATCGTGGCAGGAGCGGTGCACGCCGTGCGCGAACGCGGCCTGGCCGTCGTGCTCGTCGGCTCGCCACGCGTGCTCTATGAGGCGCTGGCCGACCACGACGCCACCAAGGAGGTCCCGATCGTCCGGGCCGAGGAGGCCCTGGAGATGGACGAGGGCGCGCTGGCCAGCCTGCGCCGCCCCCGCTCCAGCATCGCCATCGCCTGCCACCTCGTCCGCCGCGGCGACGCCGACGCGGTCGTGTCCGCCGGCTCGACGGCGGGCATCGTGACCACCGGCAGACTCAGGCTCAAGGGCCAGCAGAACGTGCTCAGACCGGCCATAGCCGTCGCGCTCCCCACCCTGCCCGCCCCGGCCGTGCTCCTGGACGCCGGCGCGAACGCCGAGGTCAAGCCGGAGATGCTGGTGCAGTTCGCGCATCTCGGAGCCACCTACGCCGAGCTCGCCCACGGCATCCAGGACCCCAAGGTCGGCCTGCTGACGATCGGCAGCGAGGCCGAGAAGGGCGACAAGCTCGTCAGGCGCGCCCACGAGCTGCTGCAGGGCTCCCCCGGCCTCAACTTCGCCGGCAACATCGAGGGCCACGACCTGCTGACCGGCAAGGTGGATGTGATCACCACCGACGGCTTCACCGGGAACGTGGCGCTGAAGACCATGGAGGGAACGGTCCGCTACGCGTTCTCCGAGCTCAGAGAGGTGATGAACGACAGCAGGCTGGCCAGGCTCGGCGCGGTCCTGCAACGAGCGCGCCTGCGGGAGCTGCGCCGCCGCCTCGACGCCGAGGCCTACGGCGGCGCCGTCCTGCTCGGCCTGAACGGAACCGTCGTCATCGCCCACGGCGCCTCCAGGGCCCAGGGGATCAGCGCCGCCTGTCAGCTCGCGGCCGACCTGTCGGCGGCCGGCGTCGTGCCCGCGATCGGCGACCGAATGGCCAACCAAAGTCGCTCCCACAGACTGTGGTGACCCTCTAGGGTGTGACCGATCCACAGAAACGGGGGGTTATGTGGACGGGCTCACCTCGGTGACGCATGGGCTCACTTCGGCGCAGGTGGCGGGGGCCAAGGCGAACCACGTCCCGCGCCGGTCGAGCAGGTCGCTGAGCGCGATTCTCAGGTCGAACGTGTTCACCCTGTTCAACCTGGTCATCGGCGTGCTCTGGGTGCTGATCCTGATCTTCGGCGAGTGGCAGGACGGCCTGTTCGGGCTGGTCATCGTGGCCAACGCGCTGATCGGCATCATCCAGGAGCTGCGCGCCAAGCGCACGCTCGACAAGCTCGCGGTGATCAACGAGGCTCCCGTACGCGTGCGCCGCGACGGCGAGGAACGCGAGGTCGGCCCCCGAGACGTGGTGCTCGGCGACCTCATCCTGCTCGGCCCCGGCGAGCGCCTGCTGGTCGACGGCGAGGTCGTGCACTCCGACGGGCTGGAGGTCGACGAGTCCCTGCTGACCGGCGAGGCCGACCCCGTGCACAAGCAGCCGGGCGACCGGGTGTTGTCGGGCAGCTTCACGGTGGCGGGCTCGGGGGCGTTCGTGTCCACGAGGGTCGGCACCGATGCCTACGCGGTCAAGCTGGCCGAGGAGGCCAGCAAGTTCCATCTCGCCCACTCCGAGCTGCGCTCGGGCGTGTCGAACTTCATCAAGTACATCACCTGGCTGGTCATCCCGATCGGCGCCCTGCTGATCTACAGCCAGCTGCACAACTCGGCCGACCTGGGCACCGCCATCACCGGCGCGGTCGCGGGCATCGTCACCATGATCCCCGAGGGCCTGGTGCTGACGACCTCCTTCGCGTTCGCGGTCGGCGTCGTGCGCCTGGGCCGGCGCAGGTGCCTGGTCCAGGAGCTGCCCGCGATCGAGGGCCTGGCCAGGGTGGACGTGCTCTGCCTGGACAAGACGGGCACGCTGACCGCGGGCGGGATGGACCTCGACCAGGTGCTGCCCGTGCGCGAGGACGAGCCGGTCGACGCGGCCCTGGCCGCCCTGGCCCACCTCGACGGCCATCCCAACGCCACCGCCCAGGCCATCCGCGCCCGCTACCCCGCCGCCCCCGGCGGCTGGGCGGCCGGCTCGACCGTGCCGTTCTCCTCGGCGCGCAAGTGGAGCGGGGCCGACTTCGGCGAGCGCGGCGCCTGGGTGCTGGGGGCGCCCGACGTGCTGCTCAAGGGCGGCGACTCCTACGACACGGCCGCCGAACTGGCCGCGACGGGCACGCGTGTGCTGGCGCTGTGCCGTACTGACAGCCTGGCCGGTACGGAGCTCGGCGAGACGGCCATCGAACCCGTCGCGCTCGTCACGTTCAAGCAGCGCATCAGGCCAGACGCCCACGAGACCCTGAACTACTTCGCCAAGCAGGGCGTCACCGTGAAGATCATCTCTGGTGACAACCCGGTGGCCGTCTCGGCGATCGCGACCGGCCTCGGCATCCCCCGCGCCGATCGCTCGATCGACGCCAGGACGCTCCCGCACGACGACCCGGACAAACTCGGCGAACTGCTGGACTCACACACCGTCTTCGGCCGGGTCACCCCGCGCCAGAAGCGTGAGTTCGTCACCGCGCTGCAGGCCCGCGGCCACACCGTGGCCATGACGGGCGACGGCGTCAACGACGTGCTCGCGCTGAAGGACGCCGACCTGGGCATCGCGATGGGCGCGGGCAGCCCGGCCACCAAGGCGGTCGCTCAGGTGGTGCTGCTCGACGACAAGTTCGCCACGCTGCCGCACGTCGTGAACGAGGGCCGGCGGGTGCTGGCCAACATCGAACGGGTCTCCAACCTGTTCCTCACCAAGACCTTCTACGCGATCGTGCTCTCGCTGCTCGTCGGGGTGGCCGGGGTCATGTTCCCGTTCGCGCCGCGGCACTCGACCCTGGTGAACGCGCTGGTCATCGGCATCCCGGCGTTCTTCCTCGCGCTGGCCCCGACCCTTGAGCGCTCGAAGCCCGGGTTCGTGCCCCGGGTGCTGCGCTTCGCCGTGCCGGCCGGGGTGTTGTGCGCGGTGGCGGTGCTGCTGTCGTTCTGGGCCGCGCACAAGGGCGCCTCCACGCTGCTGGAGGACCAGACCGCCGCCGTGATCACGCTCTTCCTCACCACCTGGTGGGTGCTCGTGCTGATCGCCAAGCCGCTCACCTGGTGGCGGGCCGGGCTGGTCGGCGCCATGGCGGTGCTGTTCGCGATCGGCCTGTCGCTGCCCTTCGTACGAGACTTCTTCGCCCTCGAACCCGGCGATCTCAGCAACGACCTGACCGCCGTCGGCATCTCGATCTTGGCGGCCGTAATGATAAGCGTCGCGGTCAAGCTCGCCGGTACCCTTAGACCATGACCGACCCGCAGATAGTGCTCACCGAGCGCGTCCAGCAGGCGCTGGCCCGCGCGTTCGGCTCCGAGCACGCCGACGCAGACCCGCTGATCCGGCCTTCCCAGTTCGCCGACTTCCAGGCGAACGTCGCGATGAGCCTGGCCAAGCGCCTGCGACGGTCCCCGCGGGAGGTCGCCGAAGCGATCAGAGCGGAGCTGTCCGACTTCCCCGGCACGGTCGAGGTCAGCGGCCCCGGCTTCCTCAACATCACCCTCGACGACTCATGGATCGCCACCGAGGCCGGGCAGATGTTGTCCGACGCGCGGCTCGGCGTCGGCACGATCACGCCGTCGCAGACCGTGGTGATCGACTACTCCGCGCCCAACGCGGCCAAGGAGATGCACGTCGGCCACCTGCGCACGACGATCGTGGGCGACTCGCTGGCCCGCATGCACGAGCACCTGGGCAACACCGTCATCAGGCAGAACCACCTGGGCGACTGGGGCACCCCGTTCGGCATGCTCATCGAGCACCTGCTCGACATGGGCGAGCAGGCCGCGGTCGCGGAGCTGGAGGCGGGCCAGGGCACGGAGTTCTACCAGGCGGCGCGGGCCAAGTTCGAGGCCGACGAGGCGTTCAGGCAGCGGTCGCGGGTGCGGGTGACCACGCTGCAGTCGGGCGACCCCGAGACGCTGCGCCTGTGGCACGTGTTCATGGGCGCGACCGTGCGGTTCTTCAACAAGGTCTACGACCTGCTCGGCGTCACGCTGACCGACGCCGACATCGCCGGCGAGAGCATGTACAACGCGATGCTCCAGAAGACCTGCGACGACCTGGAGTCGTCCGGGACGGCCGTGATCAGCGAGGGCGCGCTCTGCGTGTTCCCGCCCGGCTTCACCGGATCCGACGACAAGCCGCTGCCGCTCATCATCAGGAAGAGCGACGGCGGCTACGGTTATGCCACCACCGACCTGGCGGCCATCCGCTACCGCGTCCACGACCTCAAGGCCGACCGCATCCTCTACGTCGTGGGCAACGAGCAGGCGCTGCACTTCCAGATGGTGTTCGCCGCCGCCAAGTTGTCGGGCTGGCTGCCCGACACGGTCTCGGCCGAGCACGTGCGGATCGGCATGATGCTGGGCAAGGACGGGCGCCGGTTCAGGACCAGGTCGGGCGAGTCCGTCAAGCTGATGGACCTGCTCCAGGAGGCCGTCGACCGGGCAGCCGCGCTGATCGCCGACAGGGAGTACGACGACGGGACGCGGGCCGAGATCGCGCACGCCGTCGGCATGGCCGCAGTGAAATATGCCGATTTGTCGGTCAGTCACGAAAGTGAATACGTCTTCGACCTCGATCGTATGGTGGCCACCACCGGCAACACCGGCCCCTACCTGCAATACGCGCAGGCCCGGATCCGCTCGATCTTCCGCAGAGGCGAGATCGACCGCGCCACGGCGACCGGTCCCATCGCCCTCGGCGCACCCGCCGAGCGGGCCCTGGCCCTGCAACTGCTGGGCTTCGGCGCGGTGGTGGAGCAGGCGACGACCTTGAGCGAGCCGCACCGGCTGTGCGCGTTCCTCTACGCCACCGCCTCCGCCTTCACCGACTTCTTCGAGCAGTGCCCTGTCCTCAAGGAGCCGGACCCCGCCGTCCGCGCCTCCCGGCTGGCTCTGTGCGCGCTGTCCTTGCAGGTGCTGGAGACCGGGCTCGACCTTCTGGGCGTCCCGGTCCCCGAGCGCATGTAACAGGCAGTTGACTCAAAGTCTCCCGTTCCGACATGGGCGCGCCTCCACCGGGTTGGCGCGCCCATCCAGCTAGGCTTTACGCGGTCATGAACTGAGGCCGAATTGGGGAGTTCTCTGCCTTGAGCACGGACGTGACTGCGAGCCCCCCAGCAGCGACCGAGTTGCATCGTTACGCCGAGGCGCTGCTGGCGCACCTCGCCGCCAAGGGCACCGCGCCTCCGGCCGCACCGAGCTTTCGCGACGTATCCGGCTACTGGCTGCCTCCTGCCGTCGAGGCGCTGGTGGCCGTCCTGGCCGGTGACGACCCGCTCGAACCGCTGAGCAAGGCCGCCGGCCGCGACCAGCAGCAGACCGCCCTCTTCCTCTGCCTGGCGCTGGCGGTCTCCGGGCAGGGCAGCCGCATCCACGCCTCCTGGCTCGGCACCGCCTTCGGCGAGCTGTCACTCGACCACCCGGTCTCCCACGGCCAGCGCTCGCTCTGGCTGGCCGCGGCCCGGGGGGCGTACGGCCCCGCCGGCAAGATCTTCGTGCTGCGCAAACTCGATGTGCTGGCCGTCCAGGAGCACGCCGACCCCGAGCAGTGGGTGCAGGCCATCGCGCCCGGCGAGCCGTCGGTCGTCGTGCCGCCGTCGCTGGCCGACTTCCCCGAGATGGCCGAGATCCCCGAGCTGGCCAGGCCCGCCGTGGCCGCCGCCCGCCTGGCCAGGTTGCGCGGCCGGTGCGCGGAGATCACCTCGGCGCGGCAGGCCGAGCACGACTCCGCCGCGCCGCTCGACAACAGCGCGGGCAACCCGGCCGCGACCTGGGCCGAGGACGAGCCGCTCGCCGTGCTGCGCTCACTGATCGGGCAGAGCGGGCCGGCCGGGCCGATGGCCTCGCTCAGCTCCTACCTGCTCGACGACCTGCGCCCCGGCGCCGACCCGCACCTGGCGGCGATCGCCCTGCACGTCGCGGCGCCGATCCTGCGCGGTGTGGCCGAGGGGCTTGAGGCCGACAGCCGCCTGGAGCCGCCGGCCACGCTGACGGTGCCACTGCTCGGCCACCACATCGAACTGCGTCCGGAGGGAGCCGACCAGGCTTCGCTGGCCGCGGCCGAGGAGTCGATCGTCACCGAGGGCATGGTGCCGCGCGGCCGTCCTTGGGCCGCCATGGTGCTGATCGTCGTGGGTGTCGCCTGCCTGGTCGGCGCGGTGTTCGCCAGCCGCCTGCTCGCCGCCGCCGCGGTGGCCATGATCGGCTTGGCCGGCTGGGGGCTCTGGCAACGTCGCAAACTCGCCGAGGCCGACGCCCGCTACGTGGCCGGCCAGGTCAACGAGCTGAAGGAGCTGGCTGAAGGGGCGGTCTGGGCACTACACGCCTATGCCCGCGAATCGGAGACCCGCGCGAAGCAGGCCGCTGACGACGCAGCCGAGCTGACCCGGCTGATCCGTCGCGGCCCGCGCGCTGCTCACTGACGGTCAGGTGATCTCGGTGGTGTCAATCGGGCCGCTCGGCTAGGAGATCTCGATCTCCACGTGAGCCGGCGCGAGCAGGAAGACGCGCTCAGCGATGCGCTCGATCCGCCCCTCGCACCCGAAAGCCAGCCCGGCGGCGAAGTCCACCATCCTCGTCGCCTCGGACAACGGCATGCCCGTGACATCCATGATCACCGTCTGCCCGTCACGGAAATGCTGACCGATCAACGGTGCGTCGTTGTACTTGAGCGGCTGAACCATAACGATCCGTGACGAGTCGACGTTCGCGCGCCACCGCCGGGCGGCCCGCTCGGTCGCGGGGACGTACTCGTCCTCGTAGTGCTCGTCGTCGTCATAGCCCTCGTCGTAGTGATCGACCCCGCTCAGGCCAAGGTAGCTCACCACCTTGCGCACTGCCCCCATCGGCTTGTCCTTTCCTCAGGAACTCACCGTAATCGGCACGTCCCTACACATTGGACGGTAACCGACGATTCCGCATTCGCCACGCGACACGCCCAGCCCTAATTCCATTTTGTACGGCTTGCAGCCTGCTTGCAGCTGGATATCCGACCCCCGTATACCATCTGCCCCATGCGCCTCTTCACGGTAGACGCCTTCACCGACACAGCTTTCAAGGGTAATCCCGCAGCGGTCTGCCTGCTGGACTCTCCGGTTACTGACCGATGGATGCAGAGCGTAGCCGCCGAGATGAACCTCTCCGAGACCGCCTTCCTGCTCGGGGATTCACTGCGCTGGTTCACCCCTGCAGTAGAAGTCACTCTCTGTGGCCACGCCACTCTCGCAACCGCCCACGTGCTCTATTCGACCGGTGCGGCGACGGGTCAGCTCGAATTCAGTACGGCCAGCGGCACGCTAACCGTGAATCGGCGTGCCGACGACATGATCACAATGGATTTCCCGGCCAAGGACGTGACCCCTGTCCCCGTTCCCGCCGGACTGGAGAAAGCACTCGGGATCACGCCGGTGCGGGTCGGGAAAAGTCTGCTCGACCTGCTGGTGGAGGTGGACTCGGAGGAGACGGTACGCTCCCTGTCCCCCGATATCGCCGCCCTTGCCGCCATGGACGCGAGAGGCGTCATCGTCACGGCTCCCGGCTCGGAAACCGACTTCGTCTCCCGCTTCTTCGCGCCGAACGTGGGTGTGCCCGAGGACCCGGTGACGGGCTCGGCCCACTGCGCGCTGTCCCCGTACTGGTCGGCCCGCCTCGGCCGCGCCTCCCTGACCGGCGCCCAACTCTCGGCCCGGGGCGGCATCGTCCACGTCACCCACGCGGGCGACCGCGTCCACCTGGCCGGCAAGGCCGTAACCGTACTGTCCGCCACCCTGCATCTCTAAGCGCCTGCGAGACCGAGGCCGGACATCTTCGCGTGACAGGCCTTGAACCGAAGATCGTGTCCCGACGCCGACAGCACCACCGCGAGTATGAGTTCCCACGGAAACGCTTAGGCGGTGGTCGGCGGCATGGAGATGACTCCGGACAGGTAAGAGGACCCCTCGAGGATCTGGGGGGTGAGCCTGATTCCGGTGAGGTGCTCGATCAGGACAAGCCCTGGCCCCCGGTAAAGATCCCACTTGTGCTCCCCATAGTCGCGATCGAGCCGCTCCATGGTCTCCACGAGTTCGTCGGGAACCTCGGAGAAGCCGTCCTGCGCCCCGAAAACGAACCGGGTCTCCCCGTCCTCCATCCAGCGGAATTCCTCCAGCCCCTTGATGTCGAGGCGGTAGAGGGAGACCAGGCGGTTGCCCGTCGACAGCGGCGCGAGGAACTCGTCGTCGGCGCCGAGCGAACTGTTGTCCTGCGCGACGAACGCCCACTCACCGACGGCCGTGACCGCGACGAACTCGGTCTCGTAGCCATAGCGGCCGCCGCCACCCATCGACTCATCGAGCGTCATCCAGGAGAAGTCTTCCGCCCGGCCGCCCATCCGGGCTACGAGCTGCTCGGGTGTGAGCCCCCGAACGAAGATGAAGCTGTAAGCCTCCGCGAGGCCGGAGGTGGCGAACCAGTCGTAGTCGCCAGGGAGCGTGATCATTCGGCGATCATGGCAGAGCCCACTGACATAACCTGCCGAAGCGTTGCCGATACCAACCTCACCGACCAAACCCCTTGTCTTCACGCTCTTAAAAGGGGCGGTTTCACCACCGAGATCCACCTGTCTGTCGATACCCGACGGCGCCTGTTCGGCGAGGATCGTCTTGAGCTGGGCGGCGATGGAGATGTCCAGGTTGTGGCAGACGGCCGCCGCCGAGGTGCTGCCGCCGGTCCAACACAGCGACGTGGCACTGCCCGTGGAGTTCGCCGGCCGCCGCACAGACGGGCGGCGGGTGCGGGCGCTGCTCACGCGGCTGGGCCTGAGCGACCGGACCGGCCATCGCCCGGCGCAGCTCTCGGGCGGCCAGCAGCAGCGGGTGTCCATCGCCCGGGCCATCCTGTCCGAACCGGCCATCGTCTTCGCCGACGAGCCGACCGGCGCTCTCGACACTCAGGCCGCGCGCGAGGTGCTCGGCATCCTGCGCCAGGCGGCCAGCCAGGACGGCCAGACGATCGTGATGGTGACGCACGACCCGGTCGCGCCTCGTACGCCGACATGGTGGTGTTCTTCGCCGACGGGCGGATCGTGGATCGCCTGCCCCGGCCCGACGCGGGCGCGGTGGCGGCGCGGATGGCCCGCCTGTCGGCGCCCGTCCACGCCGGAGGCGTCCGATGAAGTGGCGTCTGGCACTTGGCACGATCCGCGCCCACCGGGCGTCCCACCTCGCCTCGGCCTCCGTCATGGCAACCGGGACCGCGCTGCTCGCCGCCTTCGCGAGCCTGCTGGAGACCGGCCTGGCGACAGGCCGCGACTCCGGATTCCTGATCACGCTGCCAGCCATCCTGGGCGGCTGGACCGTGGCGTTCGGCGTCGTCTCCACCGTGTCCCTCACCATCGAGCATCGCGAGCGGGAACTGGCTCTGCTGCGCTCCATCGCCGCCACCCCGCGCCAGATCCGGCAGAGCGTCGTACTGGAGACGGTCGTCGTGGCCCTGCCCGCGATCGCGCTCGGGCTGCTGCCGGGCGTCGGGCTCGGCTCGATCGTGCTCGGGCAACTGGTGGACGACGGCCTCGTCGGCCCCGGGGCCGTGCTGGAGTCCGGTCGACGCCCTCTCCGCACCCTGAATCCGCCTCCTCGCCCGTCTCCACTCCGAGTGGGCGTTCAGTCACATCTGATCAGGTTTGTAGTACTACGCCAGGCGGGCGTGTACTCGCCGGTGAGACGGCGGGTCACGCGGTCAGTCACGCGATGTGAATCACGGCCTCAGATGGGACGGCGGGCCACGAGGTCGGTCACGCCATGTGAATCGCGGGCCTCAGAGCGAACGGGCGAGGCCTCGTAGTTGCGGACCAAGTGGCGGTACGGCACCAGTCAGCCGAGGGTGCATAGCACGCTGTACCTATGGATGGTCAGGAGAGGGAGTGGGGGGCTGACCATCGAGCGGGAGGGGCTCCGGCGGCTCCCTGAGGTAGTCGAGCGGCTTTGAGCCCGTGAGGGTGCAGCTCTTCATGGAAGAGGGGCGTGACGTCGCCCCCAGACGAAGGTGCGGACGACGCTGTGCGCACAGGTGTGGCCGAGCTTGCCGAAGGCGAACCGGTGTGGGCGAGCTGCCGGAGGCGAACCGGCAGGTAGTAGTGCAGCCGCTGACGAGGCTAGCCTGTCGCCCGATGACAGCGGTCACTGATGGGGCTGGCCGGTCGCGCGATGACTGCGGTCTCAGGTGAGTGGAATCGGCCATTGAGCGGAATCTGCCGTGACTGCGGTGATACCTGGGGAGAGGGCCAGTGGGCCACATCTGCGTCCGATGCTGTCAATGGCCAAGTGCGTGTGGGTCTGGCCCACTTTCCGTGATCGACCTCTGCTCGGTATCAGCAGGTCCAGCGAGCCCGGCTCCGGGGCGAGCACTTGCCGCTTCAGCCTTCGCAGGGCGCAGGCCGCGACCCTGGAATTCGCGTTTACCCAGGCTTGAATGTCGAGATTCCTCGCTTCAAGCCGGCCGCCTGGGCGGAGCGCTTGGCGCGCGGATCAGTTCAGTGCGGATAGCGGACCGAACATGTCATGTGTGGTGTGGCCGTGAACGCAAAAAAGGGCCCCGACGCACTATGGCGTCGGAGCCCCTTAAAAGATTGTCCGGCGGTGACCTACTCTCCCACACCCTCCCGAGTGCAGTACCATCGGCGCAAAGAAGCTTAACTTCCGGGTTCGGAATGTAACCGGGTGTTTCCTTCCCGCCATAACCGCCG
>NZ_JBHSPA010000093.1:0-96614 GCF_042656245.1 Nonomuraea insulae
GGGGCGGCCGGTGGTGAGGTCCCACAGGCGTACGGTCTTGTCGTCCCCTCCGGTCACCGCCACCGGCTTGCCGTTCACGGTGGTCGTCGCCAGCGCTCGCACCCAGTCGGCGTGCCCCGGCATCGGCGCGCCGACCGGCTGCGCGCTACGCGCGTCCCACATGCGCAGCGTGCCGTCCTCGCTGGCGGTCACCATGACCTGGCGGCCGTCCGGCTCGGCCGTGTCCACGGCGGTCACCGCCGCGAGGTGGCCGATGGGACGCCAGCCGATCGGGGCGCCGAACAGGGCGGCCGACGCGGAGACGGACGGCGTCGCCGGGCCCGCGATCATCCTCGGCACCAGCACCGCGCCCGCTCCGGCCAGCGCCACCACCACAACCCCCGCGATGGCCGCCCGCCCCATCCACGTGCGGGAGGACGGCGTGCCGCCGATGGGCTCGGAGATGGGACCCGAGATGGGGCTTGAGACGGGGCCGGAGTGCTGGGGCGGCCTCGTGGCCGGGACCGGCGTGGACGGCGTCGGCGGCGCGAACGGCCCTGACGGCGTGAACGGTGTGGAGGACGGGAACGGGGCGGGCGGAGTGAACGGCGGAAGGTGCTCCAGCCGGTTGAGGTGCGGGTTGTGGGAGCCGGGCGGCGCCACGGGGACGATCAGGGAGTTGAGCACCTGGTGCGCCGTCGGCCGCCCCTCGGGCTGACGGCCCAGACAGGAGGAGATGATCGACCGCAGCGGCTCGTCGATCCCGCTGAGGTCGATCTCGTCCTGGCGCAGCGTGAGGGCCATCGCGGCGATCGTGTTGCCGCTGAACAGCGGCCGCCCCAGCGCCGCGAAGATCATCGTCAGGGCCCAGCTGAACATGTCGGAGGCCGCGGTGACCCGCTCGCCCGCGAGTTGCTCCGGCGACATGTACGCGGGCGTGCCCAGCACCCCCGTGAGCGTCACGGTCTGGTCGCCGAAGGAGCGGGCCACCCCGAAGTCGATCACGTACGGGCCGTCCGAGCCGAGCAGCACGTTGCTGGGCTTGAAGTCCCGGTGCACGATCCCGGCGTTGTGGATGGAGATCAGCGCCGTGGCGGTGTTGACGGCCAGCCGGGTGAGCGCGGTGCCGTCCAGCGCCCCCTTGGACAGGACGTGCTGCTGGAGCGACTCGCCGGGGACGTACTCGCTGACCATGTAGAGGCGTTCGTCGCTGACCCCGTGGCCCAGCACGCGCACGGTGCAGAACGAGGCGACCTTGGAGGCGACCTCGATCTCGCGCTGGAAGCGCAGCCTCGACTCGACGTCGGAGGCGTCCACGGTCTTCATCGTCTTGATCGCGACCTGGCGCCCGTCGTCGTCCACGCCGAGGAAGACCGTCCCCTGACCGCCCTCGCCGATGCGGCCCGTGATCTGGTACCGGTCCACGGACCGGGGATCTCCGGGCTTGAGTGGCTGGATGTCCGGCACGAGGCTCCTGGCTGGGGGGCGAAACGGATAACCCGATCATAGGGCTACAAGCCCCAGCCGACCGTCTGAGCTCATCCGTTCAGAATTGCCAACATTTCTTCGCGAACGAGTCTTTGCGAAGAACTGTTTGCGGTCTAGGCTCCAAGGCATGACCCAACCTGACAAGAGCGTCGTCGTCCTCGACGCGAAGGGGTTGCGAGCCCTGGCGCACCCCGTCCGCGTGGAGCTGGTGGACCTGCTGCGCAGGCACGGCCCGTCCACCGCCACCCGCCTGGCCGAGCGGCTCGGCGTCAACTCCGGCACGGCCAGCTACCACCTGCGCAGGCTGGGCGCGGCCGGGTTCGTGGAGGAGGACGCCGAGCGGGGCAACGCGCGCGAGCGCTGGTGGCGATCGGTGCACCAGATCACCCGCCTCACCGGGGACGAGCTGAGCGAGACGGAGCCCGAGGCGGTGCTGGCGTACATGCAGTCCATCGCCACCCTCTACAACCTGCGCACCCAGCGGGCGGTCAACGAGGTGCTGACCATGCCCAAGGAGTGGGGGCGCGTGTTCGACCTCAGCTCGTTCGCGCTGCGGCTGACGCCGGAGGAGGGACGGCGGCTGCGGGAGGAGCTGACCGGGGTGGTCGAGCGTTACCGGCGCGACGTGCCGGGCGAGGACGCGCCCGAGGGCTCGGCGCGGGTCTCGGTCATCACCGAAGTCCTGCCGGAGTTGTGATGGAGCGCTCGTTACGCCCGATGGGCGGAGTGCTCGCGGCCATGACGGTGGCCATGACCGGCACGCGGGTGTCGGCCATCGCGCTGCCCTGGTTCGTGCTGGAGAGCACCGGCAGCGCGATGTGGATGGGCGTCGTGGCGTTCGCGGAGACGGTGCCGTACGTGCTGGTCAGGGCGCTGACCGGGCCTCTGGTCGATCGGCTGGGGCCGCGCCGCATGTCGTGGGCCGCCGATGTGGCCAGCGCCTCGGCCGCCGCGGCGATCGTCCTGCTGCACACGCTGGACCTGCTGCCGATGGGCGCGCTGATCGCCCTGGTGGTGGTGATCGGCGCCGCCCGCGGTCCGGGGGACCTGGCCAAGGAGACCATGGTTCCCGAGGCGGCCGAGCGCGCGGGGATGCCCCTGGAGCGGGCCACCGGCCTGATGGGCGTGACCGAGCGCCTGGCGCAGACCGTCGGGCCCGCCCTCGGCGGCGCGCTCGTCGCGGTCGTCGGCGCGGTGCCGAGCCTGAGCCTCAGCGCCGGGTGCTTCGCGCTCGGCTCCGTGGCCGTGGCGCTGGCGCTGCCGCGTGGCATGGGACAGCAGGCGTCAGGACACGGGGAGGAGGAGCGATACTGGCGGCGGTTCGGGCAGGGGCTGGCGTTCCTGCGCGGTGAGCCGCTGCTGCTCGCCGTGATGGCGATGGTCTGCGTCACGAACCTGCTCGACGCCGCCTTCTCCCAGGTGCTCGCCCCCCTGTGGGCCAAGGAGTCCGGCCACGGCACCGTCGTGCTCGGGCTGAACAGCAGCGTCATGGGCCTGACCGCGGTCGGGGGGAGCGTGGTCGCGGCGGCGGTGGCGCATCGGATGCCGCGACGGCCGGTGTTCTTCGTCGCGTTCCTGTTCGCGGGGCCGCCGAGGTTCCTGATCCTGGCCACCGACCTCGGACGCGACCTGCCGGTGTGGGCGATCGTGGCGGTGTTCGCGGTGAGCGGGTTCGGCGGGGGGTTCCTGAACCCCATTCTGGGGGCGATCTCCTACGAGCGGGTGCCGCGTCACCTCCTGGGCCGGGTGGCCGGGCTGCAGACCTCGCTGTCGTGGGCCGGGATCCCGCTCGGCGGCCTGCTGGCCGGGGCGACGGTGGCGGTCGCCGGGCTGGCGCCGGTGCTGCTGGTCTGCGGCGCCGCCTACGCCGCCACCACGAGCCTGACCGGCCTGCGCCCGGAGTGGCGCGAGATGGACCGCCTCCGCGCCCGTCCGGAGAGCGCCCGTCCGGAGAGCGCCCGTCCGGAAAGCGCCCGCCCGGCCGGTCCGGCTCCGGGGGAAAGCGCGGGGACGGCGGACCGGGCTCGCCTCAACGAGTGATCATGCCCTGCGCCAGGTCGGCGGCCACCGCCTCGGGAGCGCGTCGCTCCGCGGGCCCGTACCCGCCGCCACCGCCCGACTCGCACCGCAGCACGTCCCCGGCCCTGACCGGCAGCGCGTTCACCTTGAGCATCTCCCGCTCCTGCGCCGTCCCAGGGTTGAGCCTCACCCGCGGGGGAGCGCCCGCCTGGCCGCCCGCCAGCCCCCACGCCGGCGTGACCGACCGCTCGAACCACAACGACAACGAGGTGTCCCCGCGGAACTCGTACTCCCGCACCACACCGTTCCCGCCCCGCCACCGCCCGGCCCCGCCGGTGTCCGGGCGAACCTCGTAGCGGGTGACGCGCACCGGGAACAACGTCTCCAGCACCTCGATCGGCATGTCCCGCAACGACCCGTTCACGTTGTTGATCAGGCAGGTCTCGCCGTCCCCGCCCTCCCACGCGCCCCACCCGCCGACGGTGGCCTCCTGGGAGACGTACAACTTCCCGGTACGCGGATCCGTGCCGGTGAACTGCACGATCATCGAGTCCCCGTACGACGCCGCGGCCGCCTTGCCCGGCAGCACCGGCGCCAGCGCCCTGACCACCAGGTCGATGAGCAGCCCCAGATGCGAGTAGTAGTACTGGCAGGCGGCGGGCGACTCGGCGGCCAGCATCGAGCCGGGCCGCGTCTCCACCGACAACGGCCGGAACGAGCCCCCGTTCAGCGGCACCTCACCGGAGACCAGCAGCTTGTACCCGACCCGCACCGCCGCCACCGCCTGCGCCGCCCCGCAGTTGACCGGCCCGAGTGTCTGGTCGGCGCAGTCGGTCAGGTCCACGTGCATCGACTCGCCCGAGACGGCGACCCGCACGTTCACCGGCAGCGGCGTGGCCAGGTCGATGCCGTCGTTGTCCAGGAACCCCGATGCCTCGTACACCCCGTCGGGGATGGCGGCGATGGCCGCCCGCTCCATCCGCTCGGTCTGGGCGAAGATCTCGTCGCGGGCCGCCATCACCGTCTCCGGCCCCCACCGGCCGACGATCTCCTTCAGCCGCCGCTGCCCGGTCATGGCGCAGCTCACCTGGGCCCGCAGGTCGCCGAGCGTGGCATGGGGGAAACGCACGTTGCGGGCGATCACCTCGTGCAGGTCGCGGCAGGGCTCGCCGCCCTCGTACACCTTCACCGGGCCCAGCCGCAGGCCCTCCTGGAAGATCGACGTGGAGTCCATCGAGCCGCCGGGGTCCTTGGAGCCGACGTCCAGCCAGTGCGCCCGCGAGGCCGCGAACCCGGCGAGCTCCCCGCCGGCGAAGATCGGACCGTACACGGTGACGTCGTTGAGGTGCGTGCCGCCGATGTAGGAGTCGTTGAGCACCCACACGTCGCCCTCCCGCCACACCTCCCGCCCGTGGCGGCGCTCGGTCTCGCGGGTGCACACCTCCAGGTTGCCCAGGAAGATCGGCAGCCCGGACGACTGGCCGAGCACGTTGTGGTCGCGGTCGAGCAGCGCGACCGCGCAGTCCTTGGCCTCGTAGATGACGGGGGTGTAGGAGCTGCGGATGAGGGTGGTGTTCATGTCCTCCGCCGCCTGCAGCAGCGCGCAGCGGATGATCTCGGTGGTGACGGGGTCGATCACTTGTCCACCTTCACGATGAGGAAGCCGTTGCCGTCCACGGTGGCCAGGCAGCCGGGCGGAATGACCGTGGTGGCGGTCTCCTCCACCACGATCGCGGGCCCGGCCAGCTCGCCGTCGAGGCCGGCGCGCCGCAGCACGGGCGTGCGGTGCACCTCGCCGTCGAAGATCACATCCCGTACGTCCGGCGCCGCCCGGTCCTGGGCCTGCGGAGCGGGGGCGGCGGTACGCGGGAACGAGCCGAACCCCGTGCTCCGCAACATCACGAACTCCACCGGCGCCTCGGGGGTGGCGTGCCCGTACCTGCTGGTGTGGGCCTCGGCGTAGCGGGCCGCGATCTCCGTCAGGAAGCCCGCTTCCGCGGGCTCGGCGGCGTCGCGCAGGGGGATGGTGAGCGTGTAGTCCTGGCCCTCGTAGCGCAGGTCCACGGCATGCTCCACGCGCCGCCGCTCCTCCGGCACGCCCTGCCCGGCCAGCGCGTCGAGCGCCTCCCGCTCCAAGTTCACGAAATATCCGGACATGTCAGCGCCGTCGAGCGCCTCCTGCGGCCGGAAGTACGGATGCGTCAGATCCCGGCGCACGTCCGCCTCCAGCATCCCCCACGCCGAGAACGCCCCGGGGAAGCGCGGCACCACGACCTCGGAGATCCCCAGCTCCCGCGCGATGAACGCGGCGTGCATCGCCCCCGCGCCCCCGAACGCCACCAGCGCGAACTCCCGGGGCTCCACCCCGTGCTCGACGGTCAGCGTACGGATCGCCTGCGCCATCTTGGCGTTGGCCACCTCGCAGATCCCCTCGGCCAGGCGCAGCGGATCGAGATCCAGCTCCCCGGCCAGCTCCGCCACCGCCGCGCCCGCGGCGTCCACGTCGAGGGTCATCAGCCCGCCCGCGAACCATGTCGGATCGACGCGCCCGAGCGCCACGTTCGCGTCCGTGACCGTCGCCCTCGTCCCGCCCCTGCCGTAACAGGCGGGCCCCGGCACGGCGCCCGCCGACTCGGGGCCGACGCGCAGCGCGCCCGCCTCGGCGTAGGCCAGGGAGCCGCCGCCCGCGCCGATCGTGTGCAGGTTCACGATCGGCATCAGCACCGGGTAGCCCTCGATGCGCGCCTCGGCGCTCACGTCCGGCCGCCCGTTCACCACGAGCGACACGTCGAACGACGTGCCGCCCATGTCGACGCAGATCAGGTTGCCCTTCTCCAGGAGCCTGGAGGCCGCCACGCCGCCCATCGTCCCGCCGACCGGCCCTGACAGCAGCGTCTGCAGCGGCCGGCGCATCGCGTACGAGGCGTTGACCAGCCCGCCCGAGGACTGCATCACGTGCACCGGCACCGCCAGCCCCCGCTCGGCGAAGCGCCGCTCGATCCTGGCCAGGTAGCGGCGCACCACCGGCCCCGTGTACGCCTCCAGCACCGCCGACGAGGTCCGCTCGTACTCCCGCCACTCCCGCGCCACCTCGTGCGAGAGCACGACCAGCACGTCGTCACCCAGTTCCGCCCGCAGGATCTCGCCCGCCCGCACCTCGTGGGCCGGGTCGGCGAAGGAGAACAGCAGGCACACCGCCACCGCGTCGAAGCCGCCCGCACGCGCTCGCCGCGCCGCCGCGCGTACCGACTCCTCGTCGAGCGGCGCCAGCTCACGCCCGAGATGATCCAACCGGCCGCCCGCCTCCATGACGTCCTGGCGCGGCACCAGCGGCTCCGGCTTGCGATAACGCAGGTCGAACATGCGCTCCCGGTTGCCCCTGGCGATCTGGTACACGTCCCCGGCGCCCCGGCTCGCCAGCAACAGCACGCGGGCGCCCTTGCGCTCCAGCAGCGCGTTGAGGCCCTGCGTGGTGCCGTGCACGAAGAACGAGATGCCCGCGGGGTCGTCCACGACCCGCCCGAGCGCGGCGAACACGCCCTCGGCCAGGTCTCCCGGCGTGGTGGGCGCCTTCGAGGCCGTGACGGCGCCCGACCGCTCGTCGTAGCAGACGACGTCGGTGAAGGTCCCGCCGATGTCCATGGCGACGCGATGACTCATGCGCCGAACCGTATGCCGCGCGGGGGCGCGCCGTCCTGTGCGAGGCGCACAGGACAGCCCGCCCCGGAGTGCATCCCGCAGGGTTTCAGCCGTCCCCGGTGAGGATCATGCCGCCGTTATTTCCCCCTACCGCCACGGCCCCCTCGGAGGCGCTCACCGCCGCCCGCGGCAGCATCGCCGCGACCTCCCGCCCCAGGACGGGGTCCGCCAGGAACGCATCCATGATCGCCAGCCTCAACGCGGTACGCCCGGCGTCGTCGTCCGGCTTGGCCTGTGCCACCCCGCCGATCACCTGCCTGGAGTGCGCGTCGCCCCTGCCGAACACCCGTTGCAGGATGCGCGAGCCGCGGGCCACCGTGGTGTCCGCGGCGAGTTCGCTGGTCTTGGCCAGCACGCCTGTGCCGTAGGCGTCGATCGCCGCCGTGACGTACGGCATGACGTCGTTCGCAGTTTCGTCCAAGAGACCCTCCCGTAGGTCCGTATGGAATGACGAGATCGTAGCTCTCAGAGTTCCTGCGGCAAGGGCATACTCTGTCGAATGTGCCTGCCCCGTATCTCACACTCACGACCGTCGTCGAGCACGAGACGGAGGCGCGCCGCTCCCGCTTCATCTGCGCCGTGGCTCCGGCGGGCACCGTGGAGGAGGCGGCGGCCTTCATCGCCGAGCGCCGCCAGAAGCATCCCGGCGCCGGCCACAACTGCACCGCGTACGTGATCGGGGAGCGCATCCAGAAAGGCGACGACGACGGCGAGCCCGGCGGGACCGCGGGCACCCCCATGGTCCAGGCGCTGGTCGGCAGGGGGTTCAGCGACGTGGTGGCGGTGGTGACGCGCTACTTCGGCGGCATCCTGCTGGGCGCTGGCGGGCTGGTGCGCGCCTACGGCGGCGCGGTCACCGAGACCCTCGACCGGGCCGAGCCCGTGCGCATGGTTCCCGCCCGGCTCGTGTGGGTGGCGGTCGCGCACGATCAGGCCGGGCGGGTCGAGAACGACCTGCGGGCCTCGCGTCACGCGGTGCGCGAGGTGACGTACGCGGGGGAGGTCACCTTCGCGTTGGCGGTGGGGGACGACGAGGTCGCCGCCTTCACCGACTGGGTCGCCACACTGACGGCCGGCCGCGCCCGCGTCACGACCGGCGACGCCCTTTACGTCCCCGCCTGAGGGCTCATCCGTCCCGGCTGAGTCCTCACCTGTCCCGGTCTGAGACCTCAGCCGTTCCGGTCCGAGTCCTCAGCCGTTCCGGTCCGAGTCCTCAGCCGTTCCGGTCCGAGTCCTCAGCCGTTCCGGTCCGAGTCCTCAGCCGTTCCGGTCCGAGTCCTCAGCCATCTCCGCCTGAGACCTCAGCCCTCCAGCGCGTACTGCATGACGCGGAACTTCGCCTGCGCCTCGGCCAGTTCGGCGGCCGGGTCGGAGTCGCCCATGATGCCGCCGCCCGCGAACAACCGGGCCCGGCGGCCCTGCACCAGTCCCGAGCGCAGCGCGATGCCCCACTCGCCGTCGCCGTGGGAGTCGATCCAGCCCACGGGACCGGCGTACCCGGCCCGGTCCATGCCCTCCAGCTCGCGGATGACCTGGATCGCGGTCGGCGTCGGGGTGCCGCCGACGGCCGCCGTCGGATGCATGGCCGCCACCACGTCCAGCACCGAAGCCCCGTCGGCCAGCCGCCCGGTGACGTGGCTGGCCAGGTGCTGCACATTCGGCAACATCAGCAGTTCGGGCTCGTCGGGGGTGGTGAGGGAGGAGCACAGGGGGGTCAGCGTCTGGCGTACGGAGGCGATCGCGCACTCGTGCTCGTGCCGGTCCTTCGTCGAGGCGAACAGCGCCGCCCCCCGCGCGAGGTCGTCGGCCGGACCGGTGCCCCGGGGCGTCGTGCCGGCCAGCACCAGCGACTCGATCTCCTGCCCAGTACGCCGGATCAGCAGCTCGGGGGTGGCGCCGACCAGCCCCGCGACCGAGAAGGTGTAGCACTCGGGGTAGCGCCTGGCCAGCCGGGTGAGCAGCAGCCGCACGTCGATCGGCCGCTCGGCGGTGGCGACCAGGTCGCGGGCCAGCACCACCTTCTCCAGCTCGCCCTCGCGGATGCGTTTGGCGGCCCGCGCCACGACGTGCTCCCACTCGGGGGCAGTCAGGCTGCCGTCGCCGTAGCTTATCCGGCCGGGCTCGCGCACCGGCGTGAACGTCTCCAGCGGCGGGTCGCCGATCGTGGTCAGCCACGCGTGCCCGTCGCGGCGGGCGAGCACCGCCCGGGGGACCACGAGGACCGAGCCGTGGGCCTCCTCGTCGAAGGTGAAGCTGCCGAAGGCGACCGGGCCCGACCCTGGGGTGCGGACGGCGTCATCGACGTGCGCGTCGCCGAAGACGGTGGTCAGCCACTGGCGGGCCCAGGCGAACCTGCCGGGCCCCGGGGGGACGGTCACCCGGGCGGCCTCTCCCCATCCGGCCAGGCCCTCGCCGTTTCTGATCCAGGCGTAAGGGGCCCTCCTGGGCAGGGATGCCAGCAGATCACCGGGGTCGCCTACAGGGGTGGTGCGAACCGGCAGCGGGCGGGTTGTTCCGAGCGCGACACTCACTCAAGACACTCTATGCGGGAACTGAACACGTTCGACTCGGACCCCCGTGAATGCCGAGTTACGGGCAAAGAACCCGGAAAAAACAGGATGCCGTCGACTATTGTGCCTGACCAGATTGGGTGCGCCCTGTCAAGCGATGATATGAAACCGGTCCTGAACTGGCAGACCTTGCCGGATGGACATAGTGGGCCGGTGATCGGCTATCTACCTTGGTGCTCATGATCGCTCGCCTGGGGCCGGCAGCCGCCGCCCTCGTCGTCCTGTCCGCCTCGCCCCCGGCGCCCGCCGCTGCCGCCGCCGTCGCCCAGCCCGTACCCGAGGTCATGGCCGCGCTCGGAGACTCCATCTCCACCGGCTTCAACGCCTGCGGCTTCTACGTCTCCTGCGTCGCCCGCTCCTGGTCGTCCGGCGACAACGGCGAGGTCAGCAGTCACTATCTGCGCCTGGCGGAGATGTCTGGAACGCTCCAAACGCAAAACTACGCCGTCCCAGGGTCGACCAGCGCCGACCTGCTCGGCCAGATGAAGAAGGCGGTCGCCGCCAAGGCCGACTACGTGACGATTCTCATAGGCGCCCTGGACGCCTGCGTCCGCACCGAGCAGGCGATGACCCCCGTGCAGACCTACCGGCGCCGCCTCGACACGGCGCTGGCCGAACTGCGTGCCGGCATGCCCGGGGCCAGGGTGTTCTTCGCCAGCATCCCCGACGTGCGGCGGCTGTGGCAGATCGGCAGGACCCACCCCCTGGCGCGCACGTTCTGGAGCGCCGGGCGCATCTGCCAGTCCCTGCTGGTCCGTCCCACCTCCACCCGCCGGGCCGACACCGAACGCCGCTCCAGGGTGCGGGCCCGGGTCATCGCGTACAACCGCGCCGCGGCCGACGCCTGCGCCGCCTTCGGCCCCAACTGCCGCACCGACGGGGGAGCGGTCTTCTCCTACCCCTTCACCCTCGACCACGTCAGCAAGTGGGACTACTTCCACCCCAACACGGCGGGCCAGCGAATCCTGGCCGCCCAGACCTACGACCGCACCTTCACCTGGCTCGACCCCCGCTAACCACCTCCGGGCCGCCCCTCCGCGGCCCGCCCCCTCCGCCGCCCACCCGCTCGCTCGCCCACCCGCTCGCTCGCCCACCCGCTCGCTCGCCCATCCGCCCGGCCCATCCGCTCGCTCGCCCGGGCCATCCGCCGTCGCTGCCCGCGGTTGGCGTCCGCCGTCCGCGCGCCCGCCGCTGCCGCCGCCCTTCGTCGCCCACCTGCTCGGCCCATCCGCTCGCTCGCTCGTCCGGGCGATCTGCCGTCGCTGTACGCGGTCGTCATCCGCTGTCCGCGCGCCCGCCGCTGTCTCGCCGTCCTCCGCCAGTTGCCCCGCCGTCGCTGGTCCTCCGCTGCCCGCCGCGGTCGGCATCTGTGGGCCGGCCGCCCTTCGCCGTCCGCGCGAGGGCCGTCCGCGCGAGGGCCGTCCGCCGATGGCCGTCCGCCGATGGCCGCCCCCGATGGCCGCCGCTGTCGGCGGTCGTTATCCGCCGCCTTCCTCGCCGCCTTCGTCGTCCGTCGGCAGTTGCCCCCGCCGGGCCCGTCTTTTGGACCCTCGCCCAAGTGGGGTTCTGCGGTGGGAGGCGCGTCTTCACCCTCTCTCCCCGAAAGACCTCAGCCGAAGTGCGGGGCTACCGGCACTGGGTGAGCATGATCTTCTTGTCCGCCGACGTGACCGGTACGTCGTACTTGAGGGCGACCTGGGCGAAGCGGGTGACGTACGCGCAGCGGATGCCGCGCCGGGGAGGCAGCCAGCTTGAGGGCCCTGCCGCGTCCTTCTCCTCGTTGGCGTCCCCGTCCACGGGCAGCAGGTTGAGCGGGTCGTTGGCGAAGTCGATCCGCTTGGTCATCGCCCACCGCGGCGCCCCCATGCGCCACCCGTAGTTGAGCGGCACCACATGATCGACCTGCACCGCGTCCGCGTTGTCCTTGTGCCAGTGGATGAGCCGCCCGGTGTAGGGATCCGTCAGCTCCATGGAGACGACCTCGCAGCTCGACCCCGCCCGGTATTTCACGTTCTGACCGTCACGGGCCAGCAGGTCGTCCCGGGTACGGCAGCCGTTGCGCGCGTACGGCACCCCGACGGCCGAGTCGGCCCAGTTCTCCCCGTACCGGGTGCGGGCGTACCCGGTGTTGGACCCGAAACCCTTGACACGCAGGCGTTTGATGAGGCCGCGTGCCTCCGACTTCTCGGTGTCGGAGATGATGGGGGCCAGGCCCGGCAGCGTCCCGCTGATGTTGCCCAGCGGGCTGGCCGCGGTGGCCGGTGGGGTCTTGGCGCTGCCGATGAAAGAAACGACGATGATGGCTCCAGCGAGGACGGCGACCGCGTCCTTGGTGCTCAAGCAGACCTCCGAGAGCTCCAGGTTGTCTAGAGAAATTCCCGGCATCGGGCGTTTTGACACGGGGAGAGTTGTGTGACTGATCGTCCGATCGACCCGGATGTCGATCTCCACGTTCCCGCGCAGCGCGCCGAACTGCACTGGCCGGTGATCGCCGTGATCGCCGCCGGCGGAGCGCTCGGGGCACTGGCGCGGTACGGCGCCCAGACCGCGCTGCCCGCCGGGCCGGGGGAGTTCCCGTGGGCGACATTCCTGGTCAACGTGTCGGGCTGCCTGCTCATCGGGGTCCTCATGGTGGTGATCACGGAGGTCCGGGAGGCCCACCGGCTGGTGCGGCCGTTCCTCGGGGTGGGGATTCTGGGCGGGTACACGACGTTCTCGACGTACGTGGTGGACGTGCAGCGGGCGGTCGCGGCGGGAGCGCCGGTGACGGGGCTGCTCTACCTGGCCGCGACGCTGCTGGCGGCGCTGGCGGCGGTGACGGCGGGCATGTGGGTGACCCGCCGCCTCGCCAAGACCCGGATGAGCGCGCGATGACGGTGGTGGCCCGGGTGTGGGCGATGACGCTGGTGGCCCGGGCGGGCACGATGACGCTGTGGCCCGGGTGTGGGCGATGACGCTGTGGCCCGGGTGCGGGCGATGACGCTGGTGGACGGGGCGGGCGCGCTATGACCGTGTTGCTGATCGTGCTGGGGGCGGCGGTCGGGGCGCCGCTGCGGTACCTGGCCGACCGTGCGGTGCAGGCGCGGCATGACACGGTGTTCCCCTGGGGGACGCTGACGGTCAACGTCTTCGGGTCGGCGCTGCTGGGGTTCCTGGCCGCGCTGCCGGCGGGCGACGGGGTGATGGCGCTGGCGGGGACCGGTTTCTGCGGGGCGCTGACGACGTACTCGACGTTCGGGTACGAGACGGTGCGGCTCATGGAGGAGGGGGCGCGCTTCCACGCGGTCGCCAACGCGGTCGCCGGCGTCGTGGCCGGTTTGGGCGCGGCCTACTGCGGCCTGGCGTTCGCCCAAGCCCTGGCCGCCTGACAACGCGGCACTGTCGGCGCGTTGTGTGGATTAATCCACGGAACGATCGCCGTACCCGCAGGACCCTGGACGGGTAAGGCGCGAGGACTCAAGTGGTTCCGGCGTCCAGGACAGGGGCGGACGCCGGGATCCGGAGTTACGGTGTAATCAGGTAATCCCTCCAAGGTCGGGGAGCTGTGAATGCCCGAACCTCTCGACGCCTACTCCCGTGTCGTCTCCTCCGTGGCGGCCGAGCTGATGCCGAAAGTGGCCAGTGTGCGGGCCGGCCGGGGCAGCGGGTCCGCGGTGGTGTTCACCGCCGACGGGTTCCTGCTGACCAACGCGCACGTGGTCGGATCCTCCCGCTACGGCACCGTGGCCTTCGCCGACGGCGTCTCCGGCGACTTCGAGGTGGTCGGCCGCGACCCGCTGTCGGACCTGGCCGTGATCAGGGCCCAGACGGCCACGCCGCCGCCCGCCGAACTCGGCGACAGTGACGAACTGGTCGTCGGCCAACTCGTCGTGGCCGTGGGCAACCCGCTCGGCCTGACCGGGTCGGTGACGGCCGGGGTCGTCTCTGGGCTCGGCCGGTCGCTGCCCGCGCGCAGCGGCGCGAACATGCGGCTGATCGAGGACGTGATCCAGACCGACGCCGCGCTCAACCCGGGCAACTCGGGCGGGGCACTGGCCGACTCGCGGTCGCGGGTGGTCGGGATCAACACGGCCGTGGCCGGGATCGGGGTGGGGCTGGCCGTGCCGGTGAACGCCACGACCCGCTCCATCATCGCCGCGCTGATCAGGGACGGCCGGGTCAGGCGGGCGTTCCTGGGCCTGGTGACCTCGCCGGCGCCGCTGCCCGAGCAGTTGCGGCTGCGTACCGGGCAGGATGGGGCGCTGAGCGTGGTCGAGGTGGTGCCAGGCTCGCCCGCGCACCAGGCGGGGCTGCGCGCCGGCGACATCGTGCTGAGCGCGGGCCGCACCCCGGTCGGCGACGCGCAGAGCCTGCAGCGGCTGATGTTCGCCGAGGCGATCGGGCGGCCGCTGCAGATCACCGTCTACCGCAACGGCGCGCTCGTGGACGTCATCGCCGAGCCGGTGGAGCTCACGGGCACGGGGGTTTGAGCTCCGCCCCCTCGGCCAAGCGCGCCGCGTCCGCCGTAGCCGCCCCATCGGTCAAGCGCGCCGCGTCCGCCGTACCCGCCGTACCCGCCGTGTCGGTGGCACCCGCCATGGCCGCGCGCTGGGCGCGGCTCTCGCGCCGGGCCAGCAGGGAGGCCAGCAGCGCGTCCCATTTCTGCCCGATCACGTCCACGTCGTACGTGCGCGCGGTCTCCAGCGCCCCCGCGGCCAGGTCGCGCCGCAACTGCTCGTCCTCGATGACGCGGATGATCGAGTCGGCGAGGTTGGCATTGGTACGCGGCTTGACCAGCAGCCCGTCCACCCCGTTCTTGATCATCTCCTTGGGCCCGTGCGGGCTGTTGAAGCTGACGATGGCCAGCCCCTTCGCCATCGACTCCAGGATCGTCATGGGAAAGCCCTCGTGACGCGAGCTGAGCACGTAGATCGACGCCTTCTCCAACTCCGCGCCCACGTCGGGGGTCGGTCCCGGCAGTTCGACCTTGCCCTCCAGGCCCGCGTCGACGATCTGCTGGGCGAGGTTCTCCTGCTGCGGCCCCGCGCCGAAGATGCGCAGCTTCCAGTCGGGGTGGGCGGCGGCCACGGTCTCCCAGGCGGTGATCAACCGGTGGAAGCCCTTGATGCGGGTCAGCCGGCCGACCGCGATGGCGACCTTGGCGTCGAGCTTGGCCACGTCGCCGGTCATTGGCGGCACGGCGTTGGGGATGCGGACCACCTTGCGCGGCGGCTTCGGCAGCGTCTCGCGGTAGTCCTTCAGATCGGCCTTGGTGAGCGTGACCAGAGCGTCGAGGCGGCGGTAGCGCCACTTGATCAGCTCCTGGATGGGCTCGGGCTGGGTGGCCAGCGCCACGTGCTCCTGCCCGACGGTGATGACGCCGGGCAGTGCTAACTGGGCCATCGCCAGGTTCAGCCCCGGGCGGGTGGCCATGAGCACGCCGGTGTCGAGCGAGCGGATGTAGCGGGCCAGCTTGAGATCGGTCCACAGGTTGAACCGGTGGTAGGCGGACTCCTCCTTGGGGATGAGCTTGCTCGGCAGCTTCGACAACATGGCGCGCACCGGGTCGGGACCCGGATGGAGCCGGTCGTCCAGGAAGCGGAACCGTACACGCGGGTCGATGGGGAAGAAGGGCTCCTCCGCCTCTTTCAGAATGCTGACGATCTCCACGTCGTGCTCCTTGGCCAGATAGCTGGCCAGGTTGAACACCGTTCGGATCGTCCCGCCCATCCCGTAGGCGTGCAGCAGCAGGATGCGTACCTGCCCGGTCGAAGGCGGCGGCGCGTCGCGTGTCTTGCGCCGGTTGTACCCCCGATAGAGCCGGACCATCGCCGACTTGCCCTTGCGTGCCAGTGCGCGCACCTGACAAATCCCCTTTGTTCGTGGAAAGAAAGTCTTCAACACACGTGGCCGGTGCTGAAGCGTTGTCGCCTCACCACCGGCCCAATAGCCCATTCGTCGATGGAGTGCACGTTGTTCATCCCCCGTGCGCTATCCCCATCTATGATCTTTAGACGCCTGAAAGGTGCCTAAGGTTGCATGCGCGGGCGGTGCCGGGGGTCGGGAGTGTGCGGCGGGTGTTCGGCCAGCAGGTCGAGGGCGGCGTCGATGGCCCGTTCGAGCTGAGTGTCCACGCCCCTGGCGTAGTCCTGCGGGGTGATGTCCACCTCGATGTCGGGATCGGTGCCGTAGTTCTCCACCTGCCAGCCTCCGTCGTCGAAGACGTCGTCGAAGGCGAAGGAGAACTCCGGCTGCGTGGTGACCGTGCCGTCGGCGAGCCGGTGGCGCGGCCAGATCCCGATCACGCCGCCCCAGGTGCGCTTGCCGACCAGCGGGCCCAGCTTGAGCAGCTTGAAGGTGTGGCTGAAGATGTCGCCGTCCGAGCCCGCCCACTCGTTGGTGATCGCCACCAGCGGGCCGCGCGGCGACTCCGGCGGGTACGGCTCAGGATCGCCCCACCGCGGATAGTCGTAGCCCAGCCGCCGCCTGGCCAGCTTCTCCAGCAGCAGCGCCGACACGTGCCCGCCGCCGTTGAAGCGCACGTCCACGATGAGCGCGTGCCGGTCGTACTCGGCCAGGAACCCCCGGTGGAACTCCCCGAACCCGTCCGCGCCCATGTCCGGCACGTGCAGGTAACCCACCCGGCCGCCCGAGCGCTGGTGGCACCGGGCGCGGTTGAGGTTGACCCAGTCGCGGTAGCGGGCCGGCTGCTCGTCGGCGAGGGCCTGCACGGTGACGGTGAAGACGCGCTCCTCGCGGCGCAGCGTCAGCTCCACCTCCTCGCCCGCCTGGTTGACCAGGCGCTCGTTCGGGGTGGCCGCCACCCCGATGGGGGCGCCGTTGATGGCCAGGACGGCGTCGCCCTTACGCACGTCGAGCCCGAGCCGGTTCAGCGGCGAGGTCGCCTTCGGGTCCCACGGGTCACCCGTCACGATGGCGGCGATGTGGTAGACGCCGTCGCGGCGGTACCAGTCCACGCCCAGCTTGCCCTGGCTGTAGTCGGGCCCGGGGCGATACTCGCCGCCGCTCTCGAAGGCGTGGCTGGTGGCCAGCTCCCCGTGCAGCTCCCACAGCAGGTCGGAGAACTCGCCCCGGGTCGTCACCCGGCCCACCAGCGGCTGGTAGCGGTCGTACACGGCGGGCCAGTCCACGCCCGACATGTCCTCGGTCCAGAAGTTCTCCCGCTGCAGCCGCCACGCCTCACGGAACATCTGCCGCCACTCCGCCTCCGGGCAGACCGACACCTTGATGCGCGACAGGTCGATCCAGCCGCTCTCGCGTCCCGGCCCCTCCTCATCGCCCGGCGCCTCGCCCGCCTTCACCACTCGCAGCCGGCCGCCCGCGCGGTACAACAGCGTTTTGTGGTCGCGGCCCAGCTCGAAGTCGTCCACGCCGTCGGCGAACGTCTCGTTCTCGCCCTTGGCGAAGTCGAACAGGTGCAGCGTGTTGTCCCCTTCGAGCGGGCTGGTCAGGATCAGCGCCTTGCCCTTCAGCCCCGCCACCCGCTCGTAGCGGCCCTCCGGCAGCGGGAACGCCGTCACCCTGGTGGACAGCCCGTCCACGTCGACGCGCAGCGGCTCCGGCTCCTCCTCGTCCTCGTCGTCCTTCTCCTCCAGGGGACGCGGCCGGGGCACGAACGGGTCCGGCACGTCCGCGCGCAGCGCCACCGCGTACGGGCGCGTGCCCAGCGGGAAACCCAGGTCGAACTGGAGCTGGTCGTAGACGGGGGAGAAGACGCGCTGGCCGATGAAGTACAGGTAGCGGCCCTCGGGGTCGAAGGCCGGCATCGCGTCCTTGAGCACCGGCTCGCTGGCCTGCACCGTACGGGACGTCTCGGGGTGGTGCAGCTTGATCGCGCTGGTCTGGGAGTTGAGCGGGCTCGCGTACGCCAGCCACCGCCCGTCGTGCGACCAGGCCGGGTCCTCCGGCGGGCCGTGCGGGTTGGCCTCGACCAGCTCGGCCCGGCCCGTCTCCAGGTCGAGCAGGTGCAACTCGTCGCGGTGGTTGACGATCGCGACCCGGTCGTGGGCGGGGTCGGGCGCCACCTCGTTGATCCGCCCGAGCCTGGCCACCTCCGTGCCGGGGCCGCCCTCGCCGCCCTCCAGGATGACCAGCTTCTCCTCGTCGCCGTCGTCGCTGGCCGCCGCGATCAGCCGGGTGCCGTCGTTCAGCCAGGTCAGAAAGCGGTAGCGGACGCCGTCGGGGGAGCCGTGCTGGCGTACGGGACCCTCCCAGTCCGCCATCGCGTACGCCTTGCCGCGCGCCGTGATCGCCAGCGCGCTGCCGTCCGGGCTCAGCCGGGCACTGTCGAGATAGTCGGCCGCCTCGACGAACCTGCGGTTGCGCTGCGTCCTGGAGCTGGCCAGCCGCACCTCCAGCCGGCGCGGCCGCTCGCCGGGCTCCAGCAGGTACAGGTCCGCGCCCGCGTGATAGACCAGCCGGTGCCCGTCGCCGGACAGGTTGCGGGCGTAGTAGTCGTCGTGATGGGTGTGCTTGCGCAGGTCCTGGCCGTCGGGGGTGCACGAGTAGACGTTGCCGACGCCCTCGTGGTCGGAGATGAAGCACACCCGGCCGCCGCTCCAGCAGGGTGAGGCCAGGTTGCCGGGCAGCCTGATCAGCCGCCTGAACTCGCCGTCGCCCAGCGGGTCGATCCACAGGTCGCCGACCGTGCCGCCGCGGTAGCGCTTCCACCGCGCCGGGTCGGCGGTGTTGCGGCCGAGCACGATCATGCCCTCGGGGCCGTACGCGATCGAGTTCGCCGGTCCGTACGGGAGCCGCTCCGGCACCCCGCCCGGCGCCACCCGGTGCAACCATGAGCGGCCCTCGAACGGCTGGGACTGGTCGCTGGCGTACAGGATGTGCCCTTCGGGATCCCAGCCGGTCACCGTGCAGCGCGCCCCGTGGAAGGTCACCCGGCGGGCCGCGCCGCCGTCGGACGGCATCACGTACACCTCTTCAGGACCCTCCTCGCGCCCGACGAACGCGAACTGGTCGCCGCGCGGCGAGATGCGCGGATAACCGGCCTCGGCCAGCCCGGCGGTCAGCCGGAAGGCCCGCCCGCCCTGGGCGGAGACCATCCACAGGTCGTCCTCGGCGGCGAAGACCACCACGTCCTGGAAGACGGCGGGGAATCGCAGGTATGCCGACATGAGTGCAGCTCCACACGGTCGATCGGACAGCCGGGACCTGGCGGGCCCTCGGCCGTCCGATCATGTCACCGGTCCGGGCAGCGTTCGGTCACTCTTCGCTGGACGGCTTCCGGCTCTCCCGCTTCGTCTCCTTGGCCTGCCGGCTGGTCTTGATGGCCTGCTTCTTCGACTTGCCGGACTTGGAGGCTGGTTTCTTCTTCGTGTCTGCCATGGAAATCTCCCCCCGTAACGGACGAGATGCACCGCATTGGTGCACCAAGCCAGTTAATACCCATTAAACGGCGAAACCCGACATACCACCCTTACATGCCGGCGGCGGCGGACCGGACGGGGCGATCACCGGCGGCCTCGGACCACCACACGCCCTCCCCGTGCGACAGGCCGGGCAACATCTGCTCGACCTCGTGGACCACGGCCGCGGGAACCTCCCCCTCCAGCACCCACGCGTCTTCCCGCCGCCGCGTGTCGCGCAGCTCGCCGCCCAGTCCGGCCAGCTTCGCGGTGACCGGCCCGAACGCTTCCAGCGGCACCTCCGCCTCGAAGCGGTGGCACGGCTCGTAGACGGTGGTGCCCGCCAGGCGCAGGGCCCGGGCCAGCACGATCGGCGTACGCCCGCGGAAGTCGCCCGCGACGCTGTCCGGCGCCGAGTATCCGGACCTGGTCAGCGTCACCATGACGTCGGTCACCGGCCACCCGTGCGGCCCCTCGCGCAGGGCCAGGCGCACACTCTCCTCGATCGCCCGGTGGAAGGCCATCGGCAACGACCCGAGATCCACCTCCAGCCGATATCCGACACCCGAGCCCACCGGCGCAGGCTCGACCCGCAGGCCCACGGTCGCCATGAACTCGTTGCGGCCGTGGCGCTGGATCTCCTCGACCGCCTCACCGGTCCCCGACGGGCGCTCGAAGTACACCGGGCGGCTCGGCTCGAACTCCGCCTCGACGCCGAAGTCCCTGGCCAGGGTCTCCCCGATGACCTCCTTCTGCACCTCGCCGTAGAGCAGGACGGAGGTGTCGCCGCCGGCCAGCGTACGGGTGCCGATCAGCGGGTCCTGCTCGGCGAGCGCGAGCAGCGCGGCGTGCAGGCGGGGCTCCTGGCCGGGAGTGCGGGGCCGTACGACGGTCTCCAGGCTCGGCGGCGTGAAGTGGGCCTGCCCGACCGGCCCCGGCTCCCCGACATGGTCGCCGACCCGGATCTCGGGCACGCCCCACACCTTGACGATGTCGCCCGCCACGGCCTGCCGTCGCTCCGGGGCCCCGGCGACGGACAGGGCGGTCAGCCGCCCGTCATAGCCCTGCCGCCCACGGTAGAAGGAGAGAGCCTCCCTCGCCCGCAGCACACCGGACCGGATCCGCAGGTAGGCCACCTTCTCCCCGGAGGGTGCCCGCTCGATCGCGAACACGTTTCCCCGTGCCGCGTGCTCGTCCTGCTCCTGGGATACGGCGGGCAGCAGTTCGCCGATCCCGTCGAGCAGTTCGGGCAGGCCCTGCCCGGTGATCGCCGACCCGAACAACACCGGGTAGGCGGCACCGTCGCCGCACTGCCGCGCCAGCGCCGCGCGCACCTGCTTCGTCGAGGGCGTCCCGCCCTCGACGAGCAACTCCAGCAGCTCGTCGTCGTGCTCGGCCAGCACCTCGGCCGCCTCGTGCGGGGAGGTCACGGGGCAGGTGACGGCCTCGGGCCCGCCGATGCCCCGCACGGTGTTGAGCGGCACGCAGGACGGCGCGAGCCGCCGCCGGATGTCCGCCAGCAGTTCGCCCTCCCGGGCTCCCCGCCGGTCGATCTTGTTGACGAAGATCAGCGTGGGCAGCCGCAACTTCCGCAGGGTCTTCATCAGGACCCGCGTGTGCGGCTGAACGCCTTCGACGGCCGACAGCACCAGCACGGCGCCGTCGAGCACGCCGAGCGCCCGCTCCACCTCGGCCACGAAGTCCGCGTGCCCCGGGGTGTCCACCAGGTTCACCCGCAGGTCGCCCAGGGTGAAGGAGGCCACGGCGGTGCGGATGGTGATGCCACGGCGGCGTTCGATCTCGCCGGTGTCGGTCTGAGTGCTGCCGCCGTCGACGCTGCCGAGCCGGTCGATGACGCCGCGCTCGTAGAGCAGCCGCTCGGTGAGGCTGGTCTTACCCGCGTCTACATGCGCGAGGATGCCGATGTTCAGGATGTGCATGGAGATGAAGCCCTCGAGAAACTCTCGTGCCAATGGGGCGCTGGGAGAATCCGTAGGGGCGCCGCATCTCATGCTCCTGATCTCTGACCGACAGTGCCCGGCCATCCTGCCACCGCGGGCCGCGGGCGGGCCAGTTGTTTTATCGGCGCGGCGATCAGGGCCGGCAGATGCGCTCGATGAGCTCCTGCCAGCCGCGTGTCACCTGCTCCCGGGCGTGGGAGACGTCGTCGGTGAGGGCGGACGCCGACATGTAGAGCAGGAGTGGGGCTTCCAGGGCCGCGGTGAGCTGGACGGCGAGGATGTCGAGATCGGCGGTGCCGAGGGGGATCTGCCTGAGCAGCATGCCGATGTGCATCCGGGAGAGCGCCGTCGTCTCCGTGCCCATCGGCACGGGCCGGCGGCCGTCCAGCGCGGCACGGACGATCCCCCGGTGTTCGATCAGGAACTCGGCCCTGGCCCGGCCGTAGGCGATCAGGCGGTCCACCGGCGGGGCGCCCGGGCCCAGTGGCGGCGGCCCGTACAGCACCCGCTCCTGGAAGGCGTGATCGTCATCCTCGATCAGCGCGTGGAAGATCCCTGCCCGGGTGCCGAACCGGCGGTAAACCGTCCCCTTGCCCAGGCACGCCCGTTCGGCCAGCGCGTCCATGGTCAGTTTGTCGATGCCGTGCTCGGCGAGCATCTCGCGGGCCGTGGCCAGCAGTTGCCGCCGGTTGCGCACGGCATCGGCACGCTCGGGGCGCGGAGCTCCCACCAAGGGGAGGACAGGGCGATCCACACGAATCACCCTACAGCGGGAATGACAAACGGGGGAAAGTCCGTTTATGCTTCCGTACGGCGACACCGCCGAAACCGTATTGACCTGGAGAAACCCCCATGAGCCTGTTCCGTCTTGACGCCAGCATCCTGCCTGCCCGCTCGGCCAGCGCCGAGCTTGCCGACCTGGTGGAGGCCCAATGGTCGGCCGCCCACCCCGGCGAGCCGATCGTCCGCCGTCACCTGGGCACCGACCCGGTGCAGGCCGATGCCTGGGCGCACGCGATCACCGCCGGTTTCACCCCCGAAGACCAGCGCACCCCGGCCCAGCTCGACGCCCTGGCCCTGGCCGCCGGCCTGAAGGAGGAGCTGACCGCCGCCGACGCCGTCCTGCTGGCCGTCCCGCTCTACAACTACGGCGTCTCCCAGCACTTCAAGACCTGGGTGGACCTCGTCATCGCCGCAGGCGCACCCGCCGACCCCCTGCTGAAGGACAAGCCCACCGTGCTGGTCACCGTCCGCGGCGGCGGCTACGCACCCGGCACCCCCCGCGAGGGCTGGGACCACTCCACCCCTTACCTGCGGCGCGTCCTGGCCGACATGTGGGAGGCCGACCTCACCGTCGTCGAACGCGAGCTCACCCTCGTCGGCGTCAACCCCGCCCTGGACCACCTCAAGGACATCGCCGCCGAACACCACGCCAAGGCCCGCGACGCCGCCCACCACACCGGCCACGCCCTGGCCGCCAAATAACCGGCGAACCCCGTGACCCATCCACCGGACCAACCGGCCAAGGTGCCCCGGCTGCTGACCGCGCCGCCTGGCGCCGCCGATGAGCAGCCGTAAGGCCCGGCTCCCGTCCACGAGTCCAACCGCCTCGGCCGCCCGCTCCGCGAGCACGACGAGCCGGCGGCCGAGGCGACCCAGATGGCTCTGCTGCCATGCCGGTACAAAGGGGCCGGGAACCGTCACAGGAGCCGGAGTTGCTCCGGCTGATCTGGGGGCGGAGGACGGTGGGGTGGGATGCGGCGGGCCATGGCAGGGGTGGCGCGGCCGACTCCGTGGCGTTCGGCCAGATCCTGCACGAGGCCCGTGACCCGCTGCTGGTAGGACTTCGGCGCGTAGGCGCCCCGCCCGTAGAGCTCCAGGTAGCGCGGCACCAGACGTGGATGCTCGCGTGAGAGCCAGCTCAGCCACCACTCCCGGGCGCCGGGGCGCAGGTGCAGGACGATGGGGGCGATGTGGGTCGCGCCCGAGTCGGCGATCTCCTTGACCGTGCGGTCGAGCTGCGCGGGGGAGTCGGTGAGGTAGGGGAGGATGGGCGCCATCAGGACGCCGCAGGCGACGCCGTTGTCGTTGAGGGTCGCGCAGGTCTCCAGACGGCGGCGCGGGTTGGGGGTGCCGGGCTCGACGGTGCGCCACAGCTCAGGATCGACGAAGCCGACCGAGACGCTGGCGCTGACGTCCGTTACGTCGGCGGCCTCGGTGAGCAGGTCGAGGTCGCGCAGGATCAGGGTGCCCTTGGTGAGGATCGAGAACGGGTTGGCGGCGTCGCGCAGCGCGGCCAGGATGCCGCGCATCAGCTTGTAGCGCCCCTCCGCGCGCTGATAACAGTCGACGTTGGTGCCCATGGCCACGTGGTGGCCGCCCCAGCGGGGGGAGGCCAGCTCCTTGCGGGCCAGCTCGGCGGCGTTGACCTTGACCACGATCTTGGAGTCGAAGTCCGCACCGGCATCCAAATCGAGATATTCGTGCGTTTTCGGGCAAAACAGTAAATGCAGCGGTGAGTGCAGCCCCGATAGGGGTTGATCGTGTACTCGAACGGGACCCGGCTCGCCCCGGGAACCCGGTTGATGATGGATTTCGCCCGGATCTCGTAGAAGGTCATCCCCTGGAATTCGGGCGTGTCGAACGTTCGGGTCACCGCGCCGCGGGCGAAGAGCGGCACGGCCGGATCGGCCTGGCCGGGCGCGGCCAGGCGCAGGTTGTCCCAGCGCATCCCATGATTAGAACAAAGGTTCGAGCTTGATCGCAAACCGAAAAGAGGTTGCAATTACATGGTCAGGCGGGGGCTAATGATCTTCAGGGTTGGGCAGAAAGACGCCACAGAGCTTGCGTTCCGGAGGTGCACCCATGGCCTGGTCGCAGGACGAGGAGCGAATGCTGGCCCAGATTGAGCAGCACCTCGTCGATGACGATCCGAGACTCGTGGCACGGCTCGAGTCGTTCAACGAGCGGGTTCGTCGTAGCGAGACGAGGTCGAAGGGGCAGCCAGGGCCCAGACGCCGACCGCGCAGAACGACGGTCATCATCGTGATCAGCTGGCTGCTCATCGCCACGTTGGTCGCCACGCTTCTGATCATGGTTCTCCGGCACGAGGCCGCCGCGGCCATGGCCTTGGCCTCCGTCCCCTTCTGACGACCGCCGCCGCACCACCCTCCCCTCCGGCCCCCTCGGCGCGGGCGGAGGCGAGCAGGGCCGGGCCCGTGCGTGTCGAGCAGACCGCCGGGCCGCGCGCTGGTGATCCAGCGGGTTTCAGTGCAGGCCCCGCTTTCCCGGCGTCCAGAACGGCTTGATCTTGATGGACCTGCGCGGCCAGTTGCGTTCGCGTACGAGATAGTCGCGGATCATCTGGCACGTCCGCGCCTCGCCCGCCAGATAGGCGGCCCCGGTGTTGCCGGGCAGCTCCAGCCCGGCCACCGCCTCCACGAGCGTCTGCGACGAGGCGGCCGGCGCGCCCCGGCGGTGAACGCGGCGCAGCGCGTGCGGGCCGGGCATGGGCGGGTCGTGCTCGGCGGACTCGCTCTCCAGCGCCCCGTGCACCTGCGCGTCCTCCCCGAGCGCGCGGAGCATCGGTCCGAACGCCGCGCTCGCCGTCTCATCCCCGGCGAACAGGTGGAAGGGCGCCTCGTCCTGGGTGAAGAAGTCGCCCTGCGGCCACCAGAACGTGACCGTGTCCCCGCGCGCCACCTCACGGGCCCAGCGCAGCCCGATGCCGTCACCGTCGTACAGATGTGCCCTCAGCTCCAGTGCCCGCCGGTCGGCGTCGAGCTCCCAGATCGTGTACGTCCGCAGCGTCTCGGCCGGGCGCAGGATCCCGTACACCGACAGCGGGTCGTTGATCTGCACCCTGATGTGCTGCCCCGCCCGGTAGGGAAAGTCGATCGGCGTCTCGGTCGCCAGCCGGATGCGCCGCATCGTGGGCGTGACGAGCTCGGCGCCGGTGACCCGCGCCTCCACCACGTACTTGGCGAAGGCGCTCGCCAGCGGATTGCGTGCCATCTCATCTCCTTAGAGCACGTAGATTTGCTTAGAGCCATTAAGGAAACATAGATGCTCTAGGATGTCAACGGATGTTCCCGGAGGAAGGTTGGGCGATGGTGGTCGGCAGGCGTGAGCGGGTACGGCAGGCGACGCTGGCGGAGATCCGCGCCGCGGCGCGCAGGCTGCTGATCGAGCAGGGGCCCGCGGCCGTCACGATCAACGGCGTGGCCAGGGAGATGGGCATGAGCGGGCCGGCGCTCTACCACTACTTCGCCGGTCACGAGGAGCTCGTGGCGGCGGTGACCGTCGACTTCTTCCGCGAGCTGACCGAGGCGATGGAGGCGGCGCGCGGGGCGCAGCCGCCGGGCGATCACGGCCGCAGGCTGCTGGCGGCGTGCCGGGCGATGCGGCGCTGGGCCGTCACGCACCGGGCGGAGTTCGGGTGGGTGTTCGCCAGCCCGATGGCCGGCGAGCGGCGGCCGGACTCACCGCGCGAGCTGGCCGGGCAGGACTTCGAGCGGGTCTTCATGGAGGAGATCGCCGAACTGTGGCGGACCCGCCCGTTCCCGGCGCCGGGGGAAGGGGAGCTGGATCCGTCGATCAGGGAGCAGCTCCGCGCGTACGCGACCGCCACCGGCCTGACGCTGCCGGTGGAGGTGATCCACGTCTTCCTGTCGTGCTGGATCAGGCTGTACGGCCTGCTCTGCATGGAGGTGCTCGGCCAGCTCGACTTCGCCTACTCCGACCTGGAGCCGGTGTTCGAGGAGTGCCTGCGTGAGATGGCGCCCCGGCTCGGCCTCGACTACGACGCCGCGACCGGCCGGGACACGTAGGCGCGCAGCGCGGCCACCCCGCTGCCGGACCAGAACCGGATCGTCCGCACCGGCAGCCCGCTGCGGCGAGCCGGCTCGCCGATGGTGTGAAGCCCGTCACTCACGATCGACAGCCTGCACCCTCGACTCTTGTGAAGACTGCACTCGCGTACGTATACTCGCCAACGAGTATTCGTGGACGAGGTGGTGAGCGGACATGGCGAATCGGCGTCCGGTGAGCAACCTGCTGGCGCTGGCCGTGCTGACCGCGGTCGTCCAGCGCCCGATGCATCCCTACGAGATGGCCTCCGTCCTGCGTGCCCGTGGCAAGGACCAGGACATGCCCATCAAATGGGGCTCCCTCTACACGGTCGTCCGCAACCTGGACAAACACGGGTTCCTGGAGGCGGTGGAGAGCGGCCGGCAGGGCGGCCGTCCCGAGCGGACCGTTTACCGCATCACCGAGGCCGGGCGGCAGGAGGCCGACGACTGGACGCGCGAGTTGTTGTCCACCCCCGAGCGGGAGCCGTCGGCGTTCGAGGCGGGCCTGTCGGTGATGGGCGGCCTCGGGCCCGACGAGGTCGTGCCGCTGTTGCGGCGACGGCTGGAGTTGCTGGAGGAGCGGATCGCGGCCGACCGGCAGGCCCTGGAGGAGGAGCGGGGGCAGGTGCTGCGGCTGTTCCTCGTCGAGTCGGAGTACGCGCTGGCGATGCTGGAGGCCCAGGCCGCCTGGGTGCGTGAGCTGCTGGCGGAGCTGACCGAGGGCACGTTCCCCGATCTGGAGGGATGGCGCGCCTACCACGGACCTCATTGACCGGAAAAGCCCGGCGGCGGTGCTGCAACACCGCCACCGGGAGACCTCGACAACCGAAGAACCGCGAAGCGGAGCCCCGGCCACCGAGATGGCACTGGTAACGATAGCCGGGCTCCCTTCCCGTACCGAATCGAAGGGGAGCCATCATGACCACGACATCCGCCGACGGCACCGCGATCAGCTACCAGGAGGTCGGCCGCGGCCCCGGCCTGGTGATCCTGCACGGCGCCATGCAGACCGGCCACAGCCAGATCGAGCTCGCGCGGGCGCTGTCCGAGGACTTCACCTGCTACCTGCCCGACCGCCGCGGCCGGGGCAGCAGCGGCCCGGCCGGTCCTGGCCACGGCCTCCAGCGGGAGGTCGAGGACCTGGCCGCGCTGATCGGGGCCACCGGCGCGCCGTACGCGGCCGGTGTGAGCTCGGGCGCGATCATCACGCTGCGCACCCTGCTCGTCCGGCCTGAGCTGCGCAAGGCCGTCGTCTTCGAGCCGCCGCTGTTCCTCGACGGCTCCGACCCGGCCCGCTGCCTGCCCCGCCTCGAGCGCGAGATCGCCGCGGGCCGGACCTCCGCGGCGCTCGTCACCGGAATGAAGGCCGCCCGGCTGGGCCCGCCGATCTTCAACCTCATGCCGCGCGCGCTGCTCGAACTGCTCACGGGCATGATGCTGAAGAGCCAGGGCGGCACGTTCGCGGACTTGGCCCCCACACTGCGCCAGGACATCCAGGTGGTGGGGGAGGCGGCGGGGGACCTGACGGCCTACCGGGAGGTCAAGGCCGAGGTGCTGCTGCTCGGCGGCAGCAGGAGCCCCGCCTACCTGCGCTCCGCGCTGAGCGAGCTGGAGCGGGTCCTGCCGCGCGCCCGGCGCGTGGAGATGAAGGGTCTCGACCACAGCGCGACCTCCAACGCCGCCGAGCGCGGGCGACCCGAGCAGGTGGCCGATGAGATCCGCCGCTTCCTCAGAGATTCTTGAGGAACGTCGCGGCCACGGGGGCGGCGACCGCGCCACCGCCGCCTCCGCCCTCGACGACCACCGCGAAGGCGACGTCTTCCTTGAATCCCATGAACCAGGCGTGGGACTCGAGCTTCTCGCCGGTGCCGAACTCGGCGGTGCCGGTCTTGCCGTGGGTGCCCGCGGGCAGCCCCGCCGACTTGGCGGTGCCCTTGGTGACCACGGCCGACATCATCGTGTGCATCGCGCTCTTGACCCCGGCGGGCAGTTCGCGTTCCTTGGCCTTCTGTTTGATCGAGGGGACCAGGGTGGGCGGGCGCCAGGTGCCGTCGGCGATGGCGGCGGCCACCGAGGCGATCGACAGCGGGCTGGCGGTGATCTTCGCCTGCCCGAACGCCTCCGCGGCCAGTTCGGCGTCGGACTGAGGCTTGGGGAAGCTGGCCTTGGTGGCCGGTACGCCGATGTTGAGCGGCTGGTTGAAGCCCACGTCCTCGGCGGCGTCGAGCAGTTTGTCCGCGCCGAGCTTGCTCTCGGCCAGCGGCGCGAAGGTCGTGTTGCAGGAGTAGGCGAAGGAGTCGAGCAGGGACAACGATCCGAACTCCTCCTTCTCGGAGTTGCGGATCTTCAGGCCGCCGACGGTGGCGTACATGGGGCAGGTGACCTTGTCCTGTGGTGACATCCCGGCGGCCACCAGCCCGATCGCGGTGACCGCCTTGAAGGTGGAGCCGGGCGGGTAGCGGCCGTCCAGTGCCCGGTTGAATCCGCCCACGTTGTTGACCACGGCCAGCACTTCGCCGGTGGAAGGCTTGATGGCCACCAGCGAGGTGGGTTTCTTCATGTGTTTGACCGCGGTGACCGCGGCGGCCTGCGCACGCGGGTCGAGCGTGGTCCGCACCGGCTCGCCCTTGGCGCCGTCGATGGTCTCCAGAGTCTTGTCGCCGAGGCGGATCTCGGTCGCGGGTGTGCCGGCCAGTTGCTCCTGGAAGGTGGCCTGCAGGCCGCCGCGTCCGACCGCCTGGCCGACCTTGTAGGAGGAGCCGAGCGCGGCCACGTCTTTCTTGGTGGCCTTGTCCAGATAACCGACGAGTTGCTGGACCGAGCCGCCGGTGGTGCCGGTGTCGATGCGGTCGCCGTCGGCGTCGGTGATCTCGGCGCGGCCGGGCCAGTTCGTCTTGAGCGAGAACGCCGACCCGGCGGCCATCGAGGGGTGCAGGGTGGCGGGCTTCCAGTCCACCTTCCAGGTGCGGTCGGCCACCACCAGGTCGATCTGACCCTGGTAGGTCCATGCGCCGATGTTCTTCAGGTCGAGGGTGGCGGTGTAGGGGACGCGGGCCCGGCCGTCGCCCTCGGCGACCTGGCCGAGTTTGATCGCGGCCGACTTGACCGCGAGCGCGCTGCGCTGCTGGTCGTAGACGCCGAGCTGCTGCGGCGTGGCCAGCTCGGCCGCCATCGCGCTGTTGTCACCGGCCTGCCACGCCGCGGCGAAACGCTGCGCGGTCTCGGCCGGTGTGCCCCTGGTGTGCAGCACATAGTAAGCGCCCCCGGCCGCGGCCCCCACCGCGAGCACGGTGACGCCGGAAACTATCGCGATCGTACGGCCCCGTGCCACTGATCAGCCCCCTGCTCCTCGACGACAGGTGTCCGAGCCTAGCGGCGTCGAATCAGGACATACCATTCGAAGCCTTGAAGCTCGCGGCGTAGGTCGGCACATATTCCTGGCCGGACAACGCCTGGATGGCGGACATGATCTCGTCGGTCACCCGCCGCCGGTCCTGCGCCTTGGTGTGGTCGCCGGAGAAGCGCAGAGGCTCGCCGATGGTGATGCCGATCCGCGCCGGCCTTGGCACCTTCGACCCGGCGGGCAGGACCTTCTCGGTGCCGCTGAGCGCCACGGGCAGCACCGGGGCGCCGGTCTTGAGCGCCAGCCAGGCCACCCCGATCTTGCCGCGGTAGAGGCGGCCGTCGGGGGAGCGGGTGCCCTCGGGGTGGATGCCGAACAGCTCGCCCCGCTCCAGCAGCGCGGCGGCCTCGTCGAGCATGGCCTGCGCGGCGTGAGCACTCTCGCGGTCGATCGGCAGGCTGCCGCCCAGCCGCATGAAGAAGCCGGAGACCGGGTTGCCGGAGAAGTACTCGTTCTTGGCGGTGAACGTCACGTGCCGTGGCAGCAGCGCGGGCAGCAGGAACGAGTCGAGTATCGACAGGTGGTTGGCGGCCAGGATCGCGGGGCCCGTGCGTGGCACGTGCGCCGCGCCGGAGATGTGCGGCCGGCACATCGCGTGGGCGAGCGGCGCGGAGGCGAACTTGACCACTTCGTACAGCAACGAGCTCTCCTGATCATCGGGCGGGCGGCCACCCCACAATAAAGCAGGCGTTCCGCCGGTGCGGCGGGACGCCTGGGAAAAGCTGTTAGGCCGATGTGGCGGTCGCCTCCTCGGCGAGATGCACAACACGGCTCCAGCCGAACGGTATTCCGTGAAGGCGGTAATTTGCGGCCCGGGGGACACAGACCACATCGGCAATCTTGAGTTAAGCACACCCTCCGGCCCTGAAGGTAATCGCGGCCTCCGCATTGGCCCTCGATCGCTTGGCGTCACGTCCTGGTCCAGTGCGGCTGGGCCACGTCGAAGACCCGCTGTTCCCGCCCCCGCAGCGCCACCTCCGCGAATTGCCACAAAATGGCCCCCGTAGGGGCATGGATCACGATGGAGGGCCCCAGCGGCATCTGCAGCAGCTCTCCCTTCCAGCGCGGCACCCCGGGCGCCAGGAACCGCTCCAGCGGCACCGCGTGCACCGAGGCCACCTCGCGCGGGTCGGGCACCGCCTCCTGCCGCCCCCCGAACGCCACCACCGGCGTGATCACGAACCCCGAGTCGGTGACGAAGTCGTCGAGCAGCCCGGCCACCTCGACCCCGGTGATGCCGGTCTCCTCGGCCAGCTCCCGCAGCGCCGCCGCCACCGGCTGCTCACCGTCGTCCGCGCGCCCCCCGGGCAGCGCCCACTGCCCGGGATTGCGGCCGCGGGAGGCCCGCCGGATCACGACCACGTACGGGCTGTGCTCGGCGTCCTCCAGCACGCACACCGTGACGCCGGCCCTGCGCACCCCGCCGGCCGGCGGGACCTGCCGGCGCTCGAAGGCGGTCAGACGGGCGATGATCTGCTCGCGCAGCGTGTCGATGGGCGAAAGCATCCCACAAGGGTCTCATGGGGTCGTTCGCGGCAGGCGTACCTCCACCCGGAGCCCGCCCTCCGGCCGGGCCGCCGCCGTGACCAGACCGCCGTGCGCCACCACAATGGCGCGGACGATCGACAGCCCGAGACCGGACCCCTTGGAGGAGCGCACCCGCTCGCCGTGCATCCGGCTGAACGCCACGAACACGGTCGCGGGCATCTACCCGGCCATGCGCGCCGCCCGCCTGTCGCCCACCGTGGCACTCACCACGTGACCAGCGCGGCCCGCGCTCAGCGTGGCACCAGCAGGATGCTGAGCAGCGTGCCGGCGAGCATGCCCGCGCCCGCGGCGATGGCGGCCCACCGCCCCAGGGGCTCGCCGCGGGTGTGACCCACGATGCCCAGCACGACGCCCGCCAGGCCGAACAGGACCGGGATGTACAGGACGGCCACCGCGGCGCAGACGAACCCGATGATCGACAGGACCTGGTCGCTCACCCGGGGACGCGGCATGGGCCCCGGGAGGGGCGGGGGCGGTGACCAGTCGTCCTCGCCTGGGGGCTGGTCCTGCGAAGAGGTCACGGACAGGCTCCTCTCGGGCCGGAACCACATCACACACCGGACAGGAGATCCTGTCGAGCTGGGTGTTCCCGGCATCTGCCCATTTCAGGAGGCTTCTGCCGGGAGCGAGAGCTGCGGGGGGAGGGGGCGGGCGTGGACGACGTCGAGGCGGGAGACGGCTCGGGTGAGGGCGACGTAGAGGCGGTTGAGGCCGCGCCGCTCCGCCTCGGCGATGGCGGCCGGCTCGGCCACGACGACGTGGTCGTACTCCAGGCCCTTGCACATCGAGGCGGGCAGCACGCTGAGCCGGCCGCCCACGTCCAGGCCGTCGTTCCACAGCGCGGAGGTGAGCGCCTCCACGTCGGCGTCGGCCGCGATCACCCCGACCGAGCCCTCGAACGCCAGCGCCTCGCGCACCGCCGCGACCACCCCCTTGCCCAGCCCGGCCACCCGGGTGATCCGCAGCCGTCCGTCCGTCCGGTACGAGCGCGTCGCCGGCACCTGTGCCTCCAGCGCCGCCAGCAGCGTGTTGGCCAGCTCCACCACGGCCGCCGGGACCCGGAAGCCGGTCGTGAGCGCGATCACCTCGCCGTCCGGCTTGCCGAGCAGCTCCATGTGCCGCGGCCAGGCCGTGGCCGCCCACGGCGTGGTGCCCTGGGCCAGGTCGCCCAGCACGGTCAGCGAGCCGTGCTCGCTGCGCCTGGCCACGGCCCGGCACTCCATGGGGGACAGGTCCTGGGCCTCGTCCACGATGACGTGGCCGTAGCCGCGCGGGCGTTCGATCAGGCAGGCGAGCTCGTCGAGCAGGACCAGGTCGGCCGCCGACCATCGGGCACTCTTGGCGCTGCGGGGCGGCTCGGCCCAGGTGAGGACGTCGCGCTCGGCGTCGGTCAGCACGCCGCGCGCGGGGTCCGAGGGGTCGCGCAGCAGTTCGTACAGGACCTCTTCCGGTTTGACGGCGGGCCAGACGGCGTCAAGCCAGGTGGTGACGGCGCGGCCGATCTTGCGCAGCCAGGCCGCGTTCGCCGTCTGGCCGCGGGCCTCTGCCTGGCGGCGGATCGCCTCGACGACGCGGGCCCTGACGCGTTCGCGGCCCACGCCGTACGGGAGGGAGTCGCGCCGGGTGTCGTCCACGATGCGGCGCAGCTCGTCCTCCTCCACCCGCCAGCGGTAGGAGCCGTCCGGCACCGCGACCGGCTCGACCGGCTTGCGGATCCGCGCGTAGAGGGCCCTGCGCAGCACCTTCGCCATGCGCTCGTCGTGTTTGACGACGGCCGCCGCCTCTTCGTCAGCGGCGGCGCCCGCGACGGCGCCCAGCAGCCGCTGCAGCGTTGTCTGCTCGACGTCCACCTCCCCGAGGGCGGGCAGCACGGCGGAGATGTAGCCGAGGAAGGCCCGGTTCGGGCCCAGCACCAGGACGCCGCCGCGTTCGAGGCGCCGGCGGTGGGCGTAGAGCAGGTACGCGGCGCGGTGCAGGCCGACCGCGGTCTTGCCGGTGCCCGGCGCGCCCTGGACGCAGAGCGAGGTGTCGAGCTCGGCGCGGACGAGGTCGTCCTGCTCGGGCTGGATGGTGGCCACGATGTCGCGCATGGGGCCGACGCGGGGGCGTTCGATCTCGGCGGCGAGAATCCTGCTCTCGCTCTCCTCGCCCTGCCCGAGCCGCTCGTCCTCGAAGCCGGTCAAGGTGGTGTCCCGCCAGCCGAAGCGGCGGCGTACGGCGACGCCCTGAGGGTCGCGGGCGCTGGCCCGGTAGAACGCCCGCGCGACCGGCGCGCGCCAGTCGATCACCACGGGCGGGCCGCCGTTCTCACCGGTGATGTGCCGCCTGCCGATGTGGTACGCCCGCCCGCGGTGCTCGGCGGAGTCCCGGCCGAAGTCGAGGCGGCCGAAGAACGGCGGGCCCTCCGGCTCCTCGCTCAGCTCCTTGGCCAGGCTCTTGAGGTACCGTCCCAGCCGTTCGGCGCTGTAGCGGTCGCCGGCCACGGACTCACCGACGATCACGTTGTCCCGCGCGCCCTCCAGCATCCTGCGCAGGCCCGCCCTGCAACGTTCGACGTGGTCGAGCTCGTCGTCGAGCGTTGTTCCCATCACACCTCCCGAACCATTAACTCAGTCAATATATTGACCAGGTTAACACTTTGGTAGTGTGTGCTCATGACAGGACTGCGGGAGTTGCAGCGACAGCGCGTGCGCGAGGCCATCTCGACGGCGGCCATCACGCTCTTCCTGGAGCGCGGCTTCGACGAGGTGCCCGTGACGGAGGTCGCGGCGGCGGCGGGGGTGTCGAAGCCGACGCTGTTCAAGTACTTCCCGACCAAGGAGGACCTCGTCCTGCACCGGATCGCCGATCACCTCGGTGAGCCGGCCCGGGTGGTTCGGGAGCGGACGCCGGGGGAGCAGCCGCTGGAGGCGTTGCGCCGCCACTTCCTCGACGGGCTGGCCGGGCACGACCCGGTGACGGGGCTCAACGACCATCCCGTCGTGCTGGCCTACCACCGGATGGTCTTCTTCACCGCGCCGAGCCTGCTGGCCCGGCTGCACCAGTACATGGCACGGGATGAGGAGGGGCTGGCCGAGGTGCTCGCGGAGAGCACCGACGAGCTGACCGCCGCGCTGCTGGCGGGGCAGGTGCTGGCCACGCAGCGGGTGCTGGCCCGGCGCAACTGGTCGATGCTGGCCGAGGGGCGGCCCCTGCCCGAGGTGGAGTTGGAGGCGGTGCGGGCGGCGGAGCTGGCGTTCGCGATGCTGACCGCTTCTTGAGAATTCCAGCACCTCTTTCAAACGATCACCAGGTTTCACGCCTGGCGAACATCGCCGATCGGCCCGAGTTTTACCAGGTGAGAAGGGGTGTAGTTGATACCCTGGCAACCTCTTCACCAATTGCAAAATTGTGCAATTGGGGACATCGCGGGGCTGTCTTTACCTGGAGGAGTGATGATGCGAAGTTCTCTCGCGCGTTCATATGGTCACAGAAGCGGACCGAACGGCGACACAACGTGACCGTCATGGTGACGGTCTGGGGCCGCGTACGCGCCGTGCTGCCCGACCGCGCCGGATGGGCGGAGATGCGCCGCCACCCCCGCAACGATCTGCTGGCCGGGCTCACGGTCGCGATCGTCGCACTGCCCCTGGCGCTCGGGTTCGGCATCTCCTCCGGACTCGGCGCCGCCTCCGGCCTGGCCACGGCCGTGGTCGCGGGGGCGCTCGCCGCGCTGTTCGGCGGGTCGGCGCTGCAGGTGTCCGGCACCAGCGGCGCGATGACCGTCATCCTCATGCCGATCATGACGGCGCACGGCGCCACCGGCGTGCTGACCGTCGGCCTGCTCGCCGGGCTGCTGCTCGTCGCGCTCGCCCTGGCACGCGCCGGCCGCTACATCGCACTCGTCCCCGCCCCCGTGGTCGCCGGGTTCACCGTCGGCATCGCCTGCGTGATCGGGCTGCAGCAGATCCCGCCCGCGCTCGGCGTGCCACCTCACGACAGCGACAAGGTCGCCGTGGTGGCCTGGCACGCCGTCATCGACTTCCTCGCCGCGCCGCACTGGTGGGCCATGATCACCACCCTCATCGTGGCCGCGGCGCTGCTGATCGGCGCCGGGCTGCGGCCGACCATGCCGTTCTCGCTGGTGGCCGTGGTCGTCGTCACCCTCGTCGCCGAACTCGCCGAGCTCCCGCTCGCCCGGATCGGGCCCCTTCCCTCCGGGCTGCCCGCGCCCTCCCTGGGCTTCCTGGATCTCACCGTGGTGCCCTCGCTCATCGCCCCCGCCGTCGCCGTGGCCGCGCTGGCGGCGCTCGAATCGCTGCTGTCGGCCGCCGTGACGGACAACATGTCCGAGAACGGCGGAGCCAGGCGGCAGCGGCACGACCCCGACAGGGAGCTGTTCGGGCAGGGCATCGCCAACCTCGTCACCCCGCTGTTCGGCGGCATGCCCGGCACCGGCGCCATCGTCCGCACCGCCGTCAACGTGCGCGCAGGCGCCCAGTCCCGGCTCGCGGCGCTGGCCCACGCCGCGATCCTCGGCGGCATCGTCTACCTCGCCGCCGGGCTCGTCTCCAAGATCCCGCTCGCCGCCCTGGCCGGAGTGTTGCTGGCCACCTCGGTGCGCATGGTGGAGAAGGACGCGGTGCGGGCCATGTTCCGCTCCACCAGGAGCGACGCCGCCGTCCTCGTCCTGACAGCCGTGGCCACGCTGACGCTCGACACCGTCCTGGCCGTCATCATCGGGCTCGTCGTGGCGGGGGCGCTGGCGCTGCGGGTGATCGCCAGGAACGTGCGCTTCGACCAGGAGCCGCTCCGGCACGACCTGCAGCCGCAGCACAGCAAGGAGGAGCACGAACGGCTCGCCGAGCACATCGTCACCTACCGCCTCGACGGGCCGCTGTTCTTCGCCGCCGCCCATCGGTTCCTGCTGGAGGTGTCCGAGGTCACCGGCGTCTCGGTGGTGGTGCTGCGCATGCGGCGCGTCACCACCATCGACGCCAGCGGGGCGCTGGTGCTGGGGGATGCCATCGAACGGCTCGAAGGGCGGGGGATCACGGTCTACGTGTCGGGCATCCCGGACGGGCAACATCAGCCGCTGGAGGCGCTGGGGGTGGTCGCGCGGCTGGATACGGCGGGGCAGGTGTTCGCCACGACGGACGCGGCGATCGAGGCGGCCCAGGAGCGTCTCCACAACACGGGGGTCGTGCCCCGCCTGGCCGGCTGACCCGTCCCCCCGGGCCCGCCGTGCTTCAGCAGGCGTGGCGGGTCCCGGGGAGGTCAGCTGAGGGGGCGGGGCTTGGGGAGGTGGAGGCGGTCGACGGCTTCGCGGCGGGTGCGCTCCGGGCGGCGGTCGTAGCGGGCCGTGGTGGCCGGGGAGGCGTGGCCCACCAGGGCTTGGGCGGTCGCGAGGTCCACACCCGCGTCCAGGAGTTCGCCGATGAACGTACGCCGGAAGTCGTGGGCCGTACGCCGCGAAGCCCCCGCCTCGCCGAACCGGCGGGTGAGGATGTCGGAGATGCCCTGGCCGGTCAGGCCCACCGGCCGGCCGTCGCGTACGCGTAGCCGTCCCGCCTTGCTGATCGGGCTGAACAGGGCCCCAGGATCGGCTCCCCGTACCGCCAGCCACCGCTCGACCAGCCCGATCGCGTCCGTGGTCAGGTACACCAGGCGTTCCTTGTCGCGCTTGCCGCGCACCCGCAGCGAGCGCGCCCCCGGGTCGTAGTCGGTCAGCGCCAGGCCGCCGACCTCGGCGCGGCGGCAGCCGGTCGAGTAGAGGACGGCGATCAGCGCGGCGTCGCGCACCCCCGCGGGGGAGTCGTCGCACGCCGACAGGGCCGCGCCCACCACCTCGGGCGGCACGTGGTGCCCGGTGGGCAGGCGGGTCTGGCGTACGGGGGCCAGGTCGGAGGCGCGGGCCAGGTCCTCCGCGCTGGTCTGGCCCAGCCGCCACGCCTCCTTCAGCACCCGGCGCAGCGCCACCAGATGCTTGTTGACGTAGGCGGCCGACCAGCCCTGATCGGTGAGCAGCGAACGGATGCGCACGGTGTGCTCGTACCGCAGCAGGTGCCACGGCTGGCCCGCGCCCGTCGCGCCCTCCTCGCCGGTGAGCAGGCGGGCCAGCCGGTCGAGGCAGCCGCGCATGGTGCGGCGCGACTCGGGACTGGTCAGGGAGTCGAGATAGACGTGGTACGGGTCGCGCGCCGGCTCGACCGGCGGCGTCCCCGGCGCGGATACGGCGGGCAGGCTCACCTGGACGATCTTAGAACGGGTCAGGTGGGCCCGCCCAGCGTGTCGGCCGGTTGCCTGGTGTTCAGAAGGGTCCGGTGAGCTCGCCCAGTTTGGAGGTCAGTTCGAGGTTGGCCGAGTAGTCGACCGGCACCGCGATCACCGACACCACGTCGTCGTCCAGCGCCTTGCGCAGCGTCGGCAGCAGTTCGTCAGCGCTCGTGACCTGGTAGCCGCGCGCGCCGAAGCTCTCGGCGTACTTGACGAAGTCGGGGTTGCCGAAGGCGACGTTGGAGTCGCGGCCCAGCTCCAGGTCCATCTTCCACGCGATCAGCCCGTACGCGCCGTCCACCCACACCAGCACCACGAACGGGATGCGCTCGCGTACGGCGGTCTCCAGCTCCTGCGAGTTCATCAGGAACGCCCCGTCACCGGTCGCCGCCACCACCCGCCGCCGCGGGAAGGCCAGCTTGGCGGCCAGCGCGCCGGGCACCGAGAAGCCCATGGACGACAGGCCGTTGGAGACGAGCATGGTGTTGGGCTCGTAGGTGGGGTACATGCGGGCCATCCACATCTTCACCGCGCCCGTGTCGGCCAGCACGATGTCCTCGCGCCCCATGGCCGCACGCAGATCGGCCACCACGCGGCGCGGCGACAGTGGGAACCCGCCCTCCGACCGGCCCTGCTCCAGCTCCTCGCGGATCATGCGGCGGATCTTCTCGCCGGTCCCGTTGATCTCGAACCGCCTGTGCGCGGCGTCGGCGAGCGCGTGCAGCGAGCGCGAGATGTCCCCCTGAACGCCGACCGCCACCGGGTAGTGGTCGTCCACCTCGGCGGGGAACTGGTGAATGTGGATGATCTTCTTGTCCCGCGCCGGGTTGATCTTGACGGGGTCGAACTCCTGCAACTCGTACCCGACCGTGATCAGCACGTCGGCCTCGTCGAAGCCGAAGTTCACGTAGTCGTGCCGCATGAACCCGACCGCGCCCAGCGCGTGCCGGTGGTCGTCGGGGAAGACACCCTTGCCGTTGAACGTCGTGGCCACCGGCAGCCCGAGCCGCTCGGAGAAGCGCATCAGCGCCTGCGAGGCCCCCGCGCGGCTGGCGCCGTGCCCGGCCAGCACGATCGGCCTGCGGGCGGTGGCCAGCACGTCGGCGGCGCGGGCGATCTGGGCGGGGGAGGGGTCTTGGGGGCGTACGACGTTGACGGGCAGCGGGCGCAGGCCCTCGGGCAGCGGCGCGGACTCGACGTCCTCGGGAATGGCCAGGTAGACGGCGCCCGGCCGCTCGGTCTGGGCGGTCTTGAACGCCTTGCGGATCAACTCGGGCAGCGCCTGCGCCGAGGGGGCCAGCTCCGCCCACTTGGTGATCGGCCTGAACATCGACACCAGGTCCACCACCTGGTGGGACTCCTTGTAGATACGGTCGAGCCCGACCTGCGCCGTGATCGCCACCACCGGGGTGCTGTTGGTGGTGGCGTCGGCCACGCCGAGCATCAGGTTGATCGCCCCGGGCCCGAGCGTCGCCGACGCCACTCCCGCCCTGCCGGTCAGCCTGCCGTAGATCTCCGCCATGAAGGCCGCGCCCTGCTCATGCCGTACGAGGACATAGCGGATGGGGGAATCCTTGAGCGCGTCGACGAAGTGGATGTTCTCCTCACCGGGGATGCCGAAGACGTATTCGACGCCCTCGGCCTCCAGTGCCTGCACGATGAGCCGGGCCGCCGAACTACGCGTGGCCTGCGCTGACATGCGAAACGCCTTCTTTCCATATGCGACTGCATTCGTGCAAGCGCGGGAGGGTCGGCGTTCATTCCATAGTACCTGTGAGCTGGGGAAAGGCCGATCGTGGGGCGGTCCATGTCGTGTACATGAGTCTTCGGCACCGTGACGCCCACGGCGGTCAGAATTGGGCGTTGGTCATCGTGTACCACGTCGGAGCGCATGCCAGCAGGGCCAGTGCGGCGAGGGCCGCGAACGACCTGAGTGCGCGTGAGGTGGTGATGATCGCGGGTGCGAGGGGCCTCAGCTTCCATCGTCCGACCGTGATGAACGCTGAGACGCCTCCCAGCAAGAGATTCGCAGGCACCAATGCGTATTCGCCGCGCAGGATATGAAAACCAGCCGCGAGGATCATCGTCAGCGTCAAACCGGCGGCGGCGAGCGGCGTCAGCATCGGTTTGACCCTCGCCATCGCCGGCAGGATCAGGCCGACGCCGCCCAGTACCTCACAGACCCCGATGAAGACGATCAGAGGCTGCGGCACCGCGGCGTACCACGCCACGGCCCGGGGCGCCGCCGCATACAGAGCTCCGTCGTACAACAGCACCTTGCCGAACCCGCTGCCGGCGAAGAAGAAGCCGAACAGCGCTTGCAGCGACCAAAGTACGCCGTTGAGCGTGAACCTCATTCCGCGCTTCTCGGGCTGCTGCTCAATATCCTTGACGCCGAGCAGATTGTCGCTGACCTGCGAGTTCATGTTCTTTCACTACCTTTTCTATCGGTTTGGCTAGGTGGTACCGAGCGCGGGTCAGCTCACCGCGCGCTTCACGAGCGCGGCGATCTCTGCCTCAATCTGGGCCGTTACTTCGGTAAGGGCGAACCCGGCCGGCCACATCGTGCCCTCGTCCAGCTTCGCCTGGTCGCTGAACCCGAGCGTGGCGTAACGCGCCTTGAACTTCTCCGCGCTCTGGAAGAAGCACACGACCTTGCCGTCCAGCGTGTACGCGGGCATCCCGTACCAGAGCTTCGGCGCGAGAACCGGGGCGTTGGCCGTGATGACGGCGTGGACGCGCTCGGCCATGATCCGGTCCGAATCCCGCATCGCGGCGATCTTGGCGAGCACGTCCCGCACCGCCTCCGCCGCCTTGTCCGCCCGCGAGCCGCGACGCGCTGCCGCCTTCCGCTCTTGCGCGTGATCCTTCATCGCGGCCCGCTCCTCGGCCGTGAACCCCTCGTAAGTACTGCTTTCGATCATGGCAGATCCCCCCTTGAGAACCCTGAAAAGTGCGCTGATGGCCCTCGGCTCGACGCGGGTGAGCCGATGCCCGGTGTCGCGTCGGCGGCGTTCATCAGTCTTGAAGCAGTCCGAGGACGTTGCCGTCGGGGTCGATGACGGTGGCCACAAGGCGGCCACCGCCGACGTCGTGCGCGGCCTCCTTCACGGTGGCCCCGGCCGCGGTCACCTCGGCGAGCTTCGCCTCGATGTCCGGTACGTGCCAGTAGGCCACCGGCGAGGTCATGCCCTGCGGTCCACCGCCCGGCACCAGCCCGATGTGCTGGCCCTCGGCCTCGAAGCCGACGTAGTAGGACGAGTCGCTCTGTGGCGCGATACCGAGCAGGGCCGCGTACACCGCCTTGGCCTTCGCCAGGTCGGACACGGGATGCAGCACGGTCTTGATGCCCTGGGTGGAAGAGCCGGTCATGGTCGCTCCTGTTGTCGTGGGTCACATCGACCCGCTGTCTGCGTGCTCACAGCCTTTCTTCCGGCCTGGCCCGGCCGCATCCGTGGTGACCACGGAACCGCACACGGATCGACCACACGGACCCCGTACGGCGGCCATCACGGATAGGAGTACGTAAGGGATGCGGCAAACTGGCACAGTGGGGACAGCAGTGGAGATCTCACCTCGGGAAACCGAGGTACTGGACCTGGTCGGAGCCCATCTCAGCAATGCTGAGATCGCGGCCCGGCTGTGCATCTCGGTACGTACGGTGGAGAGTCATGTCTCCTCGCTGCTGCGCAAGCTGGAGGTGCCGGATCGGCGGGCGCTCGCCCAGCGTGCGCCCGAGCCGACCGGCGCGGGCCCGTCCCGTCCGGCACCGGTGCTGCCGGCCCCGCTGACCTCGTTCATCGGCCGGGTTAGCGAGCGGGCCGAGCTGACCGAGAAGATCAAGGCACACCGCCAGGTGACCGCGCTCGGTCCCGGCGGAGTGGGCAAAACCCGGCTCGCCCTGGCGGTGGCCACGGAAGCAGCCGGCGAGTACGACGACGGGGTGTGGTTCGTCGACCTGGTCCCGGTCACCGATCCGGACATGATCGCGACCGCCGTCGCCGGGGCGCTCGGCCTGGGCGAGCAGCCCGGCCGCGACATGACCGCGTCCGTGGTCGCCGCGCTGGCCGACCGCCACGCCCTGCTGGTGCTGGACAACTGTGAACACGTGGTGGACGGGGTGGCGCTGTTCCTCGAGCGGCTGCTGGCGACGTGCCCCCGGCTGACGGTGCTGGCGACCAGCAGGGCCCGGCTGATGGTGCCGTTCGAACGGGTGTACCCGGTCCCGCCGCTGTCGCTGGCCGCCGACGGTGAGCCGGACGCGATCGCGTTGTTCATGGAGCGGGCGGCGGCTGTCGGCTGGCCACTGGATCCTCCACTGCGCGACCAGATCGCCTCGATCTGCGAGCGGCTGGACGGCATGGCGCTGGCGATCGAGCTGGCCGCCGCCCGGTATCCCACGCTCGGCCTGGACGGCATCACCGCCGCCCTGTCCCACCCGCTCCGGATGCTCACCGGCGGCTCCCGTGCCGATGAGCGGCACAGTTCGGTACGAGCGGCGCTGGACTGGAGCCATGCCCTGCTGGAGCCGGCCGACCGGGCGCTGCTGCGCCGGGTGTCGGTGTTCGTTTCGCCGTTCACCGCCGCCGCGGCGGCGCAGGTGACCGGGGCGGAGGAAGGCCTGGTCGCCGACGTCCTGGCCCGGCTCGCCGAACAGAGCCTGCTGGTGGTGACGGCCTCTCCTGGCGGTACGGAGTACCGGGCGCTGGAGACCATTCGCCAGTACGGCATGGAGCGGCTCGCCGAGGCCGGTGAGCTGGTCGACGCCCGGTCCAGGCACCTTCGCTGGTGCCTGGCCAAGGCCGCCGCTCTGGCTGTGGCACGACCGGACTGGCGCGCCCGGTTCGACCTGGTGGCCGACGACCTCCGCGCGGCCCTGGTGTGGGCGGCCGACCGGCCGGAGCTGCGTACGGACGCCTACGAGCTGGCCCGGCACCTGGCGGAACTGACCTTCACCCGTAATCTGGTCGGAGAGTCGCAGCGGCACTATGAGCAGGCCGCCGAACTCGCGATCGACCCCGCCGCCACCGCGTCGATGCTCCGGCAGGCCGCGGCCGTCGCCGGCTGCCGGGCGGTCGGTGATGACATGTACCGCCTTCGTCTCGCGGCCGCGGACGCCGCCCGCAGGTCGGGCGACACCGCCGGCGCCGCCGCCGACCTGGCGAGCGCCGCCACCAGCGCATTCCGGTTCTCGCCCACGTTCCTGCGCCTCCCGCCCGGGGAGGAGGCACTCGCGCTGATCATCGAGGCGCGGGAGCCGGCCGGCGACGATCCGGCCGCGCGGGCCGCGGTCGCCCTGGCCGAGGCCGCGGTGCTCGCCGACACGTTCGGCGCCGTTCAGGGGCCGCCCGGCAACGCCGTACCGGAGACGATGGCTTACGCCGAGCGGGCGGTCGAGCTCGCCCGCCGGACCGGCGACCCGCTCGCCGAGTCGGCCGCACTTGACGCGCTCGCCTCCGCTCAGAGCTGGGCCGGCGACACGTTCGCCGCCGCGGCCACGGCTCGGAGCCGGATCACGCTGCTGTCGTCCCTGCCGATCTCGCCGACCGGCACCCAGGAGCTGATCGACGCGCTCGGCATGGTCACCGAGGCCGAACTCGGCGCGGGGGACCTGCCGGGCGCCCGCCGCTGGGCACGCCGGCTGGCCGACCATCCAGCGCTGGCGGAGGTCGGTCACCGCGCTCCGCTGATGGTCGAGGCGCTGGCGGGCAACGTCGGTGAGGTGCTCGCCGGCAGCATCCGGCTCCTCGACGCGTGGCGGGGGGCGGGCAGTCCCGCCCGGTCGTACCTCGGCCCGGCGGTGGCTGGTGTGGCGATGATCCACGGCCTCCGCGGCGACCATGACGCCCAGCGCGAATGGCAGCAGATCCTGAACCAGCTCGGTACCCCGCCAGAGTATTTCCACGGCTACGGGGCGGTCTTCGACGCGATGCTCCTCCTGCACCGCGGGCAGGCGCCGGAGGCTCTGCAGCGTATGGGCCCCGAGCCCGGGCAGGTGTGGAAGTGGGTCACCTGGATCTGGCACCACTGGTATGTCGCGCTGCGTGCCGAAGCCGCCGTGCTCGCCGGGAGTCCCGACGCTCGCGACCGTGTGGCCGATGCCCGGGCCATCGTGGCCGGCAACCCGGTCTCCGCCGCCATGGTGGAGCGAGCAGAAGCCCTGCTCGACGGCGACCACGAGACGCTGCTCGCCACCGCGGACGCCTTTGACGCCGCCGGCTGCCGCTACCAGTCCGTACGGACCATGGTGCTCGCCGGCGGCGAGCATGCCGAGCGCGGCGCGGCGGCGCTCGCCGACCTCGGCCTCGCCCCGATGATGACCGTACGGTTCCCGACCAGATCGATGCCCTGATCGAGCGAGCAGGACAGGCGGGATCCCCCGCATCTGGGACGGCGCTTGACGGCCGGTGTCTCAACCCGGTCTCAGGGGTTCTGGAAGGTCACTTCCGGGTTGGCGGGGGACGGGCCGCTCAGCAGTGGCTGGTGCTCGCCGTGGAGGTGCTGGTCGAAGAAGGCGCCCACGTACGCGGTGGTGATCTCGCCCGATCGCTTGCCCGACAGCGGCGCCGTGGGGTCGGTGATCCCGGCCTGCCCGCCCAGGATGGGCAGGTCGATGAAGGTGAAGTGGCCGGAGCCGGCCACGGTCAGCCAGCGCTTCCAGCCGTCCAGGCGTCGCCAGTCCCGCGGCCAGGTGGTGTCGGTGGAGCCGGGCGAGTGCTGGGTCTTGGTGCCGAGCATGAGGAACGGCCGCTTGCCGAGGCCGGAGACCGGGACCGGGGCGAAGAACGAGCCGTCCAGGTTCACCCCGGCGCGGACGCGCTGGTCGGTGGCCATGACGCTCGCCGCGGCGTTGCCGCCGAGCGAGTGGCCGGCGGCGCCGACCCGGCGCGGGTCGATCATCTGCCAGTGCTTCCAGGCGGGTGCCGACCGTACGGGGTGGGTCAGCCGGTCGATGACGAAGGACAGATCGGCTGCCCGGTTGACCGCGGCCTTGCCCATCAGTTCCTTCTCCGCCTCGTCGGAGGGGGCCTTCTCCACCGTCTCGCATGCGACGCAGGTCAGCGTGCGGCCGCCGGGGAAGGTGGTGCCGAACGACTCGTAGGCGTGATCCACGAGGGCGACGACGTAGCCCTTGGAGGCGAGGTCTTCGGCGAGCGTGGTCAGGGTGGCGCGGTTGAGGGTGAATCCCGGCGAGAGCACCACCAGGGGGTGCCTGCCGCCGATGGGGCGGGCGCCCAGGTGTGCGTTCGTGCTGACACCGGCGAGTTGCTCGGCCTCGAAAGCGGTGTCCAGCTTCTGCCCTTTGAGGAGGAGACGAGCCTCGTCAACGGTCATGTACGGCGCGGCGCTCCCGCCGGTGCGAGCCGGGTAGTACATCGACACCATCAGCTCGCGTGCGGCTGTGGGCACCCACGGGTCGCGGCGGTCGACGTCGACGAGATGCAGGGTGTCGCGCCCAACTTCGTACTGGCCTGTGGGGCGGGGGATCGCGAAGCGCACGTCGGAGGTGCCGGTGGAGGAGGCGGCGGCGGGCGATGACGTCGCGGCGGATATCGGTAGGGCCAGGGTCAGGGCGAGGAGGAGGGCTGCGGGGTTGCGTCGAGTTCTGATCACGTGCAGCACAGTAGGAATGACGGCGCCATGCCCAACATGCCCGAAAGGCCAGCTCACGTCCTTACTTTCGTCAGGGGCCCGCAGCCCGCGCCCTCCAACGACGACCTGGCCGCAGCTCTGTCCTCCCTGGACCAGCTCGCCGGGCTGTCTCCCGGGCCACGGCACTCGGACTTTCGGTTCGGCACCGCAGCGTGACATTGATCTACGTACGGATGATCGCCTGCTCCAGAAGGCCCTGCAGGACGCGCTGCTGCTCGGTGCTCAAGCCTCCCAGCGGTGAGTCCTGGGAGAGGAGCAGCAGCAGTCGCTCTCGCAGCGCGTCGCCGTCCGCCGTGAGGACCAGGTGCCTGGTGCGACGATCGGTGGGGTGGGCGCGGCGCTCGATCAGGCCCTGTTTTTGAAGCTTGTCGACGACGAAGGTGGCGTTGGAGGGCTCGCAGCTCATCCGCTCGGCCAGTTCTCCCATGGTCATCAATCCGGACATCTCGCGCAGCGCTGTCGCCTGGGCCGCGGTGAGGCCCAGGACGACAGCGCGCTCGCGCAGGTGATCAGCGATTTGGTGGGCCAACCCGTGCACAAGACCGCACAGTTGCCGCTCGGCCAGGGCCTGCGGCTGTGAAGGCGTCGTCATGGCCGCCATCCTAGCCAATCCATCAAGCCTAAATATTTACAGCTTGAACATTTATGACTTGATGCTTATGCTCGACCCGTCGCCGCCCCCGGCAGGCGGCTATGACCGAACGTGCTGAAGGAGAAATGAACCATGACGACCCCTGTGCGTGAGCAGGAGCAGCGACTGCGGCGACCGGCGGGCATCCGCTCACTGCGACTCGGCGCGACGAAGGTCTCCTACGTGCCGGACGGTGCCATCCAGGGCAAGCCGCTACGCTGGCTGCCCGACACCACCGAGGAGGTCTGGACCACCCATCCGGAGTACCTGGATGACTCCGGCCATCTGGTGGCGAGCATCGGTGGCCTGCTGGTGGAGCACGGCGACCGGGCGCTGCTGATCGACGCCGGGTTCGGCCCGCAGTCGCAGCCGGCCACACCGGGCAATCCGAACGGTGCCATTCACAGTGGCGCACTGCTGGACAGCCTGGCCGAGCTCGGCCGCAAGCCCGAGGAGATCGAGGCAGTGGCCTTCACCCACCTGCATTCCGACCACCTCGGCTGGGCCTGGCAACCCGCCCCGGGCAGTGACCGGCTCGCGTTCGCGCATGCCGACTACCTGGTGTCCGAGTTGGAGTGGGCTCAGCGAGACGCGCTGCAGGAGGTCGCCAGCCTGGCACCGCGCGTGCGTACGGTGACGGATGGCGAGGAGGTCTTCCCCGGCGTGCGGATGCGAACCGCCGCCGGCCACACGCCCGGACATGCCGAGTACGTCATCACCGCAGGCGAACAGCGGCTGATCGCCTTCGGCGACGCCCTGCACTCTCCGATCCAGGTCGAGCACCCCGAATGGTCCTGCGTCTACGACCACGACCCCGTCCAGGCCGCCGACCATCGCCGCCGTCTCGTCGCCGAGTTGGCAGAGCCCGACACGATCGGCTTCGGTATCCACTTCGCTGACGTGGTGTTCGGGCAGGTCCGACGAGACAGCGACGGCCCCACCTGGCACGCCCTCTGAACGCCGGCTCCAGTTTGCCATCCGGTGACCATCACCACTTCCGGCGTTCGGCGCCCGCATGCGGACCCGCGAGGGTATGAAGATCGCCAAGGCCAAGGGGCCCGCTGCGCGACAAGACTCCCAAGCTGAGCGTGAAGCAGAAAGCGCACCTCGTCGCCCTACACAAGGCCGGCGAACACACCAGCGCCGAGTTGACCGAGTTGTTCGGTGTGGCCCGCTCGACGGTCTACCGCGCGATCGAGCGTGCTGCGGCCGCGACGCCGGGACCGGCACGCCGAGTCCGCCGAGGGCGGACTTGCCGGTGCCCGACGGATCCGTCACTCGGCCGCTGGCCGATGTCGCCTCCGCGCCTCGGAGGCATCCCCGTGTGCAAGCGAGGGCCATCGGTCCGCGGCCCACTCCGGCCAGCCCAGCCACCCCGGTGGCGGACCGGGGATGTCGCCGCCGCCGAGTTCGGCGGCATCCGGTGCCTGGAACTGCTTCCGCCATGTGTCGATGTCCGCCTCGCTCATCGGAAATGTCGTGTGCGGTGCGGTTGCCTGGCGGTGTGCGATCCGGGCGCGTTGGACGTCCTTGTCGATGGGCAGGTAGATGACTTGGCAGGCTGCCCCGGCCGATGTTGCCAGCCAGCGCAGCGCCGACCGTTCGTCGCGGCTCCAGAGCCCGAAGTCGAGCACGACGTTGGTGCCCAGTCGCAGCGCTCGCAGGGCCAGTGCGATGAGCCGTCCTTCCAGGATGTCGCGCTTGCCATCGGGCTGCGACCCGTCGAACAGGGAGATCATCCACTCGTCCGGGGTCAGCCGCAGCGCGAGGTGCGCCACGGCGAGTTCTTCGGCCCGGGTGCTCTTTCCAGCACCGGGGAGCCCGACCATCAGGAAAAGCTTGGCAGGTTCGGCCTGCACGTCATGGTCCGGCTTCGCTTTCGCGGTGGTTGCGGCCGGCTTGTCGGCGACGGCGAGAAATGCCTCGGACGCGCGAGGGAAAGGATCTTGGTGCGTTGGATGGAACTGCTGCGACATGGACTTGCTCCCCGGATCACGCAGGACGATCCGGCAGCACAGCGAGACACGCGAGTGGGCTGCCGGCGGGACACTGATCCGGCGGTACGCCCTGGCACTGACCCCAGCGGGGCAGGCAATGAGGCCGCGGTTTACGGCAACCGCGATACCGCCGCTAAGCGGCGGCTCGGATGTTCATAGCGGCGAAGCAACCCATGCCTCCACCATAACCGACAGCACCAGCATGGTCGTCGACCGCGGCCGCGATCAGTGACCGTTCAGTCCTGCCGCTGCCGATCCGTGAGGAGATCGGGCATTTCCCCTTGAACGAGGACACCTCGGAGGCCCTGGTGCGGGGTCGTGGCAGGGCGAGGACTGTGCCCGGCGCTGTTCACGTCAGGCCCCGGAATAGGGTCAGTAGCGCAGGTCCGCCAGAACGCCGTAATGGTCAGACGCGACCACCCCACCGACAGGCTCATCACCGATCACCTCACAGCGCACCGGATGGCCGGCCCCGCCCCGGCGCGGCCAGGCGGACAGCACGTGGTCGATCCTGCGGTCCGGCCACAGCGCCGGCGCCGCCCACGGGTTGGCCGCGGCCCAGGTGTGCCCGCCGCCCTGGCCGTTGCCGGCGGCCGTCCAAGCGTCATAGAACACCAGGCCGGGCGCGGCCGGGACGGACTTACCGGTCAGCATGCGCAGCTCGTCGCTGTCGGGGTCGGCGTTGAAGTCGCCGCACAGCACCGTCGGGTGCCGGCGCCGCTGCGTCTCGGCGATGAAGGCGGCCACCTCGCGTACCTGCTGCTGGCGCTCGCCGCTGTGCTCCAGCCGCCAGGTCAGCCCCACCACGTAAACCTGGATGACGCCGCGCGGGCCGTCGATCCTGGCATGCAGCACCCCGCCGCCGGCGTCTTTCTCGCCCGTGAGCTTGCGCGACTCGTGCGCGCCGATCGGCCAGCGCGACAGGACGGCCAGGCCGGAGCGCGCACCGTTGACCTCAGAGTCGCCCTCGAACACGTGGTACGGCAGGCCGAGCCGTGCTCCCTGTTCATCCCACGCCTCCACCAGCCCCACCACGTCAGGGTCGTGCCGCTCCAGGGTGGCGCGGATGGCGGCCTCGCGATGCTCCCACGGACCGTACCTGCCCCACACGTTCCAGGTGATGAGCCGGAACGTCGTTGGGATGAGCGGCCCATAGGGTTCGGCGATGTCGTAGGTCATCCGTCTGCTCCTGCTCGGTTTCAGCCCGCGGCGAAGATCCCATCTTCTGGGGAGTTGTCTCCTGGCGTACAGCACTGTCCGGCGAGAGCTGCAGTTGGGGCTCATCACGCAAAGTCCCGTCCACGAAACGAGCAGCCCCGACCCCGCACTGACCGGCGCCGGTTCCGGGATGGGCCTGACCGGCCTCGACCGCCGGGTCGCCCTGCTCGGCGGCACCTTCAGCGCGGAAACGACGGACGGGGAGGCTTCACGGTCACCGCGAGCATCCCCGCCTCCGCCACGTAGAACACCTCCAGTCACGACCGTCTCCCCTCGCAGGAGCTGGTCGCTCCGTTGCCCGGGGGACCTCGGCATCGGTCGGTGTCCTTTCTCGTCGAGGTGAGCCTCCACCGGCACGGCCCCCAGCATCTTCGTCCTGATCGACGAAGGGTTCACGCGGCACGTCCGAGGAGCGCCGCACGCCGTCCCGGGACTCTTCCGCGGTCTATCCCAGGCCCGTCATCAGGCCGTCGGAGCGAGGTGGACGGACGTGGGGCGGGTGGCGGCGTCGTAGGCCGCGCGGGCGCCGGTGGCTCCCATGCCGCTGTCGCCGGCCGGCTCGTAGAGCCGCTCGGGGCCGCCGCCCTGCCACTGGTTCACCCACACCACGCCGGCGGGGATGCGCCGCGCCGCCACCATGTGCTCCGGGTCGCTGGTGTAGACGGTGGCGGCCAGGCCGTAGCGCGTGGCGGCCGCCCGCTCCAGCCCCTCCTCGAAGGAGGAGACGACGGCGACGGGGGCGAGGGGGCCGAAGGTCTCCTCGGTCATGACGAGCATGGAGTCGTCCACGCCGGTCAGCACGGTGGCGGGGTAGAAGAAGCCCTTGCCCTCGGGCACGACGCCGCCGGTGCGGACGGTCGCGCCGCGCTCGACCGCGTCGGTGACGTGCCGGACGACGATGTCCCGCTGCCGCTGGTCCACCAGCGGCCCCAGGACGTCGCCGGTGTAGCCCGCGGCGGCCGCCACCAGGGCGTCGATGAAGGCGTCCGCGACGTCGCGGTGCACGTAGATCCGCTCCATGGAGGTGCAGATCTGGCCAGAGTTGGCGAACGCCCCGAAAGCGACGGCGGCGGCGGTCGCGGCGGGGTCGACGCCCGCGTCCACGATCACCGGGTCCTTGCCGCCGAGTTCGAGGATCGCGCGGTGCAGCCGGCCGCCGCTCTCCGCGCCGACCCGGCGGCCGGCCTCGATCGAGCCGGTGAAGTGCACGAGCCCGATCCGCTCGTCGGCGACCAGCGGCGCGCCGGCGCGCGAGTCGCCCAGCACCAGGTTGACCACGCCGTCCGGCAGGTCCATGAGCTCCAGCAGCCGCACCGCCGACATGGGGGAGCGCTCCGAGGGCTTGAGCACGACGGTGTTCCCGGCGGCCAGCAGCGGGCCGATCGCCCCCAGGGCCATGGGGATGGGGAAGTTCCACGGCACGATGACCACCGCCACGCCGACGGGGCTGCGCACGATCGTGGTGCCGCCGCCGTCCGGGCCCGCGATGCTCTCCTCGAACGGGTAGTCCAGGGCCTCGGCGGCGGCGCCCTTGAGCCCCATCGCCGCGCCGCCGATGAAGGCGCTGCCGAGGGCGACGGGCTTGCCCATCTCGGCGCACTCGACTTCCGCCAGCTCCCCGGCGTGCGCGGCGATCGTGTCCGCCCAGCGGCCGATCAGGTTCACGCGCTCGGCGACCGGCAGCGCGGCCCAGGCCGGAGCGGCCTTCGCGGCCGCGTCCACGGCCAGGCGGGCGTCCTGCGCCGAGCCGCTGGGGCAGCGGGCGACGACCTCCTCGGTCGCCGGGTTGATCACCTCGTGGAAGGTGTCACCCCGGGAGTCCGCCCAGATGCCGCCGATCAGGTTCCGCAGGGTCTTCACAGGGATGATGCTCCTTAGAGGCGGTCGGCCATGAGCTCGCCGACCATGATCGAGGCCAGGTTGGTGTTGGCGCGGGGGACGGACGGGAAGATCGACGCGTCGACCACGCGCAGCCCCTCCACCCCGAGGACGCGGCACGACGGGTCGACCACGGTGGCGGCGTCGCCGGGTGCGCCCATCCGGCAGGTGCTGGTGCCGTGCTGGGCATCCATGGCGGTGGCGAGGAGGTAGTCGTCGAGCCGGGCGTCGTCGTCCAGCACGGCGAACAGGCGGCTGTTGCGGGCCTCGACGCTGCCCTCGATGATCTCCGTGGCCTCGGGGGAGCGGGCCAGCCCGACCAGCGCCCGTACACCGTCGCGCAGTCGCGCCAGGTCGCGGGCGTCCGACAACATGCGCTCCCTGACCTCGGGCTGGGCCTGCGGGTCGGCGGACGTCAGCCTCAGCACGCCGCGCGAGAAGCTCTGGTTCAGCCACACGCCGAACCCGCCCGACGGCAGGCTCGTGTCGGCGGACTCCATGGACAGCACGTTCTGGTTCAGCGAGACGAACATCATGTCGAGCGGCAGGGCGCCGGAGCCGCTGGTGTAGCGGACGCAGACGTTCGTGTGGCGGTCGTCGGGCGTCTTGACGGCGGCCTCGGCGGTCAACGGCAGCTCGACGACGATCATCGGATGGTCCTGCATGCCCAGGCCGACGGGCAGGTCCCCGTGCACCGTGATGCCCAGGCGGCGCAGGTCGGCAGCCGGGCCGATGCCCGACCGCAGCAGGATCGCCGGAGAGTGGATCACCCCGGCGCTGAGCACGATCTCATCGGCGTACTCGGTCACCGCCACCCCGTCCTGGATCACCCGGACGCCGACCGCCCGATCACCGGCGAAGACGACCTGGTCGACCAGGGCGTCACCGCGGATGATGAGACCGGCCAGGGACCGGGCCGGTTCGAGGTAGCCGTCGTTGACCGTGACCCGGCGGCCGGCGCGTGAGTTGATCGGGTAGGGAGACACGCCGCTCGCCTGGGGCGCGTTCACGTCCGGGGCCCACGGGTGCCCGGCGGCCAGCGCGGCGGCGGCCAGCCCGGCGTCCGCCCCGCCCCACTGCTCCCGCGGCGTCCGGTGGATCGGGGTCGGCCCGCCACGCCCGTGGTAGGACTCCTCGCCGTACTGCTCGTCGTCCTCCAGCCTGGCGAAGTAGGGCAGCACGTCGGCGGCCGACCAGCCGGCGCAGCCGGCCGCGGCCCAGTCGTCGAAGTCCTCCATCGGCGGGCGGATGGCGATCTGCCCGTTGATCGCCGAACTGCCGCCCACTCCGCGCCCTCGCCAGTAGGGAGCCTGCGGCTGCTCGTCGGTGCGGGAGGAGGTGACGCCCATCCAGACCAGGCCGTCGACGGCGGTGGGGTCGAGCAGCGCGCGGACCGGGTTCGGCGAGCGCCACGCCTCGTGCATCGCGGCCGAGCGGTAGTCGGGCCCGGCCTCCAGCAGAAGGACGCGTTTGCCGCGCTCGGCGGACCGGGCCGCCAGTGCCGCGCCGGCGGAACCTGCTCCCACGATGATGATGTCCCAGCCCGTGTCTGTCACGGCGAACCTCCAGCGATTCGGCTCAAGGGGAGCGCGGCTCCGGAACCACCCGGACCGCCTGTTAGCCGGTAGACTGCCGCCTGGCAGAAAGTTCAGTCAATAGTGAACTTTCAAATTTTTCTGAGAGTTGGGAGCCGGTGGTGTCCAACGCGGTCGGCGATGCGAATCCCCTGATCGACGATTTCGGCCTGTACATCGGCCGCGCGATGGGCTGGCCGCCGATGGCCGGGCGGGCAGCCGGCGTCCTCATGCTCAGCGAGAGCCCCATGACAATGGCAGAACTGCAGGACGTCCTGAACGCGAGCAAGGGCTCGCTGTCGGAGACCACCCGCCTGCTGGTGGTCAGCGGCACCGTGCGCCGCTTCAAGGAACCGGGCTCCCGGCAGTACGTCTACGAGTGGCGCGACGACGCCTGGGCCGGCTGCCTGCAGCACCAACTGGAGCAGACGACCGACCTGCTGACCCTGGCCGAGAACGCACGGGCGCGCTCGGACGGCCTTCCCGAGCGGCAGCGCGCCCGCCTCACCGAGATGCACGAGTACTACACGTTCATGGTGCGGCGGCTCGAGGCACTGCTGGCGGAGTACGAGGCGCGCTGATCAGTCAGGGGTCTGCGCACGAGATGTCGGCCGTGCAGAGCGCGATGATCAGCGACGACGGTCGTCCCGGCCTGCGGAGCGGGTATCTGACTGTGAATACCACCACCGTCGATACCAGAAGCGATACAGCCATGAAACAGCCCGCGCCGATCAGCGGAGAAGACGTCGATCAGGAGCAGCAGAACATCCGGTACGAGCTCGCGATCCTTGCCTTTCGCCTGCTCGATGCCGAGAAAGCGGCTGCCGGAGTTGAACCCTGGGTGAACAGCCCTGACGCGTACGGAAAGCTCCTTGGCTGCTGGCAAACGGAGAACGGCCCGCTGGGGCGCCTGATCGTGCTGCGTGGCTTCGCCGACGACGCGGAGCTACTGCGGGAGCGGATGCGAGCGCGTGCCAGTGACCGGCCGTTCGGCGCCGGTGATCATCTGACCGATCTGACGACGCAGAGTTTCGTTCCGTTCCCGTTCGTCCCGCCGGTGCAAACGGGACAGTTCGGGCCGGCGTACGAGATCCGCGACTATCACCTTCGGCCTGGCGGCCTTCCCGCGACGATGGCGGGCTGGCGAAAGGCCTTGCCGGCACGGCACCGCATCGATCCGTTGACGGTGGTGATGTACGCACTGGACGGTCCCGATCGTGTTCTCCAGATCTGGCCGTTTCACAGCCTTGACGAGCGGGTCGCCATCCGCAGGGACCTGTATGCGTCGGGGCAGTGGCCACCGCCGGGCGGGCCCGAGCAGATCCTCGAAGCCACCTCGGTGATCGCCTGGCCGACGCAGTTCTCTCCGCTCACCTGAGGACGCCGGCCGCTGAACCGGCATTGCGCACCTGAGCCGGTCGCTCTGTCCATGGGCCAGCCCCGCCCGGCTCCGGCCTCGTCCCGGTCCAGGACTGGCACATAGGTGCGGGCGGTGCCGGTCTTCCCCTGCTGAACGGCATGCCGTGGCTGCGTGCGGACGGCGGGCCGGGCTGCTCAGAGCTTGATGCTCGAGATGACCTTGCCGAGCTCCGGGACCAGGGGCGCGGAAGTCAGCACCGTGACGACGACGCCCGGACGCTCGACCCAGCCGGCGTAACGGCCCGTGCCCAGCGCGCCGTCGGCCTCCTGGGTGAGCACCTTGCGTCCGCCGAGCTTGGCGACCTTCGTGTCGCCGGAGAAGACGCCCAGGTCGAAGGGGGCGTTCTTCAGCTGCGCGAGCTTCTTCGCCGCAGGCCAGCACATCACCCGCACCCACAGCAGCCGCCGCTTGCTGTCCACGTCACTGCGGTTGTCGGTCCACTGGTAGCCGTACTCGGTGAGGCCGTCGTGCTTGTTGACGACGACGCCTCCACTGGTGAAGCCCTTGGGGAGGTGGCCGACACGCACTCCCTTGATCGCGGTCGCGCCCCTGGGGGGCGTATCGGTCTTCGAGTTGTACGACCGCTTCGCCTCCGACTTCGCCGGCGTGGGGCAGCCGGGGCGCTCGGCGGCCTGGGCGGGGAACGCGATCAGGGTCGCGGCGATCGGGAGCGCGGAGAGGGCGGCAAGCTGCTTCATTCTGTTCATGATCGGGTTGGATGCGGCTTCTGTGAGAAAAGTTCGGCGATCCTTGAGCTTGAAAGCCTCGTCGGTCAAGCGTGGATGATTCCGCCAGGGACGTGGAGATCTTGGTGCTGCGTCGTGAGGTCGCCGTGCTACAGCCATCGTCGCTGCCGCTGGCCGGCGGAGTGCGGGCATTGAGGTCACTACCTTAAATAGGCGGGACGCATATCCTATTTTCGGCGGGAGCGTCGCAGCTTTTCGCCGAAACGAGCAATATGTGTGACAAAAAATGCCACTTGCACATTGGGCAACGATGCGCATTTCTCGGAGAAAGATGCTCAGTAATGATGAGCCATGATGTTCCTCCCAACATCGATTGGACAGGAGCGCCGATGAGAAGACTGCTGACCGCCATCGTCGTCGCGGCGGCCGCCGTCATGTGTCTTTCTCCCTCCCCGGCAGGAGCATCGACGCAGATGCTCGGCCCCAGCTCGAACGTCTGCTCAAACGCCCCCATCCCCACCGGGTCGATGCCGACGGCCTACTTCGACTGGTACCAATGTGGCCAGCCCGGCACCATCTACTACAACGCGAAAACCGTCAAGGTCATCAGCGACACCTCCGCCGGTGGCACGGTTACTACCTGCATCACGCCTCCGCCCCCGGCCGGGTTCTACGCCACGGCGCTGTCCTACTCCTACAACTGTGAAATCAGCAAGACCCCCAACGGCGTCCTCAATAACCAGCAGGCCCTCACCAACATCAACGGTCTGCCCTCCGGCCGTACACTGATCATCTGTGGCGTCCAGTCGGCGCCGTCCGGCTGGACCGTCGTCGCCGTGGTCCAGACCTACCTGTGCGTGTACGCCCGAGGCGGCGGGGTCGGCGACAACGCCGTATCGATCCGCAAACTCTGAGCCCGGCGGTCACCGAGCCTGACATCCCAGCCGAGGGGGGTGTCAGGCTCTGAGAAGCGGCGCCCAGGGGGCCGCATGACCACAGTCGTCCACCCGCGCGCACCTCGCTGCACACCGGCGGCCCTCTCTGGCCTTGGAGCTCCGTGGCCTCACCCTGGTCGGCACGTTCGTGCCCGCGTTCGACATGGCCGGCTTCTCCCTGACGCTCACCCGTCTGCGGCCGGAGTGGAAGGCATGGTGGGCCGCTCCCACGATCACCCCGGCCTTCCCGCGCGCACGAGAAGCCGGGGACCAGCCCGGCCGCCTGGGCCGCGGGTCTGGCCGCCATCCAGCGGGTCGGCGAAGCCGAGGTAGGCGACCGTACCCTCGTCGACGCCCTGACTCCCGCGGCCGCGGGAGCCCCCACAGGGTCTGAATATGTCTCTACTCAATGAGTATACTCATCGAGTATAGTAACGATATGTCAGTCTCACTCACGCTGCTCGGCCTCATCGAGGAGAACGCTCGCCACGGTTACGACCTGAAGCAGTCCTACGACCGCCGGTTCGGCGACGCCAAGCCGATCCGGTTCGGCCAGATCTACCGCGTCCTGGCCCAGTTGGTACGCGATGGACGGGCCGAGGTCGTCGGTGTGGAGCCGGGCGCGGGGCCGGACCGTAAGCGATATGCGATCACCCCGGAGGGTGTGGCCGATCTGGACCGCTGGCTGGCCGAGCCCGAGGACCCGCAGCCCCAGCTCCAGAACGTGCTGTTCACCAAGGTCGTGCTGGCGCTGATCTCCGGTCGTTCGGCCGAGCAGTTCCTCGACGCCCAGCGGGAGCGTCACATGGCCGGCATGCGTGAGCTGACCAGGCTGCGGCGCGAGGAGAGCGAGACGCACGCCGCGCTCCTGGCCGACTACCAGCTGTTTCACATCGAGGCCGACCTGCGCTGGATCGATCACGCGGCCGGACGGCTGGCCTCACTTGCCGCGGAGGTGCGGTGATGACGGACGTGCTGGCCTGCCACGACCTGCACAAGAGCTTCGGCCTGACCCACGCGTTGCGTGGCGCCAGTCTCTCGGTGAACGCCGGGGAGGTGCTGGCGGTCATGGGTCCCAGCGGATCCGGCAAGTCGACGCTGTTGCAGTGTCTGGCGGGCATTCTCACTCCTGACACCGGTGCGGTGACTCTGGACGGGATGCGGGTTGACCTGCTGGGTGACCACCGGCGTACCCGGTTGCGGCGGATGATCTTCGGTTTCGTCTTCCAGTTCGGGCAACTGGTGTCCGAGCTGCCGGTGGCGGAGAACATCGCGCTTCCCTTGATGCTGGCCGGGGGCCGCCGCAGGGCCGCGCTCTCGGCCGCCCGGGACTGGCTGCCGCGGCTCGGTCTGGAGGGGCTCCACGACCGGCTGCCCGGTGACCTGTCGGGAGGGCAGGCGCAGCGGGTGGCGATCGCCCGGGCGCTGATCGCCGGTCCCCGGGTGCTGTTCGCCGACGAGCCGACCGGAGCGCTGGACTCCGTGGCGGCCGACCAGGTCATGGAGGTGCTGATGGACGAGGTACGCGCCCAGGGCACCTGCGTGCTCATGGTGACCCACGAACCGCGGGTCGCGGCCTACGCCGATCGCACGGTCACCGTCCGAGACGGACGAGTCGTCCACCCCGCGAGAGGCCGGGAGGCCGTGTTATGAGCATGCTGCTCGGATTGAGGATGGCGCTGGCCGGCGGGCGGAGGAGTCTGCCCGGGCTGGTGCTGACGGCCGCCGGTGTCGCCGCCGGGGTCGTCCTGCTCCTTCTCGGGCTGGCCGGCCAGTCCGCGCTTCAAGGGCGGCTGGAACGGTCGGCGTGGCAGGACACGGAGGCCTCGACCGAGGCGACGGCGCCCGACCCGGCGTTGTGGCTCGCGGTCAGCGATCATTACGCGGGCAGGGCGCTGCACCGCGTCCACGTGGCGGCGCTCGGGCCGCGTCCCCCTGTCCCGCCAGGGCTGGACCGGCTGCCTTCGCCAGGCGAGGTCGCCGTCTCACCCGCGATGCGCGACCTGCTCGCGGCCACACCGGACGATCAACTCGACGACCGTGTCCCCGGCCGGGTGACCACGATCATCGGTGACGCCGGGCTCCGCCATCCGGACCACCTCGTGGCGGTCATAGGCCATACGCCCGAGGAATTGCGCCGGCTCGGCGGAGCCCAGGTGGTGCACGGGATAGAGACGCGGTCGCTCGACATCATCGAGTTCCTCGAAGCCGGCCTCATCATGGCGACGATCCTCATGCTCTTCCCGATCCTGATCTTCATGGTCATGGTCGCCAGGCTCTCCGCGGCCCGCCACGAACGACGCCTCGCCACCTTGCGCATGGTCGGGGCGACCAGGCTGCAGACCGCGGCGATGACGGCGGCGGAAACGGGGCTGGGCGCCGTGGCGGGCACGATCGCCGGATTGCTGGGCTACCTGGCGGTGCGGCCGATCCTGGCGGACATCGTGGCGTACGGGGGGTATCAAGGAGGTCGCTTCTTCCCCGCCGACCTTGTCGTGCCGCCTGCTCAAGTGATCGTCATCGTTGCAGGGGTGCCGGTGATGGCGACTATCACCGCGGTCCTCTCGCTGCGCCGGGTGCGGATCACCCCGCTGAGCGCCGTCCGCGGCGTGCCCCGCAGGCCGCCCACGGCCTGGCGGGCGCTGCCGGTGGTGGTGTGCGTGGCCGGGTTCGCCGTCGACGCCGTCGTCCTGCGCGGCCGGCCCGACCTCATGGCGGCGAACGACTGGGTCGTCAACGTCCTGCTGCTGTGCAGCCTGATCAGCGCTGTCGTGCTCGGACCGTGGGCGTGCCTGGTCGTCGGCCGAACCATGGTCCGGTACGCCCGGCGTGCCACGACTCTCATCGCGGCCCGGCGCATCGCGGGTGACCCGCGGGCGGCCAACCGGTCGGTCGGCGGTGTCGCACTGGCCGTGTTCGTGACGACGTTGCTGGTCGGTTTCTTCGGTATCGGTCCGGCCGGCGCGACGCCCGGTGTGTCGTCCGACCTACGGCTGCGCCCCGGCACGGTGGAGATCTACGCGGGTGGCCGGCCCGCCACCGTGCTGGCACCGCTGATGTCCAGCGGAGTGATCGTGGCACGTACAGCGCCCGGCGGGGGTGTCGCTGTGGCCTGTGCCGAACTGACCCGGGTCGTTCGCGTGGCCTGCCCGCTGCCGCCGGAGCTGGGCGCGGAACTCCAGATGCCCGACACCGCCGCCATGGGGATGTGGGCCTCGCGCGGGGCGGTGGTCGAGCCCGGCCCCGATGCCGCGGACCTGCCGGTGCACGCCTTGTACGTGCGGACCGACGGCAGCGTCGCCGCCGAGGAACGCATCCGGACGCAGGCGTCGTCCCTGCTGCCGCGGGCGATCGTCAGCACCAGCCGTGACATCTTCCGTCAGACCGTCGAATTTCGCATTTTCTCCGATATAGGCACCGGGATGCGCGTCGTCATGCTCTTCGTCCTGCTGATGGCGGGCTGTAGCCTGACGATCTCTCTCATCGGCGGGCTGGCCGAACGGCGCCGCCCCTTCACGCTGCTCCGCGCCGCCGGGCTCGGCCTCGGCGAACTGCGCCGCATCGCGCTGCTGGAGACGGCCGTGCCCCTGGTGTGCACGGTGCTCGTGGCGGTCGGGCTGGCGTCGGTGCCTCCCGCGGCGATCGCGATCATCGTGGCACAGCCGTACGCGGCGCCCGGCTGGGATTTCGCCGCGCTCCTCGGCGGCGGCGTGCTGGCGGCGCTGGCCATGACGACGCTGACCTTGCCCCTGATCGACCACACCACCAGACACGACGCCGTCCGCTTCGAGTAGGACCTAGATCTTGTACGGCCGTCTCGCTCCGTCCGGTCAGTTCCCGTGGACGGGGTTCTTCGCCACGCGCTTCTCCGACACCAGCAGGCGTACCGCACCTTGCCGGTGAGGCTCGGCGGCCCAGACGACCCAGTGGCCGCCCACTGTGGCGGACTGTTCCCGGGGACTCATCGAGAAGCCGTTCCCGTCGGGGTGGGGTTTGATGATCTGGAATGTCACCTCCAGGCCGCGCCTGCGCGTCTCGGTGAGGACCTCGGCGACCGTGCGGCCGTTCGGGTCGTAGCCCTCAAGAGACTCACCCTTCTTCCTGGCGTCCGCGTTGTTCTGGTACGTCTCTCCCGGTTTGGCCGGGCGGCCCAGACTGATCGTGCCCTTGCCGCTGAAGCCCTTGGTGATGGTGACGGTCAGGGCGCAGCCGGGGCGGCCATAGGTGCAACCTTCCGGCTCCAGGTTCCCTCCGATGCGGTCTTTCTCGGTGGTGCCGTCGAAGCCGAGCCGGAAGACGTGGCCGACCCGCGTGGGGGACGCGGGCTGCAGGTTCAGGGTGACGTTCAGGCCCAGCGCCTTGAATCCTTCGGTGTAGAGGTCGTGGTCGGCGAACGGGTTCTTGATCGTGGCCACGTACTCCTCTCCGCGCAGTTCGATGTCGATGGCGGAGTTGGCGTAGGCGGTGGGGCGGGAGTCCTGACCGATCAGTGTGGGGCCCAGGACGGCCGCCGTGGTGAACACGGCGGCGGCGAGCAGGCCGGCGAACACGGGACGGCGGCGGCGCCCGCGCTCGGTGGCGGGAACGGTGGCCAGAGCGTTCAGGAGACGGTCTTCCTGGGCGGTCAGGGCGTCCGGCGTGGGCGGGGGCACGTCGGAGCGGAGGCGTTCGAGCTCGGTCATCTCATTCATGGACGGGTTCCCTCGCTGATGATGGTCATGGGATTGGCTCCTCCGAGCTCTTTGCGCAACTTCTCTCGAGCCCGGTTGATCCGCGAACGCACGGTTCCGAGGCGTACGTCCAGTGCCTGCGCGACCTCCGGATAGGTGAGGCCGGCCCAGGCGACGAGGAGCAGCGCGTCACGGTGACCTTTGGGCAACGTCGCCAGCGCACCTGCCAGGCTGCGGCGGGAGGCCTCGGCGCTGATCCGGTCGTCGCTGCGGTCTGTGAAGGGAGCTGTCACCGGGTCGGTGCCCGTTCGTTCCAGGACGCGTAGCTGGTGCACCTCCGTACGCACGTGGCGGCCGATCAGATTGGTGGCGATGCCGTACAACCACGGGCGGGCGTTCGGGCGGGACCGGTCGTAGAGCTCGCGCTGCCGAAACGCCGTCAGGAACGTCTCCGCCACCACGTCATCAGCGGCGTCCACCCCGAGCCTTCTGGTGACGTACCGGGTGATGTCGGACGCGTGCCGACGGAAGACCTCGGCGAAGGCTTCTGGTTCGCGCAAGGAGCGTTCGATATGGAAGGCGTCATCGCCCTCCGCCCGGCTCGTGTCGCTCATGTTGTGGGCCTTTCGGCGAAAGATCAGGACAGCAGTTGTTGCCAAGTCGGAGGCAAGCGGTTCCCGAGTCTCCAACGGCGCCGCCTGTCCGGGACCTGCGGGGACGGGTCACGTCGATGGCCGTCACCGCCCGAGACGGCGCGCGAGCACTTCGTCGTAGGTAAACGAGGGCGGGTTTCAAGCGGACACTTGGCTCAGATGGTGACAAAGGTTCGCTAGTTTATCCGGGTGACCTCCTATCGCCCTACCGTCCCCGCCGACCGCGACCGCGTGACCGCGTGGATCGTGACCGAGCCCGTCGGCTGGATCGCCGCCGACCGTTACCTCGCCGATCTGGCCGAAGACATGTACCGGCCGGAATGGACGTGGATCGCCGAAGTTGACGACCGCGTCGTGGGGCGGGCGCTGTGGTGGGGGCCGAGGGGCAGCGCGCACCCGGTCGCGCTCGACTGCCTCGACGTGGATCCCGCCATGGGCGACCGCGCCGCCATCGCCGCCGAGCTGATCGGGGCCGCGCTGGCCGGATTCCCGCAGCCGGTGCAGTACGCGATCAAGGCGGCCGGCGGCTGGCGCGACGATCCGGCCACCTCGACGGCCGTGGGATGGCGGCGGGCGGCGGCACACGCGGCGGGCCTGACCCGGGAAGTGGAGCGGCTGCAGTACGAGTGGACACCCGCCGACGGGGTGCCCCCGGCGACCGGTGTGCTGCGGTTCGCCGAGGCGTCCGACGAGGAGTTCCTGGCGGTGTTCACGAGAATCGCCGAGGGCAGCCTGGATGCCCAGACCCGTGCGAACCTGGCGGCCAAGGGCGTGGAGGCGACCGCGCGCGAAGAGCTGGACTTCTATCTCAGGGCGCCGGGCAAGCGGGAGTGGTGGCGGATCGCCTATACGCACGAGGGCGAGGTGGCGGGCATGGCGATCCCCTCGGCGACGCCGTACAACGTGAACGTCGGGTATCTCGGGGTGGTCCCGGAATTGCGGGGGCGCGGGTACGTGGACGAGGTGCTCGCCGAGATCACCCGCATCCACGCGGCCAACGGAGAGCTACGCGTCACCGCCACCACCGACGTGGGCAACGCGCCGATGGCGGCCGCGTTCGGGCGCGCCGGATACCGCAACACGGAGATCCGGATCAACCTCTCCAACGACCTCCAGGACTGAGCGGGCGTTTCGTTCTGCCTGGTCCCGGGTCGCCGGTGAGTAACCGCTCCGGCGGACCGGTCCTGTTACCTTTTCCCGCCGGCGCTCGTCATAGGTGCGACGACCGAATACGAACGGTCGTCACACCAACGAGTGAATCGAGAACGGGATGCTGACCGACATCATGTACGTGACGATCTACGTCACCGATCAGGACCGCGCGCTGGAGTTCTACACCGGGGGACTCGGCCTGGAGAAGCGGATCGACTTCTCGGGGCCCGACGGACGGTTCCTCACCGTCGGCGTTCCCGACAGCCCGGTGCAGATCCTCCTGTGGTCGCACGCGGCGGCCGCGGGACAGCCGGGCGACGTGGGGCGGCAGGGCGCGCCCGGCCCGCTGATCCTCGAATCCGACGATCTGCGCAAGGATTTCGAGATCCTGCGCCGGCGCGGCGTCACCTTCGAAGAGTCCGAGCCCGTGGACTATCCGTTCGGGGTCCGCATCGAGGCGGTGGACCCGGACGGCAACCGGGTCTCGCTCCGCCAGCAGCGGAAGCCGTGACCGCCCACCCGTCCGGCCTGGTGACCGAGGCGTTCGAGGCCCAGCGCGATCGGCTGCGCGCCCTCGCGTACCGCGTGCTGGGCTCGCACGCCGACGCCGAGGACGTGGTCCAGGAAGCCTGGATGCGCCTCGTCCGCCAGGACGAGGCGAGCATCGGCAACCTGGCGGGCTGGCTGACCACCGTGGTCGGCCGAATCAGCCTGGACCTCCTGAGATCCCGCCAAGCCCACCCCGAGACCGCCTACGGGCACGAGTTCGCGGACCTCGTGGTAACGCCCGCCGACGACCCCGCGCCGGACGAGCAGGTGGCGCTGGCCGATTCGGTCGGCCTCGCCCTGCTCGTCGTGCTCGACTCGCTCACCCCGGGCGAGCGCCTGGCGTTCGTCCTGCACGACATGTTCGCGGTCCCGTTCCATGAAATCGGCCAGATCCTGGGCAAATCCGCCGCCGCCACCAAGATGATCGCCAGCCGCGCCCGCCGCAAGGTCCAAGCCACGGACCGGCCGGCGGGCCCCGGTCGCGAGCACCAGGAGGTCGTCCAGGCGTTCCGCGCCGCCGCCCTCGGCGGCGACTTCGAAGCGCTCCTGCGTGTCCTCGACCCGGACGTGAAGCTGACCGTCGACACCCCCGGCGGCATGGTCGTCACCCTCGGCGCCACCGAGGTCGCCGCCGGCGCCCGCATGTTCTCCGGCGAGATCGCCCGCCACCGGCCCGTGCTGGTCAACGGCATCCCCGGCCAGATGTCCTGGCGTCCCGACGGAACCCCTCTCTCCGTCATCGCCTTCACCGTCATCCAAGGCCGGATCACCGGTATCCACATCGTCGTCGACCCGGCCAAACTCGCCTCGATCCAGTTGCCCGACCCGGCCTGAGCCGGTGTCGTCAGGGAGAGGGCGGAATCGACCGCGCAAGAGCACCGCTGGTTTGACCTTGACGCTGCGTCAACTTCTAGCATCGGGGCCATGTCGATCACAGTTCTTGACACCTACTCCGCCATGAGGCGGATCCTGCTGGCCCCGGTCGCGGACCGCGTTGACCTGCTGCGTTCGATGCTGGAGGCCAACAGGGGCATGTATCGCTACAGCCCCGGCGAGGTCGACCTGGTCGCCGTGCACCTCGAGACGTCCGGGTTCCCCATCGACCGCGACGAGGAGCGTTGCCTCGACGCGCTCGAAACCCTGGCGGCGGCCGGGGCCTGGGAGCGGATGCGACGCGCGCTCGACGACGCTCTCGCCGTACTGCTGGAGGCGACGCCGGGACTGGAGGCCCCGGACATCACCGTGCTGTTCGTCCTCGGCGATCCGGGTGACGAACACTTCATGGGTCCCTGCAAAGGATTGACCGGGTTCGGCGGCATCTCGGGCCACATCGCCATCACGTTCTGGCCCTTCCCCGAGAACGTGGAGCGGCTGGAGGCCACCGCCGTGCACGAACTGCACCACAATCTGCGGTGGGGCCCGGGCGGGGTGGTGTGGGACCCGATGACCGTCACGGTCGGCGAGCACATCGTCGGCGAGGGCCTGGCCGACGCCTTCGCCCGCCAGCTCTATGGCGACGAGCTCGGCCCCGCCCGCATCGGCGTGCCGCACCTGCACGACGACGAGGTCTTCGGCAAGGTGCTCACGGGGCTCGACGTGACAGGCATGCAGAACTTCACCGCCTGGGTGCACGGCGACCCCAGCGCCGAGCGCTTCGGCCTCACCCCGGTGGGACTGCCGATGGGCGCCGGGTACGCCGCGGGCAACCGGCTGGTCGACACCTACCTGGCGGTGACCGGGCAGACGGCGGCGCAGGCCCTGCACGCCGCAAGCTCGGAGATCATCGCGACCACGCTCCGCCACGGGTGAAACTGGAAGGATGGAGTGGACGATCCAGGAACTCGCGACCAGGGCCGGCATCACCAGCCGCACCCTGCGTCACTACGACCGCGTCGGGCTCCTGGCCCCGTCCCGGGTCGGCGCGAACGGATACCGCTACTACAACGCCGTCGCGGTCGCCCGGCTCCAGCGGATCCTGCTCATGCGCCGGCTCGGGATGAGCTTGCCGGCCATCGCCGAGGTCCTGGCCGACGAGGTGGACACGGGCGACGGGCTCCGTGCCCACATCGCCGAACTGGAAGAGGAACGGGACCGCATCGAACGGCAGATCCAATCCGTACGCCACACGCTCGAGGCGCTGCAGGCGGGGGCGGAACCACGGATGGACGTCATGCTGGCGGGATTCAACGACCTCTACAAGGACGAGGTGATCTCACGCTGGGGCGAGCGCGCGTTCCAGGTGAGCAACGACTGGTGGCACGGCAAGACCCTTGACCAGCAGCTTGCCTGGAAGCGGGACGTCGAGGACCTCGTCGCCGCATGGGTCGCCGCGGCGAAGGCCGGGGTGTCCCCGACGTCGGGACACGCTCAGTCACTGGCTGCCCGGCACGTCCAGTGGCTGAGCCGGATCCCGGGCACCCCCACGGCCGAGGGCGACCGGGAATGCTCGATCGAGATGGTGAAAGGCATGGGGGACATGTACGTCGACGACCCCCGCTTCGCCGGCATGTACGACGACGCCGCGGGGGCGACGTTCGTCCGCGACGCACTGCAAGCGTACGCGCGGACCCGGATGTAGCCCGGAATTGTATTCTGCGATGCGATTTCCCCAGGGGATAATCGCCCCCAAAGGTGACTGGCCCGAGGTTCTCCATTGACGCTCCAGGAGTGCAAGAACAGCCCGTCACCCGACGCCGCTCCCGCCACCGGACGTCGTTCTCCATCGCCCGGGTCTTCAACGACGTCGACCAGAACATCTTCTCCGAACGGCGGATCACCCAGTGGGGCTTCGTATGGGGCCAGTTCCTCGACCACACGGTGGGCCTGCGCGACGGCGCCGGCCCGACCGCGACCGCGGCGAATCCCGTTCAACGGCGCTGACCCACGCCCCAGCCGGTGGACACACCCTGGCTCCTGTCGTACGCGGGCGCGTCGGGGCCGCACGTCGACAGGACGGTTCCCGCCGCGTACGCGCGGATCTCCGGCGCTCCTGCCGCTCCCGTCGTGGACGACACCCGCTCCTGGTCGAGCACCGGCCAGACGCCAGGAGCCGTCCGCCTCGGTACGGGCCACTACCGGGTGAGCTGGGATGCCGTCGGCAAGTACGGCGGCACCGGCGGCGACGGCTCCTCCTGCCACCTGGGCAACATCGGCGACTACGCGGCTCCGCCCCGGGTGGACGTCGACGTCTGGTGCTACGGACCGGCGGGTCTGCCCGGTGACGCGCCGTTCTCGGTCGTCTACGTGCGCCGTCCCTGAGTGCCGGCCGTGCGGCGTTCCAGTCGCCGTACGCGTCGTCGGCGGCAGGTTGGAGGAGGCGGTGAAGCCTGCATTCGACCAGTGGCCGGGTAGTTCTGCTTCATCACAGATCTCGATGTTGCAGAGTGTCTGTCATGACGGCTTCGCGCATGTTGGAGGCTCTGCCTCGTCGGCGGAGTCTTGGGGGTGGAAACGTGAGGCGGCGGCTCGCAGCCTCAATTGTTTGCGCACTGGTCGCTGCCGCTCTGGCGGCCGTGCAGGTCCTCGCTGCGGATCGCTTGGGCATCAATCGGTGGACGACCAGGCTGGGCCCCTTCGACGAGTACGTCGGCTGGGACCACGCGGTGACCCGTTCCACGTGGTATCCGGCCGCTTCCACGCTGGTCGCCTCCGCGATCACCTACCGTCTGTTCCATCGTGCGTCGTGGTCCTGGCTGTGGCTGCCGGCCGCGGCTTGGCTCGGCTCCTGCCTGATCGCTGCCTCGCTCCTGTACACCCTGGCATCCGCGGCGCCGGAAGAGGGCATCAACTCCAGCCCATCCGAGGTGGCCTGGGCGACGATCATCGGCGGAACGATCGGCCTCGCCGCGGCGATGGCTGCGCTACGGCATCGGGAAGTCGGAATCGGCCTGGTGGCCTATACCCTGTGGATCTCCCTTGTGGAGTTCACCAGACCCTGGTGGTGGGACAGGCCGCCGACCTTCGACCCCATGCTCACGGAAGGCGTGTTGAGCAGCGACACCGGTGAGTACGTGGTGAAGGCGACGTTCATGGAGGCCGGAGGGGTCACCGCCGGGCTGATCGGACCAGTGATGATCAGCGGCATCGTCGCGGCATGGGCGGCAGCGCAGCAGGGCCGGTGGATGAGCGGTGCTCTCGCGGGCGCGGCCGGACCGCTGCTGCTCTGCACCGTCTATTTCACAACCGATCCGGGGTTGGGCGACCAGGAAAGCATTCAGACCACTCTGTGGGGCTACTCCATCTCGGCGCTGCTGATCGGACTGTGCGTCAGCACGATCATCGGCCCCGTCACCCAGATCATCGTGAAGCGGAAGCAGGCTGGTGCTCGTCCAACAGCGCAAAGCTCACGTACCTGAAACCGCCCGTTGTCGCGTCCAACGGGTCCGGGACTGCTCGCGTTCGTCGGTGGTTTGGGCCAGGGCGCCTGGACCGGTGGGAGCGATGGGGAAGCTGCAGGTTCCTCAGTGCTCGTGGGCAATGATCGGAGGGCTTCGTGGATGCCGGCGCGGAGTGTCGGCATCTGCGCGAAGAGAAACCGGCAACTGCCGCCGAACGAACGGTGGTGATGCAGTTGCCGGTTCTCGATTTCGACCAGGGACGCTACGTGCGGAACGGTCCCTGTGCGCAGTCCGGCAGTCCCGGTACGGGGTGGAAGTCATTGCCCCCGGAGATGTGCGTCGCAGGAGCCCAGCCCTAGCCCCAGGGTGTACGGGCGACACGACCGGAGCCCTGCTGGACGGAGGGGTTGTCGCCGCATCGTCGCTGGCAGATGAACCAGTGGCGGCCGGCTGCCAGGCTTCCGGTGGACTGCGCGGTGATCGGTTCCCGGAAGACGAAGGTCGACCGTATCTCAGCAGGGGATCGTCATGCGGGAGACCTTCGTCGAGAGCGGGGGCAGGGCATCCGCCAGATCGACCTTGACCACGGCGGAGGAACTGATCACCACGCCCCGCGGTGTGAACGTAGTCACCGTCCTCTTCTTCCGCAGGGCCTCCAGTTCCTTGGTCGCCTCTGCTGGATCCATGCCCTTCGCCACCATCTGCCGCTTGAGATCGTCGAAATCCTCCTTGGAGAGCGGCGCAGCGGACATGGTGGAGGTCTTGTCTTCGGTCGCCACGTATCGCTCGCCCAGATAGCGGTAGGTCTGCTTGTCGAAGATGAGCTCCGACCGGGTGCCGTCGTTCTCCAACGCGACGGCGATGCCCGCGCGGCCCGCGGCGTCGACCGTGTCCGGTATGAGGGTGATCCCGGGGACCTCAGCGGCGATCTGGTAGAGCGCCGCGGCGAGACCGGGCCGGAACACCGCCGAGCCGAGCAGGGTGCCGACCGCGTTCCACTCGCGGAGCTTCTCCGGTATGGCTGTGTACTTGGCGGCCTCGGCCCGGACCTGCTTGCGCAGGAATGCCACATCGGCCGGCCAGTCGTTCATCCGGACCTCGGTGATGGCGGCCTTGGATCCGGTGGCGCAGGACGACTCATACAGGGAGTCCGCCACGCTCGTGGTCCCGCCCGGAACGGGCCGCTGCGACGGCATCGGCACGCCGGGCACCGGTTCGGTCTTGCCTTTCTGTTCCCGCACGAGCCACTGCTTGGCTCCGTCGGTGGGAACCCACCGCTCCTCGGTGCCGGTGTGGTACGCGCCGGAGGAGCCGACGGCCTGATAGCTCATGACCCGGTTCTCGATGTGGAGGTACTGACCCGGCCCGGGACGCAGGTCCGGCTCGGCCGCGGCCACCTGCGCGGCAGCCTTCAGCAATTGCTGGGCGTTCGCGGGTGGCGCGGCGACGAGGCCCGTGATGCCGTCCGATCCCGGCGAGCCGGCCAGGCCGACCTGGACGATGGTCACCCCGGCGGCCAGTGCCGCGGCCAGGCCGGCGGCCACTCCGACACGCAGGCCGTATCTCCGAAGTGGCGACACCCGCACCGTCGTGGGCGACGGGCCACCGGCGGCCCGTTCCAGCAGGGCAGCGCGGGCGGCGGTGTAGGCGGCGTGCGAGGGGGCGTCGGGTTGCGGGCGGGCAGCGCGCAGCATCTCGATGTCGTCCATGATCAACCGTTCCTTTCGACCATCGTCGGCTCAGCGCCGTTCAGCGAGGCACGCAGGATCTTGCGGGCCCGGTGCAGCCGGGTGCGGACGGCGGCGCCGGTGATGCCGAGCGCCCCGGCCGCCTCCTCCGAGCTCAGCCCGCCCCACGCGACGAGCAGGAGTACCTCCCGGTGGGAACTGGGAATCTTTGCCAGCGCCGCCATCAGGGGCGCCCGGTGCGCTTCCGCGTCGACACGGCCCGCAACCTGGTCGGCGTGGCCGTCGTCGGCCTGTGCGAGAGGTGTCCGGGAAAGCGCCCGATACCACCTGGCCTCCGCGCGGTGATGCCGGGCGATCAGGTTGGCGACGATCCCGTACAGCCAGGGCCGGGCATCTTCACGCGACACGTCGTAGCGGTCGCGTCGGTCGAAGGCGATCAGGAACGTCTCTGCGACTATGTCGTCGGCCAGGCTCGGCCCTAACCGCTGTGCGGCAAAGCCGTGAATCTGGAAGTAGTAGCGGTCGAAGACCGCGGCAAAGCGTTCAGGGTCTCGCCGGGATTGCTCAATGATTGCCGCGTCGCTGACCTCCTCGACCGGAAGCGCCCTGGTCACTGCGGCCATATCCAGATCTTTCGTGTCATTGTCTGCCTTCCGTAGCTTGAACGGTTGCCTTCCTTCACCGATGGACGGACAAGTGTTTCACCGGCCGTCGTGCAGAACATCGAGACGGAAGCCCGAGCCGCGCGGCCATCGCCTCCAAAAAGCCTTGGCGCGTGCCACCGTCGGGATGATGAGGTGGCACGATGACCATCCACGATGAGGCGGCTGTCCGACCGTTGACACTGGCTTGGGTGAGCCGGCATCTGGAGGTCGGCGAACGGATCGTCAGGACCGAGGCGCTGCACGGCGGCATCACCGCCGAAATGCGGAGGCTGACCATCGGCACGCGGGACGGACGCACCCGTGACCTGGTGCTGCGGAGCTTCGTCGACCCGTTCTACCTGAGAGGCGCCGAGGACTCGCTGAACAGGGAGACCGGCGCCCTGTCCCTGCTCACGGAGACCGGCGTGCCGGCTCCTGAACTGGTCGCGGTTGATCCGAGCGCCGCGCAGTGCGAGTATCCGTCGCTCCTGATGACACATCTGGCAGGCCGGACGGTCCTCGACGATGAGGGATTGGAGACGCGCGTTCCGCTGCTGGCCCGTCAACTCGTGGCCATCCACGCGTTGCGACCCGCCGAGCGGCCCCGGAAGTATGTGACGTTGACGACCGCCGACACCGTCGTGGTTCCGAAGGGCGCCGACGCGGCGGCATGGGCCGCGGCGATCGACGTGATCCGCAGGCCCGCGCCGCCCTATGAAGGGCGATTCCTGCACCGGGACTTCCAACCCGGCAACGTGCTGTTCGACGTGCCGCCCGCAACGCCGGCAGGTGCCCGGATCGCTGGCGTCGTCGACTGGGCAGCGACCTCCTGGGGCCCGGCGGACCTCGATGTGGCGCACTGCTCCACCAATCTCGCGCTGCTGCACGGCCCGGCGTGGGGTCTGCGCTTCGCTGAGGCGTATGAGCAGGCCGGCGGGGTGCTGGCCGCGGCCACGAGCGAGCGGCTGTACTGGCAGGTGCGGGACGGGCTGGCGTTCTCGGAAGAGGTGCGGTTGGTGGCGCAGCCATGGCGGGAGGCAGGCAGGACAGAGCTGACGACGCGAGCCGTGGAGGAGCGGCTGGATGCCTATGTCACCGCCCTGATGGACACGCTGGGCTGAGCCCAGGCGGTCTGGGCGCAGCCCCGGCCTCATCGTTCAACCGCTCAATCTGAATGGCGATCTCTGAAACGCCTACCGCCACAGGATCGGCCGCGCGGTGGTGTTGGTCCGTGACGTCGACAACGCGGTTCGTCCGGGCTCGGTCTTGCTGGTAAGGCCGCGTATGCGAATAGCGGCACCCGGGAGTAGCAAAAGACCTCCGTCTTGGGTGAGAAGGGTTCCTTGAACGCGATAAGCGCCGTTATCCCGGGCCAGGTGGACCCTCGTGGGCGTCGAGCCGGCGGCCACCGCCGTAGGCTTGGGTTGTGACGGATGCTGCACTGTCCTGCCCTATTTGCTCCAACGTGATGGAGTCGGGGGTTGTGGTGGGTAGGTCGCCCGGAGTCAAGTTCAAGAAGCGGATGGGCGTGCTGGGTGACTTCGGCGGCGTGCGATTGACGCGCGGTTTTGGCTACCAGAGCGTCGACGCGATGCGATGCGAAGCCTGCGGCACCGTAGTCATACCAGGCAGTTGACCCGACGCGAATGTCTCTGCTCGACGAGCTTCTACCCTCATCAGCGTCACCGAGCCGTACAGTCCTACGACGCCGCGAGCAGCCGGCTCACCCTGGCGCTTCGCGAGCACGGTCAGTGGCCGTTGCTGCTCCCGACGGGATGGGGCACTCTCGTCCGCGACGCCGACGGCGCCTGAGTGGTCCGCGCCCGAGGAGAGCCGCGGATCGACGAGCAGCCTGTGACCACCGATCAGTGCCCGCCAGCCGTCATGCGGCATCCACGCCGACATGCGCGCGACGGCCGGCCCTTGTGAGCCGGCCGCCGGCACTGATCCCCGGCTTACGTCGGTCCCGGGCCGACCCGTGAGAGTTGCTCGTTCATGATGAGGAACGCCCCCAGCCCGTGGAAGTCGTTGACCGGCCTGGCCCGGCCGAAGTAGAAGCCGAGTGAGGCGCTGGCGTTGGTGCCCTCGCTGATGTCGACGATGTTGCTACGCCCGTCCGCGCCCAGCGACACCTTCGCCAGCACGCCTCGATATCCCAGGTCGGCGTTCGCCCGGTAGGAGGCGTCGACGTAGCCGCGTTCCACCGAGCGCGAGATCGTGTAGGTGTACATCGCCGAGCACGACGTCTCCGTCCAGTTCGACGCGTTGCCCGGCTCGGTGACCACCTGGAACCAGCGCCCGCTGGCCGGGTCCTGCCACCGGGCGTACGCGGGCACCAGGTCGCGCAGGATGCCGATCAGCGCCGCCCGCCGCGGGTGGTCTGCCGGGATGGTCTCCAGGATGTCGACGGTGGCCATGCCGAACCAGCCCATCGCCCGGCACCACGAGATGCCGTTGGTGCCGCCCAGCGACGGCTGCGCCCAGGAGGCGGTCAGGCCGCCGGGCTCGTCGTAGGCGTGGTAGAGCAGCCCGGCCGCCGCCCCCGAGGTGCGCCGCAGGTGGCTCCAGTAGACCTCGATCTGCTTGGCCGGCTCGGCCAGGGTGAAGGAGTCGCCCGCTACCCAGGCCCCGTAACGCGCGAGGAACGGGTCCACCATGTAGACGCCGTCGCCCCAGAGCTGGCCCTGGCGGGAGTCGGACGTGGCGTGCCACCAGCCGCCGTCCGCGGTGCGCGGGTAGGTGTTCAGCCTGGTCCTGATCTTCGTGGCCGCGGTACGGTAGCGCGCCTGGCCCGTCTCCCTGTACAGAGCCAGCAGCACGTTGCCGGCCTGCATGTTGTCGAGATTGTTGAAGCTCTGGCCGATGTTGCCCGAGGCGTCCACGAACCGGTCCGCCCAGTCCCTGATGTACTGCAGGTATCTCGCCTCGCCGGTGCGCTGCCAGACGAGGTACTGGCCCCAGAGGTAGAGGCCGCGCGTGTAGTCCCAGCCGCCGAGCGAGGCGGGGGTGAGGCGGGCCATCGTCGAGTCGACCACCGCCTTCGACCAGTCGGTGCCGCCCTGCGCGCCGTCGTCGACGGTGAGGGAGTCGAGGTTCGGGCCTCCGCCGGCGGTGGTGGCGGTGGCTCTGACGGTGTTCGCGCCGGTATGCAGCGTGGCCTGGACGGTGACGGTGCGCCAGGTGGTCCAGGAGCCGGTGCCGGGGAAGGACAGGCCGGGCGCGAGCTGGGCGCCGTTGACCGTGATGCGCATCGGCCGGTCGGCGGTGGTGCCGTTGGCGTATCGGAGGACCAGCCGGACCTGGCCGCTCTGGGCCGGGGTCAGCGTGAAGTCGACGTACGAGCCGACCAGGTTGTCGTAGTTGACGAAGCCCGAGCCGGTGAAGCCCGCGTGGTCGGAGTCGACGACGCCCTGCGAGATCGTCGCGGCCTCCGCCTCGTGCAGCGTGGCCGCCGCGCGGGCCGCGGTCATCGGCTGGGCTGACAACAGCCCCGCGACGACGGCGACGGCGACGACCGCTCGCCGCCGTAACCCAGGACGTCCGATGACTGAAGGCCGGATTCCGAAGGCCAAGGCGTTCTCCTTACCCGTGAATGTGTGACGAGGTGAGACATCCCATGTCTCACCTGAGAGTTGATGGCTTGTGATGCTCTCAGGCGGGTAGGGGGTGTGCGCAGCTTCGCGCGACTCCTCCCATCAATGCCTGACTAACAGCCATATAACGCCATTGAGCGGCCTGTCCAGCGGGTCACCACATCCGACGTCTATGTCCCGTACCAAAAATTTAGTTAGGAAAGCTTCCTAAATAATGGAACGCTCCAAGATCGCTAATGTGTTGACGGGTGTTCGGCTCCTCCACCGAGTGGACGATCAACGCCCCCGGCGCGGGCACCGCCACGCTCGCGTTCCGGTACGCCAACGGCACCGCCGCCAACCGGCCCGGCGACGTCGCGATCAACGGCACCGTCGTGGCGGCGGCGCGGGCGTTCAACGCCACCGCCGACTGGGACACCTGGGCGACCTCCACGCTCACCGCGACGCTCGCCGCGGGTGACAACAAGGTGCGGGTCGCCGCCGCGAACACGGGCGGCAACCCGAACCTCGACTACCTCGACGTCACGACCGCGGACGTCCCCGCGACGGAGTACCAGGCCGAGGCGGCGACGCTGACCCAGGCCATGGTGGCGACCAACCACACCGGCACCGGCTTCGTCGACTACGTCAACGCGGCCGGCGGCTCCATCGAGTGGTCGGTCAACGTCGCCGAGGTGGGCGCCCACACGCTCACCTTCCGCTACGCCAACGGCACCGCGGTGAACTGGCCGATGGACATCGCGGTCAACGGCGCCACGGCGGCGGCCGGGGTGGCCTTCCCGGGCACCGGCAACTGGGACACCTGGACCGACGGCCGGGTCACCGCGACCCTGAACGCGGGTGTCAACACCATCCGGGCGACGGGCACCACCGCCAACGGCGGCCCGAACGTCGACCGGCTCTCGGTCAGCGGCTCGGGCGGCCCCGACGGCCAGGCGCCGAGCGTGCCCGGCGGCCTCAGAGTGACCGGCACCTCGGCCGCCGGCATCTCACTGGCGTGGACCGACTCGACCGACAACGTGGGCGTCACCGGCTACCGCGTCTACGAGGCGAGCGCCGTGGTGGCGACCTCGCCCGCGGCCGGCGCGACCGTCAGCGGCCTGGCGGCGAACTCCACCCACACCTACACGGTCACCGCGCTGGACGCGGCCGGCAACGAGTCGGCGCGCAGCGCCGCCGTCACGGCCACGACAGGCGGCTCGACCGCCGGTCCGACGGCCGACCAGCTGCTGGCGAAGGTGACGTCCTGCGGTCAGATCTCCAACGGCAAGTACAAGACCGACTCCGACGTCGGCACGGCCACGGTGGCGGTGTGCGACAAGAGCGGCGCGGTGTTCTGGAAGGGCGACATGGACATCGACTGCGACGGCGTGCGCACCTCGCAGTGCAACGAGGACACCGACTGCTGCTTCCTGCCCGACACCTTCTGCCACACCACCTCGGACACGCCGCTCAACTCCGCCCAGCTCCCGTACATGGTGGTGCCCAGCCCCAGCTCCATCTGGGACTACCGGACGAAGGGCATCGGCTGCGGCACGGTGGTGGCGATCGTCTACAACGGGCAGGTGGAGTACACCGTGATGTGACACGGGGCCGAGCGGCATCATCGGCGAGGCGTCGTACCGGGCGGCCGCCGACCTCGGCATCAACCCCGACCCCAGCAACGGCGGCACCGACAGCGGGGTCACCCACATCGTGTTCACCGGCTCCGGCACCAAGGTGACGACGATCGAGAACCATACGCAGGCCACCAACCTGGGGCAGGACCCTGGCCCAGCAGTTCGTCGACAACAACTGAACGGACTGGTCGAGCCGTGTGGGGCGGTGGCCGTCCGGCTGGCGGAGCGGATCGCCGGACAGGCGGCCACCGGAGTCACACGCGCGGCAGGGCCGTGACGGCACGGCGTTCGTTCACGGCCCGGCAGGCCCCGGCGTCCTCCACCGCCGGGGCTTCCTTGACCGCCTGCGGCCCGTCAGGCGTCCAGTTTGGCCTCGCGGCCATGCACGATCAGGGCGTACAGCACCAGCACGTCCACCGCGATGACGGCCAGCGACCACCATGGGTTCACCCCGATCCAGGTGAGCTGGGTCATCGCGTTCAGCATGACGAGCACAACGGCGACCACCCGCGCCCATGTCTGGCCGACGCTCAGGGCGAGCCCGGTGAGGAAGAGCACCACTCCGAAGATGAGGTGCAGCCATCCCCAGGTGGACACGTCGAAGAACAGCAGCCTCATCGGGGTGCGAACGTAGACGTCACTGTTGATGACCGCGTACAGGCCACCGATGATGTTGAAGACGCCAGAAATGATCATGAGCATCCCGGCGAACCAGACCCAGCCGACCCAGCCGGTGATTCGAGGTGCGTGATGATAGGCCATCGAAGACCCCTTCCCTTGAGCCGACTTTCGTCGGGCTCCCGGTCTCGCCTCGATTGAGACGTAGTCATATCGCCTGCCCAAACAGAACACGACAAAAGCGATATATGCGTACTAAGTGCTTGATATGTTCTTTCTTGGGGCTTTTTTGTCCTCAGTGAGAGCGATGGCACACTCCTTGAGGACAGGTCCTCTACCGGTCGCCCGGAACGCCGGCAGGCGCGCTCCTCGCGTGACGCCCCTTCCCTCCGAGGCCTCCGGAGATCACGGGAAACATTTTGCCGAGCGATGCAACACCTTCGCCCCTTCGGCCGTCTGGTGCATGACGATCGAAAGGGACGACAAGTGGATGACGAACCCGGCTTCGACGACTTCGTGGCCGAGCAGGCGGGCACGCTGCTCCGCTACGGATACGTCCTGACCGGAAACCCTCATGACGCCGCCGACCTGGTCCAGGAAACTCTGATACGGCTGCGCGGCGCCTGGCCGAGGGTGAGACGCAAGGACAGCCCGCACAGCTACGCCCGGACCACGATGGCACGGTTGCACATCAGCGTCTGGCGGCGGCACAGGCGTGAACACCTCACCGGAGAGCCGCCGGAGGGAGTTCACCACGAAGTCTTCCCGCCCGACGAGGAACAGGGTCTCTGGGAAGAGCTGGCCGCGCTGCCCCGCAGGCAGCGTGCCGTGCTGGTGCTGCGCTACTACGAGCAGCTCACCGACGCCGAGATCGCCAAGGTACTGGGGATCTCCACTGGAACCGTGCGCAGCCAGGCCTTCCGGGGCCTGGCCAAGCTGCGTTCCTCCCTTTCCTCCTCACCGGCGACCCACGGGAGCATGCGATGACCGATCTGGAAGAGAAGCTGAGCCGTGTCCTCTCCGGAGCGGCGGACCGTGCGCCGCAGGTGCCTGCCGGGCTGGCCGCGACGGTCAAGGCGGGCCATCGCCGGCGCAGGGCGCGTACCGCCGCCGTGTTCGCGGCCGCGGCCGTGGTCCTGGTGGCAGGCGGGGCGGGTGCGGCGGTGAGCGCCCTGCGCTCGCAGGCCGAGCCGCACCCCCCGGTCGCCGCGACCGGCGGGGCCGAGTCGTCGGCGGACAGGATTCCGCCGCCCATCGAGAAGGTGTGGCCGCAGGCCGTACACAAGATCCCGGCCAAGCTGCCCGACGGCCGCGCGTACTACCCGCAGCTACTCCTCGACGATCACACGCTGCTGGTCATGACGGGCGTCTCCGACGGAAAGCGTCAGTTCCTCTGGAGCTACGACCTGGGCACCGGCGAGCCCAGGCAGATCGCCGAGATCCCCGCGACGAAGGGGTCGGCGATCTTCGCCGAGGGCGTCGCCGCCGGCGGCGGCAACATCGTCTGGTGGGCGTCCTACAAGGAGGCGGACAGCCCGCGGGTCGCCCGGATCTGGACGGTGCCGGCGGCCGGCGGCCGGCCTCGGCCGGTGACCGACGTTCCGCTCGGAAACGTCATGAAGGAGGGGCACATCAACGGGCTGGCGGTGACGGGCTCCGACGTGGTCTTCGCCTACGAGAAGGGCGGGGTCTACCGGGCGCCGCTGGCCGGGGGCTCGCCGCAGCCGGTGAAGGGCGCCGAGCGGCACCACATCCTGCAATGGCCGTGGGTGGGCATCCACCGCGGCAAGGCGATCTTCCGCGAGCTGTTCAACGTCGAGACCGGTGAGCGGCGTGACGCCGTGGTCAAGTCCGACGAGGAGGTCAGGTGCGGCGTCGACCGGTGCGCGGGAGTGGCGGTGCGATACAAGACCGTCAAGGTCAAACGCCCCCGCGACCGCTCCGGTAAGGAGATCAAGTGCGGCACTCGCCGGTGTCCGGACACGGTGCGGACCCAGACGGTCCTGCGCAGGTTCGTCCGCGACCGCGACGGCTCCCCGGAGCGCGAACTGCCCAGCACCTTCCAGCAAGGCGACGACGCCGGTCTGGAGCGCTTCTTCAAGGTCACGTTGAGGGGACCGGGGAACCAGGTCGTCCTGACGCTCTACGACGCCGACACCGGCAGGTCCGCCGATCTCGGCATACGGACGGACGCGAAAGGAACCATGGCGATCCCCGACGGCGGCCTCGACCGGCTGATGACCTACCCGATCGGGAACGAGATGTACGTCCTGGACCTGGCCGCGATCAAGTAGTCGACGGACAGATCGACTCGATGGCCATTCACGTGACGAAGACAGCCTGACGGGGGAGCGGGGTTGCACACCGCGGTTGTGACGCCGCGACGCTCAGCAGCCGGGGAAGGCCTGACATGCCTAGGTCCAAAGGAGGAGGGCTTTCGGTCGCGGGACCGAGGTGCGTGCCGACAACCGGCCATTAGCGTCTGATGTCATGACATTGGAAGAAGCGTACGAGCGGTTGCACAGGACCGGCCCCGAGTTCGAAGGATGGCTGTCCAACCACGGCCCGATGGCGGTCGAATCGATGGTCAGGCACGGATACGACCGTGAGGTGCACCGCTGGCTCGACAGCTACATCGCCCGGCTGGACGAGCTTCCGCGCGCCACCTCGCCGATCGGCGCCGGGGACTGGCGGGCGGCGCTGGGCGATCCTCACCGTCTCGGCGACTGGCTGACGTTCTTCGACAGGGAGCTGGGGGAGCAGCCGTGGCGTGCCGTACTGGAGACATGGTGGCCACGGTTGTTGCCCGGTATCGCGGCCGGAGCCACCCACGGAGTGATCCGCACCGGGCACGCGGTCCACGCGCTGTCGCGACAGCAGGACGAGACACGTCTTGCCGAGCTGGGCCAGGCGCTCGGTTACTGGGCGGCGCGCTGGCAGGCCATCGCGGGCTTCGGCGCGCCGTCCGGTACCGCCGGACCGGGGCTGGCCCTGGCCGGAGTTCCCCGCGTCCCGGACCAGAGCATGGGCATCAACCATCGGCTCGGACAACTGGCTGAGATCGCCGGGTGGGGCTCGTCGCTCGCCGTGCTCAGGCCGGCCGCCGATGCCGAGCAGGCACGTACGCGTCTCACCGAGCTTGCCGACGCGGCGACCCTGCGTTACGTCACTCACGCGCACGGCTCTCCCGTCATGCTGGTCCACACCGCGACGGCGCCGACGGCCGTGCTGCGGGTTCTCCCCGCGTTGCCCGCGGAGGTCTGGGGTGCCAGCCTCGACGCCGCGTGGGCGGCCAGCGCCGCGGTGACCGCCGCCTACGCCCCCGCCGAGGCCGCATCCCGGCGGGATCTGCCCGTCGTCCCTGGATCGGCGGAGGAGGTGTTCGACCTCGCCGTCCGGCACGGGGACGAGCATGTGATCAAGCTCGCCGACACCGCCCTGGACGTCCACCACCGCACCGGCGACCCCGATGCCCTGGCCGCGGTGGTCCGCGCGGTCACGCTGATCGAACCCTTTCCCTCCTGAGCGGGATGCGCCCGAAGTCCTCGGCACGGCCTTCTCCGGTCGACACGGTTATGATCCGTGATAATAATACCGGTATAGTTATTGACCGAAGGAGAAGTCGTGATCGAGCTCAAGTCCGCCGGTGAGATAGCGGCGATGCGGGAGGCGGGCCGGGTCGTGTCCGGCGTGCACGCCGCCGTGCGGGAGCGGGCCGCCGTGGGAGTGTCGCTGAAGGAGCTGGACGAGGTGGCCAGGACGGTCATCGAGGAGGCGGGGGCGGGCGCCTCGTTCCTCGGCTACCACCCGTCGTTCGGTGCCATGCCCTATCCCGGTGTCATCTGCACCTCGGTGAACGGGACCATGTTGCACGGCCTGCCGACCACGGACCGGCTGCGCGACGGCGACCTGCTCAGCGTGGACTGCGCCGCGTACGTGGACGGGTGGCACGCCGACGGCACGGTCAGCTTCGTGGTCGGCGAGGCGCGCGCGGACGACCTCAAGCTGATCAGGGTCGCCGAGGAGACGCTCGCCGCCGGCATCGAGGCCGCGTTGCCTGGCGGCAAGATGGGCGACATCGGCCACGCCATGTCCACGGTCGGGCGCGGCGCGGGCTTCGGCATGCAGAACGACTTCGGCGGCCACGGCATCGGCAGGGCCATGCACGAGTCGCCGTACGTGCCCAACGAGGCTCGCCCGGGACGCGGGCTGCGGCTGCGCCCGGGGCTGGTGATCGCCATCGAGCCGAGCCTCATGGCGGGCGGCGGCGACGACTACTACATGGCCTCCGACGGCTGGTCGCTGTGCTCGGCGGACGGCAGCAGGAGCGTGCACGTCGAGCACACGGTCGCCATCACCGAGGACGGCCCGGTCATCCTCACCCTGCCGTAGCCGGGATCGTCACCCGGGAATTCGCCTGCTCCGGCGAGACCGGAGCCACATCGTGTCGCTGACGGCCATCGCGCCAAGGCGGATCCCTCGTCTCATCTCGGGCCGAGCCGGCGAGAGCGGCCGACGGCACCGCCGTTCGCGCACGTCGATAGGGTCGGCCTGTCCGACGCACGCATGAGCGTGGCGTACGGACATCTGGAGGGACGACCATTGAACACTCAGCCGGGCGGCGGACGCGTCGCCGTGGTCACCGGAGCCGGCTCGGGCATCGGCAGGCACACCGCACTGGCCCTGCACGGTGCCGGATACCGGGTGGTGCTGGCCGGGCGGCGAGCCGCGGCGCTCCAGCAGACCCTGGACGCCGCGGGCGACGAGGAGAGCATGCTCCTCGTGCCGTGCGATGTGACGGATCCTGACGCTGTACGGAACCTGTTCGCGCGTACTCGTGCGCGTTTCGGCCGCATCGACGTGCTCGTCAACAACGCCGGCATGTTCGGGCCGTCGGTCCCGTTCGACGAGATCGGGCACGAACAGTGGGCGCAGGTCGTGCACACGAACCTGACGGGCGCGTTCATGTGCGCCCAAGAAGCGTTCCGGCAGATGAAGGAGCAGGTGCCCGGCGGAGGGCGGATCATCAACAACGGATCCCTGTCGGCGCACACGCCGAGGCCGCACGCCGCCGCGTACACCGCCACCAAGCACGCGATCACCGGCCTGACCAAGGCGATCTCCCTCGAAGGGCGCGCCTTCGGGATCGCGTGCGGGCAGATCGACGTCGGCAACGCGGCCACCGACATGACCGCGGCCATGGCCGGAGGGGTCCTGCAGGCCGACGGCTCCCTCGCGCCCGAGCCGACCATCGACGTGCGCGAGGTCGCCGAGGCCATCGTGTTCATGGCCGGCCTGCCGCTCGAGGCGAACGTGCCGTTCATGACCGTCATGGCGACGGGGATGCCGTTCGCCGGGCGGGGCTGACCAGGATGACGTCCGTACGCCTCACGGCGGCGAAGACGGGCAGCATGGCCGAGCAGATGCCGCATGACGGGGAGATCACCGCATAGAGGACCGGGCGGCCCGGGGGAGGGGCGGACAGGGCGAAACCAGCGCCGGGACGCGGGCCCGGCATGGTCCTTCCCGCCAGATTCCCGCAGAGAGGTGCCGGCGACCTGTGGTGGTGATCGGCCGGCTGGCGGATGCTGGGCGGATGGTTACCAAGCAGGCACCGCCCACCTCACCTCTGCTGGAGCGCATCCGCTCCGCCATCATCGGCGACGGCGAGGTGCTGGACGGCCCGTACGGCCCGCGCCGCATCATCTACGCCGACTACACCGCCTCAGGCAGGTCGCTGTCGTTCGTCGAGGACTTCATCCGCGACCACGTGCTGCCCAGCTACGCCAACACCCACACGGAGAGCTCCGGCACCGGGCTGCAGACCAGCAGATTACGTGAAGAGGCCCGCCGCGCCGTCCACGAGTGCGTCGGCGCCGGCCCGGACGACGCGGTCGTCTTCTGCGGCTCCGGCGCCACAGCGGCGATCAACAAGCTCGTCGCCATCCTGGACCTGCGCGTCCCCTCCCCATACGCCGGGAACGTTCCGGACAAGGACCGGCCGGTGGTGTTCGTCGGCCCGTACGAGCACCATTCCAATGAGCTGCCCTGGCGCGAGTCCATCGCCGACACCGTCGCCATCGGCGAGGACGCGGACGGCCACATCGACTGCGACGACCTGCGCGACCAGCTCGCCCGCCATGCTCATCGGCCGCTGCTCATCGGCAGTTTCTCGGCCGCCTCCAACGTCACCGGCATCCTCACCGACACCGACCACATCGCCGCGCTCCTGCACGCCCACGGCGCCCTGTCATTCTGGGACTACGCCGCCGCCGGCCCGTACGTGCCGATCCGCATGGGCCCCAGCGCGCCCGGCGTCGGCGATCACAAGGATGCGATCTTCCTGTCCCCGCACAAGTTCGTCGGCGGGCCGCAGACGCCCGGCGTGCTCGTGGTCCGGCGGGAGCTGGTACGCAACCGCGTACCGACCGCGCCGGGCGGCGGCACGGTGCTGTTCGTGGACGCGACCGGGCATCGCTACCTCGACGACCCGATCGCCCGCGAGGAGGCGGGCACCCCGGCCATCGTCGAGTCGATCCGGGCGGGGCTGGTCTTCCGGCTCAAACAGGCTGTCGGCACCGATCTCATCCAGGCTCGCGAGGAACGCTTCTGGCAGCGGGCCCTGCGCCGATGGGAGGGCAACCCCGCCATCGAGATCCTCGGTGACCGGGATTCCCGCCGGCTGTCCATCGTGTCGGTTCGCATCCGCGCGGACGACGGGCTGTTCCTGCACCACAACTACGTGGTGGCGGTGCTGAACGACCTGCTCGGCATCCAGGCGCGCGGCGGCTGTTCCTGCGCGGGCCCGTACGGTCACCGCCTGCTGGCCATCGACGCCGCGCGCTCGCGGGCGTTCGAGGAGGAGATCGGGCAGGGCTGCCAGGGCATCAAGCCGGGCTGGGTGCGGGTCAACTTCAACTACTTCATCTCCGACGCCGTCTGCGACTACCTCATCGACGCGGTCGATCTGCTGGCCCGCCACGGTCACCGGCTGCTGCCCGACTACCGCTTCGACCCGGCCAACGGGTTGTGGCGGCATCGCGGCGGACCGGCCGAGCCGCCGCTGCACCTGTCCGACCTGCGCTTCGACGACCCTGAGGCCCCGCTCGCCCGGCGTGTACGCGTCGGCGAGGACGCCCTGCCGGGCTATCTGGACCAGGCCCACATCCTGCTGGAGTCCAGCACGGACGGGATCGACCCGACGCCGTCCGGCTTGCCGGAAGACGTCGAGCGGCTGCGCTGGTTCCCGCTGCCCAAAACCTGCCTTGATCTGCCATGACCCGCTGCCTGACGGGGCCGCCCCGGCGGCTATTGGGCGGGCATCTCCGCGAGCGACAGGCTGTTGCCGTCCGGGTCGAGGACGTCCACGTGTCGCACGCCGTTGCCGTAGGTCTCCACGGGCTCGTGCTCGATGCCGTGCGCGGCCAGCCGGGCCAGGATGTCGTCGAGGCCGGTCACACCGAGCGTGATCATGGTGCCGCCCACCCGCGCGGCCCGCACCTGCCGGTCGTCGATGACGATCCACGCGTTCTCACCGACCTGCCACAGGTACTCCTCACCGATGATCTCGTCCGCCGGTCGCCCGAAGAACGCCTCGAACCACCTCTGCGATGTCGCCCGATCACGCACGCACACGACGCTGTACAAATCCACCGCGACCGCTCCCTCTCCTCGTTTCGAAAGGGAGACCACTTCTCCGGCCGGAACTCATCGGCGGATCATAGTTCTTCGTCCGATGGGCCGAGTTCGGCGACGAGGAGCCGCAGCAGGCCGGGACAGTGCTGCTCGATGTCCTTCCTGAGCAGCCTCAACGTGCTTCCATTGCCGTGATCGCGCTGCGCGACCAGCCCCGCCTCCCGCAGCACCCGGAAGTGATGGGTCCGTGTGGCCTTCTTCACCGGCAGGTCGAAGGACCCGCAGGCGCGCTCCCGATCCTCGGGATCGGCCGCGAGTTCGGCCACCATGCGCCGCCGGGAGTCGTCGGCGAGCGCGGCGAACACCCTGCCGAGATCCATGCCTCCTCCTTCAGGTATGACTTGCATCGTACCTCAGGCATGGCTAACCTCCGCAGGTATGAACATCGTCATACCTGAAGGAAACGGCCCCATCGGCATCTACGGATTCGCCCGCTCCCGCCCGGAACGTGCCGAGGAGCTGGAAGGGTTGTTGCTGTCGTTCGTCGAGCCGACTCGTGCCGAGCCGGGCGCCTGGCAGTACCAAGTCCACCGCGATGCCTCCGACCCCAGCACGCTGGTCTTCTACGAGCTGTGGCGTTCCGGGGACGATCTGCGCAACCACCTCGCCCAGCCCGACCTGGTCCGGTTCCAGGAGACCCGCATGGAATACCTGCGCGAGGACCTGGAGATCCACTGGCTGACACCTCTCACCGCGAACGCTCCGTCCGAACCACCACGGCAGGGCGCGTAGCTCGTGGGCAGAGATCTGCCGAGCACGTCGGCGATGAACATGATGCGCCCTTCCGAGGCTAGCCCAGGGCCTGGTTGAAGTTCGGCAAGGGCCTTACCGCGAGGGCACGCAGGACCGCCGGCAGGTCGTCACCTGGGCAGACGTGCCTTGGCAGCTCGCCGCAGCACCAAGGTGATCACAATCGTCACCGCCATCGCGGCCGCCCCCGCCCAGGCGGCGGTGGTGTAGCCGGCCTCAGCAGGAAAGGTGGCGCCGGTGTGGGCGGCGAGCAGCAGGCCGCCGAGCGCGCTGCCGATGGAGAAGCCGACGCTGCGTACGACCTGGTTGAAGCTCATCGCGCTCGAGGTCTCCTCCGGCGGGGTGACGGCCAGGATCGCGACCGGCATCGCGGCGGAGAAGACACCGACGCCCAGCCCGAGCAGACCCATCACGGCGAACGCCAGCCAGAACTGGCCGCGGGCCAGCGCGAACACCACCAGCGCAGCCAGGACCACGCCACCCCCGGCAGCCAGCACCGTCGGCGCCTGGAGCCGCTCGCGCACCCAGGGCACCAGCTTGCCGCCCGCGAAGCCCAGCACCGAGAACGGCACGAGCACCAGACCGGCGACGAAGACGTCCACGCCGAAGCCGTAGCCGGCCGCCTCGGGCGTCTGCACGTAACGGGTGACCAGGGTCAGCAGCAGGTACATGCCGATGCCGCCGAGAAACATGGTCACATTGGCGCCGGCCACCGCGGGGTGCCGCAGCAGGGTGAGGTCCACCAGCGGGGCGGCGGACCGGCGTTCGCGGCGCACCCAGGCGGCGAGCAGCACGGCCGCGGCGGCAGGCAGGGCGGCGGCGAGCACCGGGTGCTCGATCCACAGAGTGGTCTGGCCGATCGCCAGCGACAGGGCGACGAGACCGGCGCCCAGGAGCGCGGCCCCTGGCACATCGACCGCCGCCGACCGGCCCGGTGGCGGCTGCGGCACCGCCCGCCAGGCCGCGGCCAGCGCGGCCGCGGTGAGCAGCAGGCCGAGCCCGTACGCCGCCCGCAGTCCGGAGACCTGCGTCAGGAGCCCCGCCAGCGGGTAGCCGATGCCGATGCCGGCGATGGACGCCACCGACAGCAGCGAGATCGCCGCACCGGAGCGCTGCCGCGGCAGGTGGTCGCGGGCGACGCCCATCAACAGCGCGGCCAGGGCCAGGCCGGCGCCCTGGCCGACCCGCCCGGCCAGCAGCCAGCCGAACGACGGCGGCACCACGGTCAGCAGACTGCCGGCCACCACCACCGCGAGGGTGACGAGGATGACCTGGCGTCTGCGCGGCCCCGCGCCAAGACGCCCGAGTACGGGGGTGGCGACCGCGCCCACCAGCAGCGGGGCGGTGAGCGTCCACTGCGCGGCGGCCAGCGAGACGCCGAACTCACCCGCCACCGCGGTGATCAGCGGCGCCCCGAGGCTGCCCACCACCGCGACGACCAGGGCGACGAACACCAGCGCGGGCACCAGCAACCGGCCCTGCCGGGACTCGTTCGCGGTGCCGGTCATCGGTTCGCCTCCATCGTCAGGTGCTCGAACGTGGCGGCGGCCTGGGCCGCGATGGCACCGACCACCTGCGCCGCCGTGTGCATGTGCAGGGCTCCCGCCTCATGGATACGCGCGCCGACCTGTGCGGGATCGCCCCAGAAAGTGGAGATGATCGGCACGCCCTCGTCCAAGCAGACGGGCAGCGAGTCCGCCACCGGAAAGTCCAGCACCAGGTTCGCGGCGAACGGCCGCCCGGTCAGCCGGCGCACCAGGCCGATGTCGCGGCGTGCCCGCTCGGGCCCCCGCCAGGTCAACGCCAGCATGCCGAGACCACCGGCCTCGGCGACCGCCGCGACCAGTCGCGGTGCCGCGGCGGAGCCGATCGGCGCCTGAACGATCGGCAGGCCGACCCCCAGCCGCTCGCACAGCGGCGTGCGCAGCACAGCCATCTCCGGCTCTCCCCACTCTTGTGCGCTTCGGAAACAGAATCGCCGCAAGCACGGTACTGTATCGGAAACCGAAGCGTGGGCGAGGGGTGGGAGGCGACAACATGGCAGCGCCGAGGCCGGGAGAGCCGGTCCGGGGATCGAGCACCGGACGTCCCCTGATGGCCGCGCTCGACCTGTTCGGACGTCGATGGAACCTGCGCATCGTCTGGGAGTTGCACCACGGCGCGCTCGGCTTCCGCGCCCTTCAGCAACGTTGCGACAACATGTCGTCCAGCGTCCTGCGACAGCGGCTCATCGAACTGCTCGACACCCGCATCGTCGAACAGCAGCCCGACACCGCCTACCGCCTCACCGAACTGGGCGACGGCGCCTACCGGGCGCTGCGCCCGCTGGTGCGATGGTCCGGCGACTGGGCGACCGCTCTGGCCGACGACCCCGCCACACAGAGCCGGCAGGCCGCCCTGGAGTAGGTGCGCCGCGAAGCCCTCGGCCGTGCCCTTCCTCAGCTCACCCTGCGCCGGCCTGTCGCCGCGGGGCGCGGCGTACCCGGTAGGCGTAGGCCAGTGCCAGGACGATCGGGCCCCACAGCGCGATGGGGGTGACGCACACCATCGCCAGCGCCTGCCACCAGCCGTTCTCGTACGTCACGCGATCGAAGACGCCGACCCAGGCGAGCACCATCCAGATCGAGACCGCCGTCATGATCGACCCACCGATCGCGGCCGGGACGACCGCCGCCATGGGCCGCACCCGCCTTCCTCCGATGAGCGGGAGCCAGCCCGGGGCCACCTCGCCCCAGCCACGCACCAGACCGATGCTGAGCAGCGCCGCCAGCTCCGTCAGCACGCTGAGCCCGAAGACGTAGGGGACGGTGATCCACAATGGTGCCACAGGCGCGTCGTTGAGCTGGCCCATGTCGAAGTGAAAGGCGAACGGCAGCCTCCACAGGCACGAGGGCAGCAGCAGCCAGGGAAGCACGTAGGCGGCACGCAGCGCCCAGCGCGGGACCGGCTGTTCGGTGTCGCTGACGGCAGGGGCCGTGTGCAGCAGTTTGATAGCCATGGCCGCAGCCTCCCGGAACCGCGAGGATGAGTGATCACCTCTGGGGGTGAACCGGCTCCCCCGAGAGAGCTAAGTTCCGGCAGATCCTGGCGACGGTTCCGGTCGCCAGGCGTTCACCGTCCGAGTGCTCTTGGACGGGGAGGTGTGTCGCGGGTGATAGAACGGCCAGGTGAATCGCGTGCATAGTCAAGATCGCCGGAAATGGTCCCTGGTCCGGGAATCCGATATTTCCTCCGACACACACGAGGCTCTCGCGGAAATGCTGGCCCGGGCTTACCCGGCGTACGCAGGGATCTTCAGCGGTAGGCGAAGCTGGGCCTGGGCCCGCCCGGAGGCCCGCATGGTCGGCCTGGCGGACGACCGCCCCGTCGCCCAGCTGGGGCTGCTGCGGCAGTTCGTACAGAGGGGTGAGAGCGGTGAGCGCCTGCTGGTCGGCGAGGTGGGCACGGTCGCGGTCGACCCCGGCTTCCAGGGCCGGGGCATCGGACGCGAGCTGCTCGCCCAGACCGCCACGGAGCTGGCCGGCCTGGCGCTGGACTTCGGCTACCTGACCTGCAGTCCGGCCGTGATCCCGTTCTACGAGGGTGCGGGCTGGCATCAGCTGCCCCATTCGTCGGTGTCGGCCGGCGACAGTCACACCATGATCCTTCCCCTCAACGCCTCCCTCTCCGCCTGGCCCCGCACTTTCCAGGCGACCTGACCTCGGGGAGCCAGGCCGTCAAGGTGACACCCGACTCACCCGGTGCCGCTGACACTCACCGGCTCGATGACGAAGATCACTCGTTCCTGGTCGCGGCCCCCGTACCAGGGATAGGGCTTGCCCGTGTACTTGTGGGAGAGCTTCTCGATGTGGTCGACCGCGTCCTTGGTGGTGATGTCGATCACCTGGCCGCGCATCTGGACGTAGCGTGAGGGGTCCTCCGGAGAGGAGACCGCGAGCGCCACCCGCGGGTCCCGCTCGATGTTCCTGGTCTTCAGGTGGGTCTGCACGCTGTTGATCAGTACGTGCCTGCCGTCGGTGTCCACCCAGGTCTGGGTCACCTGTGGCGAGCCGTCGGCCATCGTGGTGGCGAGGTAGCAGACGCTCGGCCCGCGCAGCAGGTCGAGCACATCTTCAGTGAGTGTCACGGGTCTCTCAGACGTCGTCAGGGATCTCGGGAAACCTCTTTGATACACCAGGATCGAACCCGCCTGGGACGGGGGAGGCGGCCTCCGTCAGCCGACCATGCCGCCCAGGCGGCCCTCCAGCATCAGCAGCAGCTCGGCCAGCAGGTCGGCGAGCTCGCGTTCGCGGTCCGGTGACAGGCCCTCCAGCAGGGCCGTCTCGTACTCCAGTTGCTTCGGCAACAACCGCATGATGAAGCTCCGGCCGTGCTCGGTGAGTGACAGGTGGCTCACCCGCCGGTCGCGGTCGTCGATGCGCCGGGCGACCAGGCCGATCTCCTCCAGGCGTTTGACCCGTTTGGTCACCGCCGCCCCCGAGGCGAACGTCTCGCGGGCGAGCCTGCTGGGCGTGAGCTCGCCGCCGACCCTGAGCAGGGCGCAGAGCAGGTCGAACTCCGCGCGGTTCACGCCGGCGCGGCCCAGCGGGGCGTCGGTGGCCTGCTGGAGCAGGGCGGTACAGCGGTTGAGCCGCCCGATGACGGCGATCGTGCCGAGGTCGGCGTCCGGGAGGACCTGCCGCCACTGACGCAGCGCGATCGCCACGGCGTCCTCCACGTGCGCGGTCCTTCCTGTGGTGCTGCGGGGTTTCGGTGGCTCCGATCGTACGCGCCGGGCCCGGCCTGTCAGGACGCCAGCTCGGCCAGCCGGTGGTGCCCGGCGCGTTCGGCGGCGACGATGCGCTCCTGGGGCAGCGCCGTGCTCCACCACTCGCCCGACGCGGTGTCGACGGCCTCGCGCAGCTCCACCAGCGCGGCCCGCAGCCGGTTACGGGCAGCGGCCCGCTGTGCGGGCGGCGCGATCTCCGCCATGGCCCGCTCCAGGCGGTCGAAGCCCTCGCGTACCCGGCGAGCGGCTCGCCGGTCCGGCAGGAGCACGCAGGCCAGCAGCCCGGCGGCGGCGCCCACACAAGTGTCCAGCCAGCGGTCCGCCACCAGCACCGGCACCGGCTGCGCACCCGCGAACTCGGTCATCAAGATGGCCGTCGGCGTGACGAACACGCTGCCCAGCCAGTAGTTGCGGGTGACGGCCGCCTCGGTGACGAACTGCATGACCAGGACGGCCACGACGAGCGCCAGCGCGCCCAGCCTCGTCACGGGGGCCAGCAGGGTGAACAGCGCCACGCCCAGCAGGTTGCCCACCACGCGCTGGACCGCGCGGCTCCAGGACAGAGTGGTGTTGGCGGCGAAGACGGCCGCCGCCGTCACCACCGCCCAGTACGGCCGTCCGACGCCCAGCGCCATCGACGCCCAGCCCGCCAGCGCCGCGCCCGCGGTCACCGTGACCACGGACCGCCACCTGCGGGCCACCTCCACCACGATGCGAGCCACCTCAGCCACGAAACGCCGCCTCGCCGCGCCGCAGGGGGCCTCGACGGCGACCCCGGCCAATTCGGCGCGCTCGTCGGCCATGAGCTGCGCGTCCCGAGCCGGCGGCACGGGCACCGCCCGCCCTTTACGCAACGCCTGCGCCCAAGCGACCAGCACCTCCGCGCCCCGGGCCCCCGGCACCAACCCCACCGCCGCACCTGCCGCATCCGCCGCATCGGTCGGGTCCGCCGCGCCGGTGGTGTCGGCCGCGCCGGCCGTACCCGTCGAACTGGGTGCGGTGTTCGTGACGGCGGCTGCCGCGGATTCCGCGCGTACCAGAAGTCGCCGCAGTTCCTCCCGCCGGTCGCCGGAGTGCAGCAGCGTCTGCCAGGCGGCGTTGACGGCGGCGGCGGCGGCGCGGACCTGGTGCAGGTCGTCATCGTGGGTACGGGCGCGCAGCAGGCGGGCCGTCGACTCCAGCGCCCGCGCCACCGCGACGCGCTCGGGCCCGTCGCGCCGCACCAGCCCGGGCGCCATCCCCACCGCCCAGGCCACGGCGCCGCCCAGCAGCCCGACCCCCACGTGCAGGGGCACGTCGGCGAGGCGCTGCGGCACGAAGGCGGCACTGGCGGCGATGAACGTGAGCACCACGTTGCCGGGCGGCCCGACCCGGGTCGCATCGCAGGCGGCCTTGTGCAGCCCGGCCAGCGCCGCGGCCACCGCGACCCGGACGGCGACGGAGTCGGTGAGCGCGGCCGTGACGAGCGCGACCCCCGTGCCCGACACCATCCCCAGCACGACCCACGCCAGCGCCCTGGCCCGGGCTGCGTACGGCAACCCGTGACCGTACAGGGCGCACATCGCCCCGGCGGCGCCGTACAGGACCAGATCGAGCCGGCCGAGCCACAGCAGCCCGAGCAGCACCACGGCCAGGGCGGCCACGGAGCTCAGCGCGGGTTTGTGCCAGACGTCTCCGAGCGGCCTCAGACGCAGGGCGGATCGCACGGGCATGCGGACACGGCGGGAAAGGGAGACAACACTCATCCCCACAAGCTTATCATGTGTTTTACTAGTAAAATACCTGGTGCCGAGCGTAGGAGCCCGTGCTTGTTCAGCCGTCGAGCGTGTTTAGGAGCGTAGAGCTGGGCACAGGCAGAAGCCGTCGTTAGGAGGCTGAAATGCGATCTATGGAGAAAGCCGCATCGCTGAGCATGGGCATGCTCAGCGGCGCGCTGGCGGCCGCGCTGTTCAAGCGGGTCTGGACGCTGGTATCCGGCCAGGACGACGCGCCTGACGCCGACGACCTCGACCGCGGCTGGACGGAGGTCCTCGTCGCTGCGGCGGCACAGGGCGCGATCTTCGGCCTGATCAAGGCCGCCGTGCACCGCGCGGGCGCGCAGACCTTCCAGGGCCGGACGGGCGATCGCCGGGCGAAGCACTGAACCGGGCCGGCCGGGGCCAGGCCGGCGCCCCAGCCCTGGCATCGGCCCGCCACGCCGCCGGCCCGGGTGGTTTGGGCGTCAAGGTTCGGGCAGTTGCGGGTCATGAACGGACAAGACGAAGAACCCTCAGAGATGCGAGCCGCGGTGGGCCGGGTCATGGGGGAGAGCGACACCATCGCCGATCGCGCCAACGTGGAAGTCAGGCAAACACGTCGTCCGATCCCCGCGGAGCCGATCGAACAGCCGCCCGACCCGGAGCAGAAGGTCGAGGACGAGCGACGCGAGGTAGCCGAAGCCGCAGGCGAAGAGGACGTCAGCCCCGATGCCGAGCCCACCGGTTGAGCGGTCCAGCTAGAACGGGGCCCACCGCCGTTTGTCGTACCGGCGTGGGAGCATGACTTCATGGCGACCTCGAACCAGCCGGTGACGGTCCCGACCGACGGCAGCGTGGACGACTTCCTGGCCGCGGTCCCTGACGAACGCCGACGGGCCGACGCGGAGCGCCTCCGCGCGATTCTGCGCGAGGTGACCGGTGAACCCGCGGTGATGTGGGGTTCGAGCATCGTCGGCTTCGGCAGCTACCGCTACACCTACGCGAATGGGCGCACGGGTGACTGGCCCTTGGCGGGCTTCTCGCCACGCAAGCAGCATCTCGTCGTCTATCTGGTGGGTGGGTTCGAGGAGCGGCACTCCTCAGTGCTCGCCCGGCTCGGTCCGCACAAGACCGGGCGGGGATGCCTTTACCTGAAACGGCTCGACGACGTCGATGAGAGCGCGCTGCGCGACCTCATCGACCGTACGGTGCGGGTGCACAAGGGCGTCGACCGGGCGAGCAACCGCGGACAGTAGCTGAAGGCCTGGTCACCCGCCCTACCTCGATGGGCGACGGCAGGACGCTGCTGCTGGCCGGGCGTCAGCGGGCGGCCAGGGAAGATCGCAGACTACGCGTGATCCTGCACGTCAACACGCCGGCGCTGGCCCGCCTGCCTTGGGAGTTCCTGTACGACGCCGGCGCGGAATCCTACCTCTGCCTGGCGTCCCCAGGTGCTCGCCCCGCGCCGGCCGTTACAGGTGTCAGGGCCCCTGCGCATCCTGTGCATGGTCGCCCGTCCGGGCGATCAGCAGCCCGTCGCGGTGGAGGACGAGCGCCGCCGCATGTCCCAGGCCATGGCCGACCTGCGGGCGCGCGGCCTGATCGAGGTGCACTGGGTGGCCGGGCAGACCTGGCGCGACCTGCGCCGGATACTGCGTCCGGCGGCCTCCGCCTGGTGGTGCTGAACGCCTGCGAGACCGCCCGCGCCGCCCAGGACAACGCCTTCTCCAGCGTCGCGGGTTCGCTCATGCGCACCGGTATGCCCGCGGTGCCGGCCATGCAGTATCCGATCTCCGATCCGGCCGCCGTCGAGTTCGGCCACGCGTTCTACGAAAGCCTCGCCGAGCACGCGCCCCGTGGACGTCGCGGTGATGGAGGCCCGCCAAGCCCTCAGACTCGCCCTGCCCGGCACGCTGGAGTGGGGCACACCGGTGCTCTACCTGCGCTCGCTCGACTCCACCACCGCTCACCTGTTCGACCGCACCATCTCCCTCCGAAGGCCGGCGCCGCCTCCCATGAGGCAGAAGTCCCCGGCAGTTGCTCTTCCTGGCGACGGGCGGGTGAGCGCGAAGCCGGGCGCGGGGACCTTTCAAGCCACGGCTGTCCCGGTTGCTGCCCGCCGTGATCGCGCTCGCCGCCATCGCACTCGCCGGTGTCGGCTTCTTCCAGCTGTTCCCATCGAAGGAGATGTCACGGTCATGCGCGTTCCGCATGTGACGGTTGCCTGCCTACGATCGAGGCAGCGGCGCGTAAGGCGATCTCGTCCGGTCTGGCCCGGGTCAACGCGTTGATCGAGCGAAGGTTGACGGGCCCGCTTCGGTCGCCGTCCGGGCTGGCGACGCTGGCGGCGATGGGGATGTCGTCGGCGAAGGTGATTTCCAGCCGCCAGGCCTGGCGACGCAAAATGATCACGGGTCCGGTCAAGGTCTCAACATCCCAGCCGTGTCGGCATGCGCGGCGGGCGATCGCGTCGGGGTGCACCAGATTGTCATCCTCGTCATTTGGGAGAAGGGGTCTCTTGCGGTGACGTAGGCCGTTCATTGACTGGGACGTATGCGGCGGGCGAACGGAGCCACACCTGCCCAACGCGTGCTGGTCGAATCTGTGTCTGCATGTGATCAAGGTAAGGAGCCGGGCGCGCCCCTTACGTCGCCCGGCGGGGCGTGATCAGGAGAAGGAGGCCAGCGCGATGCTCAGGGTGCGGTCGTTCTGGCCGGAGGCCTTGGCGTCCGTGGAGTTGACCGAGTACACCAGGGTGCGGCTGAGATCGCGGGTGGCGCCGACGCCGGCCGCGTACCCGTAGCGGGCGCCGGTCTTGCCGTAGGCGACGATGCCGCCCGGCAGCACGAGCCGCGTCATGCCGGAGGTGTAGACGGCCGGCTGGTTGCCGCACTCATCGTGCATCTTCACGTCGGGGACGGTGAACATGGGCTCCAGCTGTGCCTTCGGCACGACCTTGCCGGAGAACAGCGCCTTGACGAACTTCTCCAGGTCCGCCGTGGTGGAGATGAGGTCGCCCGAGGCCCAGGTCGAGGTGACGCTGGTCTCGGTCATGTCGACCACCTGGCCGTTGCCGTACGGGATCGCGTCGTCGAATCCCGCGGGCACCACCTGGTAGCCCTTGTGGTGCGGGCCGCGGATGCGCGCCGAGTCGCCGGGCAGGTAACTGTCCCGCATGCCGACCGGGCGCAGGATCCTCGCGGTGACCTCGTGCTCGTACGAACGGCCGGTGATCTTCTCGATCAGCAGGCCGGCCACGAACGTGTTGGTGTTGAGGTAGTGCTGCCTGGTGCCGGGCGGGAACTCGACCGGGTTCCGGACGGCCAGGGCCACGTACTCCCGCGGCTTCCAGGTCTTGAACCTGGTCTGGTAGACCCAGTCGAACGTGCCGGGCAGGGTGGGGGCCGGCAGGCCGCTGGTGTGGTTGAGCAACTGGCCGACGGACACCTCCGGGTAGGAGCGGGGCAGCAGGCCGGGCAGGTAGTGCTGGACCGTCCCGTTGAGCGAGACCTTGCCTTCGGCCACGAGTTGCAGCACGACCGCGGTGGTGAACATCTTGGTCACGCTGCCCGCCCGGAACCGTACGTGCTCCGCGGCCTTGCGTTGGGTGGCGAGGTCGGCCACGCCGGTCACGCCCTTCCACGAGCCCTTGCTCCCGCCCACCCGGACGATCGCGGCGGTGGCGTCGGCGGCGGGCAGGTTCGCGATGGCCTTCTCCAGTGCGGCGGAGTTGATCGGCGGTATCGGCGCGCCGGGATCGGCCCGGATGACGGCCGGCGGAGGACACGAGGTGGCCGCCTGGGCGGGCAGGGCCACGACGGTGGTGGCCAGGGCGAGGCAGGCGACAGCCAGCTTCATCGGAATATCTCCAGGTGAGAGGTGATTTGCAGCGATGGGACCAATCTTGTCGATCACGCCGCCGCGGCGGATCGCCGATGCGACTGATTCGTCCTCACTCCTGCGAGGGAGCCGCGCAATCACCCGTACCGGCGATGTCCCGGACCCCGCGCGGAGCCGAGGATCTTTCCCATGAACTCCCGAACCGCCTTCATCGCCGCTCCTCTGCTCGTGCTCGCCTACGGCGTGATCCGCATCCTCGACGGCCTCGACGGCAGCCGCGGCCCCGGGCTCGCGTGGACCACCGGCCATCTCGCCTTCATCGCGGCACTCCTCCTGTTCGTCCAGATCTTCTGGCAGATGCGGCGGATGGCCGGGCGGAACGTGCTGTCCACCGTGAGCGCGGTGGCCGGGACCGCCGGCATCGTTGCGCTGCTCGCACAGTTCGGCATCGACCTCGTGGTCGGGTTCATGGCCGCCGACCACGCCGGCATGGGCGTGCTGTTCGACCGGGTCCAGGACGTGCCCGGGGTGTCGATCGCGGTCTACGACGGCGCCCCGTTCCTGTTCTATCTCGGCCAGCTCGCCCTGGTCGTGCAGCTCGCGGCCGTCCGCCGGGTCAGGATGTGGACGCCCGTCCTGGTCCTGATCGACCTCGTCCTGCCGTTCGCGGACAAGGACCTCATCCCGGTCGGCGCGGTCTTCCTGCTGATCTCGTTCGTGCCGCTCGCCCGCCAGGCCGCCGCCACCACGGTCAGGCCCGCCGTGGCTCTCGCATGACACAGGCGGCAAGATTGGATGTTGTGTCCGATCTACAGTTCTTCGACCCGGTTCGCCGGTGGTCGCGCTCGCTTCCACCGATCTGGCTGGATGCCGGGCTGGCGGCGCTGGTGCTGGTCGTGCAGCTGTGGCCGTTCTTCTCCCGGGAGAGCCCCTTCGGCGGTCCCTGGCACTGGTGGGGATACGCGGTCGTGGTCGCCGCCGCGGTGCCGCTGATCTGGCGGCGCCGCGCGCCGGTGACCGTGCTGCTGGCCACCCTCTCCGCGACAGCGCTCTACGACGTCGTCGACGAGGTCGCCGCCCAGCCCATCTGGTACGGCGGGCTGATGGCGCTCTACACCGTGGCCGCGTACTCCGCCCGGTGGCCCCGCGTGATCACGCTCGTCTTCACGATCGCCGGCGGCCTGCTGATCGTCGGCTCGTCCGAGACCGCCCTGCGCGGCATCGTGCTCTTCGTCGCCGCCTACGCCATCGGCCGGGCCGCCGCCTCCTCCCGGGCCCACGCCGCCGCGCTGGAGGAGCGGGCCGCCCAGCTCGCCCGTGAACGTCAGGCCGAGGCCGATCGGGCCGCCGAACGCGAACGCGCCAGGATCGCCCACGACATGCACGACATCCTGGCCCACGCGGTCAGCCTCATGGTGGTCCAGGCCGAGGCCGGGCCGGTGGTGGTCAGGAGCGACCCGGCCAGGGCCGAGGCCGCCTTCGACGCGATCGCCGGGGCGGGCCGCGACGCCATGGTCCAGCTCCGCCGCATGCTGAGCGTGCTCAAGGAGGATGAGGGCCCGCGCTCCCCGCAGCCGACGATCGCCGCGCTCCCCGCCCTGGCCGGCCAGGTCAGGGCCACCGGCCTCGAAGTGACATACTCCACCTCGGGCGAGCCGGGGCCGCTGACTCCCGACGCCGAGATCGCCGCCTACCGGATCACCCAGGAAGCCCTCACCAACATCGTCAAGCACGCGGGCGCCACCCGCGCCGACATCACCCTCGCCTGGCAGGACGACACCCTCATGATCGACATCACCGACGACGGCCGCGGCGGCCGATCGGCCTTCCCCTCGGGCGGCAACGGCCTGATCGGCATCCGCGAGCGGGCCGCGGCCTGCGGCGGCACCGCCACGGCCGACCGGCGCGCCGACGGGCCCGGCTTCCGCGTTCTCGTACGGCTCCCGCTGCGCCGGGCGCCGCGCGAAGGCAGGGCCGCGTGAGCGTCCGAGTCGTGGTCGCCGACGACCAGGAGCTGGTGCGCGGCGGATTCAGCATGATCCTCGACGCCCAGCCGGACATCGAGGTGGTCGCCGAGGCGGGCGACGGCGCGCAGGCCGTCGAAGCCGTCCGCGAACACCACCCTGACCTGCTGCTGCTCGACATCCGCATGCCCGTCATGGACGGCATCGAGGCGGCCCGCGTCGTGTGCGCGGAGAGCGGGTGCCGCGTTCTCATGCTCACCACGTTCGACCTGGACGACTACGTCTACGACGCGCTGCGCGCGGGGGCCAGCGGGTTCCTGCTCAAGGACGTCCGCCGCGACGACCTCGTCCACGCCGTACGCGTGGTCGCGGCAGGAGAGTCGTTGCTCGCGCCGTCCGTCACCACGAAGCTGATCGCCGACTTCACCTCCAGGGCGGCGCCCAGTCTCGCCGCGAAGCCGTCGGAACAGTTCACCGCGCTCACCGCGCGCGAGCAGGAGACGCTGCGGATGATCGCGCGCGGCCTGTCCAACGCGGAGATCGCCCAGGCCATGGTGGTCAGCGAGCACACCGTGAAGACGCACGTCAGCAACGTGCTGACCAAACTCGGGCTGCGCGACCGGGTCCAGGCGGTGATCGCGGCCTACGAAGGCGGCATGACCGTGCCCGGCGACCCGCGCTGACCAGCCGCACAACGTGACCTGCCCGCTCTCACCTGAGAGCGGGCAGGCCGCGTGCTCCACCGGAGCTCCCACACCGTTCGGGCAGGAGCTTTCTACCGGCCTTGACTACCTAGCCGTTCGCCGGCGGCCTGAAGATCTGCCAGATGCGCCAGAGAATCGTCGGTGCCTTCGAGGACGGCGTGTCCGAGGTGTACGGCTTGGAGGCCGGGCCGTGCCCGGTGCCCTGGTCAGCCATCTCGTCAGCCATGCTCCGGGCACTCCCTTGGTGCTGCCCGGTAGGACGGACCCTCCCCAACTGCTCGTCGATCGAGCGTTTCTGCGTTTCGGACAGCCCGCGCGACGGGCTCTGGTTGGTGCTCGGCGGATTGCGCCGGGCCTTGGGCGGCGACGGCCGCTGGACAGCCCTGCGACTGGTCGGACGGGCGGCAGGCCGATGCCTGACCGTGCTCCTGGGCCTGCTCGCGCGCCTGGCCACCGCCCTGCGTGCGGCTTCGGCTCGTCGCCTGGCCGCCGCGGCCCGGCGCGCGGCGCC
>NZ_JBHSPA010000093.1:96624-107190 GCF_042656245.1 Nonomuraea insulae
CGGCCGCTGCCGCTCTCCGCCTGGCCGCCGCGGCGGCGGCCCGCTGCTTGGCCAGCGCCGCCTTCTTCCTGGCCGCCTGCGCGGCCCTCTTCTTCGCTGCTTCAGCGGCCCTCTTCTTGGCAGCTTCAGCGGCCTTCTTCTTCGCCGCCTCCGCGGCCTTCCGCTTGGCCGCCTCCAGAGCGCGTTTCCTGGCCAGTGCGGCGGCCCTGCGCCTGGCAGCGGCGAGCGCCGCCCGTCTGGCAGCAGCCCTGGCGGCGGCCCTGGCAGCGGCCTGCGCGGCCCTCTTCGCCGCGTAGCGAGCGGCGAGCCTGACGCCGATCGCGACCACGACCCACACCCACTGCCCGTCGGAGTCGCTCATGGTGACGGGGCTGTTGTTGGCGTAGGCGTAGGCGTTGAGCTGCTGCGGATCGCTCTCGTCGATCACCGGGTCGACCGAGAGGAAACGGCCGTTCTTGGCGTCGTACTCACGGGCGCCGAGATGGACGAGTCCGGTGGTCGCGTCCTTGGTGCCGCCGACGAAACCACGTTGTCCCGGCCACGAGGATGGTGGTGTCCCGCGATCCTCCCCGAACGGGGTCGACCTGCGTACGGCCAGCTCTCCCGTGCCGGCGTTCACCATGGCCTGTGCGGTGCCCTGGTGGTCGTTGGCCATGAAGGAGACCTGGTTGTCCGGCGTGCGCACCGCGATGGCCTCGCCGCCGATGGTGTAGTAGCGGGTCTGCTCGACCGCGTCCTTGGCGAAGTCGAAGCGCAGCTCCATGTCGTCGATGTAGAGGGTGGCGTCGGTTGGGGTCTTGCGGATCAGCCGTTCGCCGTCCGCGTCGTAGATGAACGAGGTCGCCTTGCCGGCCTCCGTCACCGACTCCAGGTTGCCTTCTGCGTCCCAGACCAGGCTCTGGTCGGAGGTGCCGACCTTGCGCCGGGTGGTGTTGCCCGCCGCGTCGTAGGAGAACAGGTCGGCGCCCACGGTCTGCACCGCGTGCGGCTGCTTGCCGCCCGCCGCGGGATAGGTGGAGGAGCGCACGGTCTCGGCCGCGCCGCCCCAGGCGTGCTTGGTCTCCTTCGTCCTGTTGCCGGTGGCGTCGTAGTCGTAGCTGACCGCGTACGGGGCCACGCCGCCGATCTTGCCGGACGTCGGGCTACCGCTGGCGCAGTCGTCGGTGGCCGTCCACGCCGAGGTCAGCCGGCGCAGATAGTCGTGCTTGAAGCACTGCGTGTCCTGGCCGCTCGCCTTGTCAGCGATCTTGGTGACGTTGCCGGCCGGGTCATAGGTGTAGTTGAGGTCCAGATCGCTGGCGGTGGCGCCGGCCCGGTCCAGCCGCATGCTGGTCATCCGGCGGGTGCCCTCGTCATGGGTGTAGGTGAGCCAGGTCTTCTTGGTTCCCTCGCCCAGCTCGTACTGGAGGGTGTCGCCCATCTTGGAGTAGCGGGTCGCGCTCACGTAGGCCGACAGGCCGGTGACCTTGGTCGGCTGGCTGAGCCCGTCGTAGCTGTAGACGACCTGCTCCTCCGCCAGGCCGCCGCCAGCCGGGAAGCTGACCGACTGGACCTGGTCGTCGAGCGTGTAGCGGGTGTTGAGCTGGTAGGAGCCGGCCAGCTTGCCCTCCCGCGCGGGGATGGTGACCGTCTGGCGCAGCGCGCGGTAGTCGGAGTCGATGGTGTTGATCTCGGCCGTGTACGCCTGCCCGCCCACGTAGCGGATGGTGGCGTTCATCTCGCCCTTGGCCAGCGCGTCGTACTTCCACTCGGCCAGCAGTGTGCCGGTCGCCGAGCCTTCGCGCATCTGTGTCTGGCGGCCCAGCGCGTCGTAGCCGTACCACAACGTCTTGCCACGCGCGTCGGTCGTGGAGATCAGCTCGTCGGCGTCGTTGTAGACGGAGGTGGTGACGCCCTTGTCCGGGTCCTCGGTCTTGATCTCCCGGCCGCGCAGGTCGTAGAAGTGGCGCCAGACGTTGCCCGCCGGGTCGGTCACCGTGGCGAGCCGGCCGGCGGAGTCGTAGGTGTACTTGGTGGAGTCGTACTCGCCGGTCGGGGTCGTGCCCTTGTACTGGCGCAACTCGATCAGCCGGTCCTCGGCGTCGCCGATCCGGGTCGTCGCCGTGCCGCCGGGCGGCGGTGTCACGTGGAGCCGGTCGCCTTCCTCCTTGGCCGTGACCCGGTACTTCTCCGCGCCCTTGACCTTGAGGATTTCGGCGTTGACCTCACCCACGCCGTCGAACAACGACACGATCTGGTTGGGGACGGCGGCGTCCGCCACCGCGAGCAAATCGGTGGACGGTGTGCCGGTGGCGAAGTAGCCGGTGTTGGACTTGTACTCCTCGCCCTGGGAGTTGTAGAAGGTGTCGGTGATCGTGCGCCCGTCACGTAGCGCGGGATCACTCGTCTGGTCGTCGGTGGGAGCGGGTTCCTGGGTCTGGCGCTCGCGCATCAGGCCGTCGTGCAGCTCGTGGCTGGCGGTGTAGCCGCCGTCGGCGCGCAGCGTCTTGGTGGTGACGATGCTGGGGCCGTCGGTGCGCACCGTGTAGGCGTACTCGGTGCTGGGCGACTGTCCCTCGGCCTTGCTGCGGTCGGCCTGCCAGACCTTGATCAGGCGGCCCAGCGCGTCGTACTCCATGTCGACGCGGCGGTTGTTGGCGTCGACCTCGGCGACCGGCTCGCCCCAGGCCGGTTCGAGCAGGGTGCGCTCGACATGGCCGAGCTGGTTGGTCTCCGTGGTCTCCGTCGCCAGGGCGCCGGCGGCCGGGCTGTAGGTGGTGACGGCCTTGGTGCCGACCGGGTCGGTCTCGCTGGTCTCACGACCGTAGACGTCGTAGGTGCGGGTGGTGCCGGTGATCGTCGCGCCGTCCGCCGAGACGAGCTCCTGGACCGCGGTCACGTCTCCCTTGGTCGGCGGCTGGCCGTTCGCCTGGCCGTCGTACTGGATCTTCTCATCCGAGAGCACCTCATCCGCGGCCAGCGTGGAGACCGCGGTGCCGCAACCGGTGGCGACCTTCTGGACCCTGCTGGGGTAGTCGAGCATCCAGGAGGTGTCGTTGCGGGCGTAGGTGTAGCGGGTGCACTCGTCGTCATCGGCGCTGGCCAGGTCGCCCTGCTCGTGAACCTGCAGGAGCAGGCCCTTGGCGTCGTACGAGCGGTCTTCGCCGGTACGCCGCCACTTGTCCCCGGGCAACGCGGTCCGGGTGACCATGGACTTGGGCTGGACCACGTACGCGGCCTTGGTGACGCCGCCCTGCGTGGACTCCGCCGTCTTGACCGACCAGGGCACTTCCGCGGTCGCGGACAGGGTCGCCCCGCCGTCACCGTCGAAGAGGATCTCCTCGCGCTCGAACCCGGCGAGCTGGTCCAGGTCGTCCAGCTTGACGCCCTCGGAGTCCTCCACCTGCGCGACGCGCTTGGAGCCGTCGGCCTGCTTGTCGCCGTGCATGCCGCGGAAGTAGCGGAACTCCGTCATCGTGCGCTTGCCGTCCTGGCCGTCGCCCTCGCGGACGCGGACCCGGCCGAAGCCGCGGTAGTCGGCCCACGTGCGGTGCTCGGGCTTGACCAGGATGTTTTCGGCGTAGCGCCAGGCCGCGCCGTCCAGGTACTCGTAGTCGGTGACGACGTTCGGCGAGCCGGCGACCCGGTCGACCTCGATCGTCTGGGTGACCAGGTACTTGTGGAACCAGTCGGTGACCTCGGCCTCGTTCGGCGGGGCCCAGCGCTGCGGGAAGCACCGCCTGGTGTTCTTGTCGGCCGCGGGCACGTCGCCCGGCTTGCAGTCGGCCGCCGAGTAGTTGACCCGCAGCTCACCGCCGGACTCGTTGTTGATCGCCTGCACCCGCCACTTGACCAGCGGGGCGCGGCCCTCGTTGGCGTCCACCCGGTTGGGCAGCTGAACGCCGGTGAACTTCACCGCGGGCAACGAGAGCGTGCCGCCCACGAGGCCGCTCTGCTGGATGGAGGCCAGCCACAGCGCCGGGCTCATGCCGTCACCCGAAGCGGGGAACTGGTGGGTCAGCGCCCAGGAGTCCACCGGGTAGAACGCGCCGGCGGCGTTGCGGACCTGGGTGGTGACCTTGGCCAGGCGCTTGCGGGTGAAGAAGGTCGGGGCCAGGCGGTCGGTGCACTTCACCCCCGAGTCGCAGATCTGGTCGAACGGCACGTCCGGCCAGCTGCTCGCGGTCTCCTTCTTGAGCTGGTCGGCGGCGCAGGTGATGGTGCCGCTGGGCAGACAGCGCTCGGCGACGTCGAACACCACGCGAGCGGCCGGCGACTTGGTGAACAGCTCGTTCTGCAGGTAGCCGTAGTCGATCCGGGTGAGGTAGGCGCCGCGCACATACTGCGTGCCCAGCTCCGGCTTCATGTTGCGGCCGTAGTAGTTGGTCTCGCGCTCGTACCAGTACGTGCTGGCGTTGCTGTGCGTGTCCACCTCGTAGTCGAGGTTCCACCGGTAGGCCTGCTGGCACCAGGCGTTGGCCGGGGTGCTGGAGTAGCAGGGCTCACCGCTGTTGTTGCCGAACACCGGCACCGTCTGCACCGACTTGGTCTCCGCCTTGCCGGTCGTCCAGCCGGGCAGCCGGTTCAGGCCGAAGGTGTACTGGGTGCCGTCGTCTGTGGTGACCCGCCAGTACTCGCCGTTGTTGTCGCCGTTCGTGGCGCCGGTCAGCGCCTCGATCCGGGTGCCGTCGTCGCGCTTGGGCCGCCACTGCTTGGTCGTGGCGTCCTTGACCAGCTCGACGGAGGAGTCGCCCAGGGACATGGTGGCGTTGTCCTGGTCCCAGCACAGATCGCCGGTCTTCTTGCCGTCGAGCTGGCACGCCTTGTAACGGCGCTCGATGTAGCCGCTCGGGTTGAGCTCGAAGCCTTCCCCGGCCCAGGACGCCTGGTTGTTGGTGGAGGCCGTGCGGCCGTCCACGCTCTGCGAGGAGTAGCCCAGCGACACCTCCGGCTCCTCACCGCCCAGCGACGGAGGCATGCGCAGCTCATAGCCCCAGTTGAAGTCGCCCGACTGGGTGCCCACACTCCAGTCCGACGAAGCCGCCAGCGAGGTGGCGGCATGGTCGCCCGAGGGGCCGGAGGCCGCCGCGGTCAGCGCGTACAGACCGCCCGTCTCGACCTCGGCGGTCACCGTGCCGCTCGTGGCGTTGTTGTCGCTCTTCACCGGCTGCGGCGCGGCGCAGCCGGCCGCGCCGGTGAGCGCGCACTCCTCCAGCTTCACCATGCGCAGCCGGGAGCCGTAGTCACCGCCGTAGGCGTACCGGAAGCTGGAGTAGTCCACCTCCACGCTGGTCTTGACCGGCTTGGCCGCGGCAGCCGCCGCCACCCCTTGACCCGGCTTGACCCGCATCGCCAGGCCGAGCAGGTCGGTGTCGAGCAACTCGACACTGATCGGGGTCGCCGCCTGCGCCGTCTTGGCCGCCCCCTGCGCCAGCTTCACCGGGAAGCCGGCCGCCAGGGTGGAGACGGAGCCGCCCAGCTCCGCCTTCTGCGGCTTGGGCCAGCTGACTTCAGGTGGCGCCTTCCACGCCTGTTTCGCCGCCGGATCCGGCAACGGTGCCTTGACGGGGACCTTTCCGCCCGTCACAGGCGTTTCCTTCTGTACGGCCGGAGCCGATCGAGGAGCCGCATAGGCGGGCACGGCGTAAGCCATCTCCACCAGCAGGACGATCGAGAGAAAAGGGGCCAGCCTGCGTGGCCAGCGCGATTCGGGCTTGGCCTCTTCCGTCGCGAAACGATTCCACGACGCGTCCGGGCGATCCGGCTCCTTGGGGGTTTGTTGAAGGCCGTTCCATCGGGAATCTGGCAGGTCTAACTCGCTCGGCAGATCCATTAAGCTCCTCCAGGGGGCTTTACGGGGCGGCTGGCTGTGCGGTGTCCAGCGCGCTGTCGGGAGGCGCGAAGACCCGGCGGGCCGCCGGGACACGGCCGACGTCCGGGCACACGATCCGTCACTGCCGCGCGCGGAGACGGCACCACCACGTACGGCACCGCGAGCAAGCCATGCACAAACCGCATCCGTTCCTCGGCCGTCCTGAGCCGGGGTTACACCCGGGCAAAGGGCACCCGGGCATATCCGCGATCTTCGATGATGATCGGATCGTCGCCCCCGGAAAGCCGTTGGTCCAGACTTTTGCGCCTTCTGCTCAAATTTTTTTTCAGACGTACGGACACATCTGAAATTTTCTGTCCTCCGTGCCGTCCACGAGCCGAGATAGACATCAAGGGCGAGCCTGGACCAAGGAAGCCGGCGAACGATGTGGCTGGTCACGGCGTTGGCCGCGGTCGTGCTCCCGGTCATCGCCGCCCGCCTGCCCGACGTCGGACACGACCCGGCCGGCGGGTGGCGACAACGACTCGCCCCGCTCGCCGACCGGCGGGTGCTCGGAGTGCTCACCACCACAATCGTGGCGTTCACCAGGATCTACATTCCCTACACCTACCTCAGCGCCGTGTACGAGTCGGCCACCGGCGGTCAGGGCGGCAGGTTGGCCGGGTTGCTGCTGGTGTTCGGGGTGGCCGGCACGGTGGGGAACCTGGCGGCGGGGCATCTCACCGACCGTCGCGGGCCCCGCCGCGTCGTGATCGCCGGGACGCTGCTCCTCGCCGCCGTCCTCCTCCTGGTGCCGGTGCTGCGCGACTCGTACGCGACGGCGCTACTGGCGGTCGCGGCCTGCGGCGCGTTCTCCTTCACCGTCACAACGCCGCAGCAGCACCTGATCATGAGCTACGCCCCGGCGGCCACGCAGCCGATGGTCGCCTCGCTGAATCAGTCCGCGCTGTACCTGGCGGTCTCGTTGTCCGGTGCCGTCGGTGGGATCGCGCTCGACGTCGCCGGCGCCGCGCTACTCCCACCGCTGGCGACCGCGCTCGCCGTCGCCGCGGCCGGCCTCACCTGGTGGTACGGCCGAACCGACTCCGCAGTACGCCCACCGGCACCGTAGCGGCTACGGGCCGGTGCGGTGGGCCGCCTCTGCGGGACATCCCAGGAATGGAACGCAACCCCGACAAACTCCGGTCGTGGACGGTGGGGTCACCGATTCCAGCGCGGCGGATCGCCAGATCGAACGGTGCCGTACGTCGATCACGTAGAGTGCAGTCTGATCACTCTCCGTTACTATTGTGGAGGCGTCCATGAAACTCATAGGCCGTACAGCCAGCATCCTGGTCGGTGGCGCGCTACTGACCGCAGTACTCGCCGCGCCCGCCGCCGCCGACTCACTGGCGGCAGGAGGCCCGGTGGGCATGCTGCTCCAGCCGGTGCTGGACGTGCTCAACCTGCTGAACGGCGCGACCACGCTCACCACCCTTCTTCCCGGCGGCGCACTCGGCGGCTAGCAGCGTCGCTCACCTGCGACGCTGATCTCTGCGCGCCGTGCGGCGGAACATCAGACCCGCTGCCCGGCGCGCAGCCGCGTCCTGCCGCTTCGTGGTCGGCCTCGAAGCGGCCCAGGGCGAGATCGCCGGGCTGTAGCCGCTGCCGGGCGGCGAACATGGCGAACTAGACCCGAGCTTCCGAGTGGAGGCGCCTTCCACGTCCTGTGCCTCACCCTTACCGTTTACAGAGAGTAGCAATATGATTACCATACGTCGCGGGGGGTGATCAACAAGAGTCGCCGCGCCACGATCTGAGGTGCTCACCCCCTGGTTGGCGTAGATCCCACTCCGCCGCCGCACCCGTTCGGCGGCGGTTCCACCAAGGGAGTCCCAGATGTACATCAAGCGAATCGCCATCATGACGGCGGCCGTGCTGGCCTCGCTGACGCTTGGCGCCACCGCCACCGCCACCGCCGCAGTCACCGCCGATCCGCCGCCGCCACAGCCGGGACCGGGCATGTACATCGCCCCCTGGGGAACCGCCCGGTTCCAGTTCGGGGCGAAGCTCTACAGCGAGCTGCAGCGGACGGGCACCGCGCTTGCCGGCATCGACCCGGTCAACGTCCCCGATGGCCGGACGCTGGTGATGAAGGTCGGCATGCAGCACAACAACGTCAACTTCGGGGTCCAGATCTACTACCCGGGTGGCTGGTCGCTCAACAATCCCGAGCGTGGCACCCGATTCGACGTCGACCCGTTCTGGCTCAACATCGTCCAGGGTGGAACCAACGGCAACGTGAAGATCAACGGCACGCCGGCGGATGAGAACTACAAGCTGGCCACCTTCAACTCCGCGGAGGTGTTTGCCGTGCTCAGGCCGCAACTTCTCGGATACCAGATCAACAAGTTTCCGATGAAGCTGTCCGCGCGGTGGGCCACAGACCTCAATCGGCTCTTCGGCACCAGGCTCGTCGAGGGGGATCCCTTCGGTGAGCTCACCGTGAATCTCAAGTTCGTGCCGCCCTCCGGGGCTGCGTGATCTGACTCGGTCCGCAGAAGACCGACCACGCCACACGCGCAGCCGCCAGAGCATGGCGGCTGCGCAGCCACGGGAACGCGCAAGCACCGAGCCGGCACACGATCGCGGCCAGTTCCGGCACGAAGGCACCGGACGAACCCCCGCGCCGACCTCGGGGAGATCTTCCTCACCGGGTCGACCACCAAATCCGCATTCCCTCATGGCGGGTGTCGTGTCAGTGGGCATGTCAGCACGGCAACGGCTCGATATCAGAGCGGTCGGTGATCGTGGACGCCATGACGGTTCAGCGATTGCGGCCTCGGGCGATGCGGCCTGAGCGATCCGGATACCCCGGACACCCATAGGGCTGCATTCCACCGTCAGCCCGTTCACTTGAACGTCAGATTCGAAGGAGCACACCACCATGGCCGTCACCCTTTCCGACCAGGACAGGATCACCCTGCGGACCGCCGCGTGGGGCGCCGTCACGCTGATGTCCGCCGCTGACGCCACCGGCAGATCCCATCGGGCCGCCACCGACGGCTCCATCGCCCTGGGCTCCGCGACCGGCCTGGTCGGGCACGTGCTCGCCGAGTGGCCCAAGGGCGTGAATCTGAAGGGCAAGTCCGTGGCCGAACTCGCCGATCGGGTACTGCCCGCTCTGACGGCGACCATGAGCCTGCTGAAGAGGCAGGATCCGGCGGAGGCCGACAACTTCCGCAGCACCGTCATCGTCGCCATCGAAGCAGCCGGCCGCACCCACCAGGGCCAGCCCACCCCCACGCTGGCCGACATGATCCGCAAGATCACCGCGGCCCTCGACGCCGCCTGACAGGACGGCACTGTCGCGGCGTCCCTCGCCGGCCGCGCCGCCGACGTGTGGGGCTCCTCCGCCGCCCTCGCGCAGGCCCCCGCGGCCGGGCTCGTCCTCCTCACCCTCTCGCTCGTCCTGCCACTCGCTGACCGGCGGCGGGGGAGGGGCCGAGGACGATGACCTGGCCGGTTGGAGCTGGGCCCTCTTCAAGGCCGCCATCGTCCCCGCGGTCAGGAGATCTCCGCCCATGTTCCGCGAATGGCGACCTGGGTATTGGAGCACGAGTGTCCGAGTGCCGATTCCTCTCGCAGAGAACGGTCATTCCTGCGACTCACACCATCACGGACGTCGCGCGGAGCGATGCCGACCGAGTGGACCAATGGGGCAGGTCATGGAGTTGACGGAGCGTTTCGAGTGGCGTGGGCGGCAGATCGCCTGGGGGCGCGTCGGCGCCGGTCCGGCCGTGGTGTTCTGTCATGGCACGCCGTTCTCGTCGCTGTTGTGGCAGCCGTTCGCCGAGGCTCTGAGCCGCGACTTCACCGTTCACCTCTGGGACATGCCCGGATACGGCCTGTCCTCCAAGCATGCCGGGCATCCCGTCGACTTCGGCGTGCATGCCGACGCGCTCGCGGCGCTGCTCACGCACTGGGATCTGGACCGGCCGCACGTGGTCGCCCACGACTTCGGCGGCGCCGTCTCTCTGCGCGCGCACCTCAGCGCGGGTGTCGGCTACGCGTCGCTGATGCTCGTCGATGTCGTCGCCATCCCGCCCAGCGGCTCACCCTTCTTCAGGTTCGTACAGGACCACCCTGACCTGCTGGGACAGCTGCCGGCCTACATTCACACCGCCATCGTGCGGGCGTACATCCAGGGGGCGAGCCACCGCGGCCTGCGCGACGACGATCTGGACGATCTCGTACGCCCGTGGACCGGGGAGGACGGCCAGCCCGCCTTCTACCGGCAGATCGCCGACTACGACGAGCGTTTTCTCGAAGAGAACGAGCGGCTGCTGGGTGGCATGAGCATCCCGGTACGGATTCTGTGGGGCGTCGACGACGCCTGGATCCCCGCCAACGTCGCCCGGCGGCTGCAGAGCCTGATCCCCGGCGCCGAACTGTCGCTGATCGATGACGCCGGCCACCTGGTCCACCACGACGCGCCCGTCCCGCTCATGGACGAGATCCGCTCCTGGCTCACCGCCCGCTGAGGCGCGATCAGGCAACCGGCGGGCCGGCTTGACCGTGTGAAGAAACCTGCCTCGCGCAAGTGTCGATTCACCCGGCCGGCCAGCAGGCCACGGCGTCGACGAGCCGGGCAGCCGTCCGCACGCTGTGGTGGACCTAAGTGGTCCCGGTCGTAAGTCCTTCGGGGGTTAGTGTCCGAGGTAGAGGCCGCAGGCGCAGTCGAGGGCTTCTTGGGGGCTGCCGGCCGTGAAGCC